>QHRA01000223.1 GCA_003221295.1 Verrucomicrobiota bacterium | reverse complement strand
TTTTTTTGATGTCGAGGTTATGAATCTGGTAGGCACCGCGCCAAAGATGGAGCGTTACTGCCGCGACGTGCGCATGATAACCGGGAATTTCCGAAAGCTTGCGGTTGACATAGTCACGTACCCAAATCGCCAAGTAGATGTGAATGACAATGAAGGCTACTGCCAAGACAATGATCAGCCAAAACCACCAACGCTTTGCAACAGATGTCATTCCCTTTGAATCCCTGAAATCCAACCGGGAAGGATTTCGGGTATTAAAAGGAACGCTCTTCCCGTGTGTCTCGGCCGTGTTTATCTAAATAGGGACCTTCGATTCTCGCGAGAATTTCCCACGGAGATAAGATTCCGATATTCCACGACGATCTGAATCCTGCGGGATGGCGATGGAATGGATTCCGTACTCGCCACGGATGGACGGATCGAGCTAGCAGTTTACTGCGGCCAGTCAGAAGAATTCCGTTAGGCACGCGCTGACTCCTCATGGGGAGCTTGGACCGTTCGTGTAGGCACCCGCCTTGACATTTGCAGCACAAAATAACCTCGCTAACCGGCGCGGGTACGCGCGTTACCGGCGATAACCTTGCCTGGCTGCGGAAACACGAAAGAATTCCAGCGTCGATCTCGTCTATCTCGTCAGAGGGAAGTATCGCTTTACTGACTGTTCTCCGTCGTTTGCAGCGCTGGTTTGCTCAGCTCGCCTTGTAGAACCAAATCCCTCGGCACGAAACGCGATTTTCTTAGGGTCCGTAGGGTGACCAGAAGCCTGTCCCAGCGACGTCAGATAATACGTTGTAGTCACTTGAAGGGACTCTGGGAATTTGATCTACCGTCTGTGAACCATACGCCGTGCGAAAGACACTGCTGCCGGTGTTGTACAGGGAAGAACCTTTCTTGACGTAGCTCGTCCAATCGGCTGTGCCAACTGGGTCGTTGGTCTTTTTGTTATTCTCGATCGCGTATTGGTCAACCGCTGAGTCAATTATCCGTAAATTATTCAAAATACGGCTGGCCTGTGAACGCTTGCGTGCGCGCATGAATCCGGCACTGCAATGGCCGCGAGCAATGCAATGATTGCGACAACAATCATGATCTCCACGAGAGTAAATCCCTTTTGGTTTAGTGGTGGGGTTTTCATTATTTTACAGTTTACGTTTTTAGTAGCATTGGACATGCCGTCGTATCGACGCTCCAATGGCGGACGAGCCGGGGAAGAAAGGGGTCGGTCTGTAAATCTTGTACAACTGAGCAGAGTCATTGAAATACGGCCGTTTCGCGGTGGGTGGGAGTGCTTTGAATCGGAGGGAGTAGCGCCCTACTGGCTTGGCGAGAAGGCAAAGCACGATGCGATCGGTTATGGCGCGTGTCGGGCAAAGTTGAATGCGGACTTTCGACCCTTCGGGAAGCAATTCGTGCAAGCTACCGCTGCCGAGGCTTCATGGCAGCCGCCGTGGACAAAAACCCCACGCCCCCACGTCCGCTCGACGGCTGCCAGTTAGGCCAACATTATAGTAATTATGGCGTCGCGTTACAATCGGATCTTAGACTGATCCGAGTGTCGGGGTTTTTCGGACCCTGCGTTGGCACCAGGTTAAATTTTCCTTTGTCATTTCCGGCCATTTTCCAATTTCCGGAAGCGCTTTGCTGTACTTCGGAGAGGCTTCGATGATCTTCGGAAAAGCCTTAGCAGTACTTTTTAGAGGTTCCGCAGTAATTTCGGAAAGGCTTCGATAATCTTCGGAAAGCTTTCGCAGTACTTTTTAGCGCTTCCGCATTACTACGGAGAGGCTCCGCATATCTTTTAAGGAGTTTGCGAAGTACTTCAACCTCTGCTCGAAGGATGTTTGCTTCGGTCGGAAAACGCATCCGCGGCTGCGAGTTGCCTTCATGAACCATGCTGCCTAGCCCGCTGTAGCGGCTGTGCAGATCCAACGCTGCAGAAAGTGGGGTCTTTATGGGAACAACTTATTGGCTGGTCATGAAACCGGGCACCACAAACACGTCCGATGAGTGGAATCTTACTTCACCGCCGATTCTCGGCACGGTTGCCTTCTCGCCCGACGACTCGATGTGGACCGTGCATCCGCCGGTCGACGGCTTTATCTACTCACAGTATAATCTTTGGTGCACGCCAGTTCCTGACTCTGGCAGCACAATTCTGCTTATGCTCGGGTCAGTAGCGACGCTCTTCGGCTTGCAGCGAATGTTTTCGCGCCAGCAGTCAGCCGGTAAAATCGAAAGCGTCACGGCCCGACCGTCCAGCGCATAGCTACTCTGACTGTTGGCACCGTTGACCTTGTGCGTAGGTGATTTCGTCACAACTATCTCTCGCGCGCGCGCGTATTGGTAGAAAAAGTGAAAAACGGGTATTAACATTGCACAACGAATCATGGACTGTGGGGATGCCGGACACATCCTGTTGTCGCGGCATGTCGCAGAAGATTTGGAGCAGTATCCGCGGTGGCGTTCGCTTCTGCACGATCTTGGTGAATGTGAAGTGAAGCATGGCGTCCGCGTCGGTGTCGTAAATCTGTCTGGCGATGGAGCGGGCAACGCCGCAGCGCCGAAGAAGTTTGAGACAATTAAGAAACACCGCGCTCATGTGCGCTGGGCGACGGTTGCAATCGCGCTGCTCGTGCTGGGAGCGATTGTCGGCGGCACGTTTTTCTTTTTGCACCGCCCGACTACCTCGGCCTTGCGCGTGCTCGACAAAAGCATCGCCGTCCTGCCGTTTGAAAATCTTAGCAGCGACAAAGAGAATGCGTACTTCACCGACGGCGTGCAGGACGAAATCCTAACCGACCTGGCAAAGATCGAGGACCTGAAAGTCATCAGCCGCACCTCGGTAATGCAGTATCAGAGCGGACTTGCACGTAACCTGCGCAAGATTGGGGAAGAGTTAGGCGTGGCGCATGTGGTGGAAGGCAGCGTGCAGCGGGCCGCCAACAAGGTTCGGGTGAACGCGCAGTTAATCGATGCTCGCAATGACGCGCATCTCTGGGCGCAGACCTACGATCGCGACCTGGCCGATGTCTTCGCCATTCAAAGCGAGATCGCCAAAGCCATTGCCGACCAGTTGCAAGCGAAGCTTTCACCTAACGAGAAGAAAGCGATCGAGCAGCCGCCTACTACTGATCTGGCGGCATTCGACCTGTACAGCCGGGCGAAGTCACTTCTGCTCACGGCAAGTTTCAGCGTGACGGGCAACCCAGACGTGCGGAAGGCGATCGAGCTAATGGATGAGGCGGTGAAGCGCGATCCCTCATTCTTTGACGCCTACTGCCAGCTTGCCTACGCGCACGAAACGCTCTACGCAGGGATCGGCTTTGACCATACTCCAGCCCGGCTCGCTTTGGCTGAAGCTGCTCTCCAAGCTGCGACACGGCTGCGACCGGATGCTGGCGAAACGCATTTGGCGCGCGCGCAATATCTTTATTACGGGCGGCGCGACTATGCCGGCGCATTGGCTGAGTTGGAGAGTGCGCGCCGGGTTTTACCGAATGATCCGCGCATCTTCGAACTAACCGGCTACATTTTGCGTCGGCGCGGTCAACAGGAAGAAGGACTGCGCAATCTCCAGCGCGCGGTGGAGCTTGACCCGCGTAACTTTTTTACGCTGCAACAGATTGCGCTCAGTTACCAACAATTGGGGCGCTATGCCGAGGCGATCGCTGCGCTGGATCGGGCGCTCAGCATCGTGCCCGACAACGTCGAAACGCGGGCGAATCGTAACGCGTTTGAATTCTTCTGGAAAGGAGACACTCGCCCGCTCCACCAGACGATCGACGCAATCCTCGGGCAAGGACCGGGCGCAATTGCTAACGCGGCGGATACCTGGTTCCAGTGCGCGCTGGCTGAACGCGATCAGGCTGCGGCCGAGCGCGCGCTCGTCGCGCTGGGCGACAGTCCCTGTTGGGGCGACAGCGCGATTACTCTGAGCCGCAGCTTTGGCGAAGGATTGCTGGCACGGATGACCAAAGACGAGGCAAGAGCGCACACTGCGTTTGAAGCGGCTCGCGCGCAGCAGGAAAAAATCGTGCAGGCGCAGCCAGACTTCGGCCCAGACCTCTGCGTCCTGGGTTTAATTGACGCTGCTCTCGCGCGGAAAGACCTGGCGTTGGACGAAGGCCGTCGCGCTATCGCAGTCATGCCGATGGAAAAAGACGTCAACAACGGCAGCCGCGTCCTTCAATACTTCGCCATCACGGCAGCGTGGGCGGGCGACAAGGAGCTTGCCTTGCAGCAACTGGAAGCTGGGCTGCGTGCTCCAACCGCATCGCTCATGCTGAGCTACGGTGCCTTAAAACTGTTCCCGGTCTGGGACCCGCTCCGCGGCGATCCGCGCTTCGAGAAAATCGTCGCCTCCCTCGCGCCGAAAGAATGATATAGGCGGGTTGCATGGCCACTCGGTAAGCTCAGAAGATGCCGGCCGAAGAACAAACCCGTTTGCAGATTGGGCACGTCTTGTTCATTGACATCGTAGGCTACTCGAAATTGCTCGTTAACGAGCAAAGCGGATTGCTGCGCGAGCTCAATGAACTCGTTAGCGGCACCAGGGAATTTCGCGAAGCCGAGGCCGAAGGAAAACTGATCCGGCTCCCGACGGGCGATGGGATGGCGCTTGTTTTCCGGACAGACCCTGAGGCACCGGCGCAATGCGCTTTGGAAATTGCGCGAGCCCTGAAAGAGCATCCGCGAATCGCTCTGCGAATGGGAATTCACAGCGGTCCCGTCAACGAAGTGGTCGATGTGAACCAGCGCCAGAACATCGCCGGGGCGGGGATCAACATGGCACAACGGGTGATGGATTGTGGCGACGCCGGCCACATCTTCGTCTCCAAACATGTCGCTGAAGATCTGGAACAGCACGACCGTTGGCGGCCGCTCTTGCATGACCTTGGCTCGTGCGAAGTGAAACACGGCGTCCGCATCGAAATCAGCAATCTCTATTCGGATGAAGTCGGCAATCCGCAACTGCCCAAAAAGCTCGAGGCGGTTAAGAAACATCGCACGCGGGTGCGCTGGGCGGAAGTGGCCATTGCCCTGCTGGTGCTTGCCGCGATTGTCGCTGCCTTCGCCTTCTTTACGCGGAGGCCGACGCGCTCGGCGATGGCGATCGTCGAAAAGAGCATTGCCGTGCTTCCGTTTGCAAATTTGAGCGAAGACAAAGCCAACGCTTACTTTGCCGACGGCATCCAGGACGAAATTCTCACTCGTTTGGCGAAAATTGCTGATCTCAAAGTCATCTCGCGTACGTCCACGCAGCATTACAAAAGCGCGCCGGAAAACCTGCCCGAGATCGGCAAGCAACTTGGCGTGGCCCACATCGTGGAAGGCAGCGTGCAGAAGAGCGGCGAGGCCGTCCGCGTAAACGTGCAGCTAATCAAAGCGGCCGATGATTCCCATCTTTGGGCCGATACTTTTGATCGCAAACTGACCGACATTTTTTCGGTCGAGAGTGAGGTGGCGAAAGCCATCGCCGAGCAGTTGCGAGCGCACCTCACCGGTCAGGAAGAGCAAGTCATTGCCGTCAAACCGACAGACAATCCCGAGGCTTACGATGCTTACCTGCGCGGCCTGGCTTATAATTTGAAAGCTGGCACCACCCCCGCGAACGCTCTTGGCGCACAGAAGTATCTCAAGGAAGCGGTGCAATTGGACCCGAAGTTCGCTCTTAGCTGGGCGTTGCTGTCATACGTGGATGCGACTGGCTACATTATCCAGAGTCTTCAACCAACGCTTGCTCTGCGAGAAGAGGCCCGGCAGGCAGCCGAGACTGCACTCACTCTTCAGCCTAACCTTGGAGAGGCTATATTGGCCAAGGGGCATTACCACTACGCCTGCCTCAAGGATTACGACACTGCGGTACGTTATTTCGAGCAAGCATCTCAGCTCCTGCCCAACGCTAGCCAGATTCCGGAACTGCTGGCCTATGTCGCGCGCAGGCGAGGTCAGTGGGATCAAAGCGAGGCCTATTTCAACCAAGCCGAGCGGCTTGACCCTCGCAATGTTAACCTACTCCTCCAGCACGCGATTTCCTACAGCATTCTTGGTCGTTTCCCCGAAGCACTACGAAAGCTCGATCAGGTTCTCATTATCACACCGGATGACGTGGATACACTGGTGCTCAAGGCGGCTATCGCACAAGCCGAAGGCGACCTTCCGCGCGCGTCGGCCCTCCTCGCTCCGCTGCACCCGAACGCTGACGACGCCCCCGCCGTGGAAGCGCAAGCTTATGAAGCGATCCTGGAGCGCCACCCTGCACAAATCATCTCTCGACTAAAGGAAATACTGGCCAAGCCTGACCCAGCATTGGGTTACTTCAATGGCGAACTGCGCTTTTGGTTGGGCTGGGCGCAAGAGGTCGCCGGCGATCATGCCGCTGCCCAGGAAAGTTGGCGACAGGCGCGCAGCGAATTGGAACCTTTCCTCAAAGAGCAGTTGGAAAATCTTGCGCTGATTGGAGATCTTGCGTTGATCAATATGGGTTTGGGTGACAAGGCGGCCGCCTTAGCTCTAGCAGAACGCATGATCGCTCTGGTTCCGATGGAGAAGGATGCTTTGTTTGGTCCGAATGCGATCGAGATTCTCGCTAGAGTGACTGCGCAGATGGGAGAATCGGACCGCTCCATCTCCGCTTTACAGAAACTATTTTCAATACCGCATGATAGCCCAATAGTTGCGAACGCGCCGCTCACGCCCGCACTGCTCCGGCTCGATCCGATGTTCGATCCGCTGCGGAACGATCCCCGCTTTCAGAAACTCGCTTGGACTACACCTGCCGCGGCGGACAAATAAGCCGACGCGATCACATCAGCAATCTCGCCGCCGAGCGAACTGGAAACCCTGCTGCACGGATCAAGGGACCAGTGTTGCAGGGAGTCCCAACGGCAAATTTCCGGGGCGAGCGGTCGGACTGAATCGCGGCATGAGGGAAAGGGCATCAGAGGTGCACTGGCCATGTTCGGTGACACACCGATACGTACACGATCATTGTCACTGCCAATCTTGGATTGCTATCCTTCCCCAGTGAGGTCAGCTTCATCAAGCGCGTTCATTGCCGGGGAACGCCGGAATCAAAGAAGTCGTTAGTCACTTTAATGGAAGGATAAATAGCCGTTGTGCCGGACAGTTCGACTGACAATCTCAGCAAAGCCGGGTTGGAGTTTGGGCTAGGTCTCATTGATTGATTCTAAGGGGCGAACGATCTGGATTGCAGACGCACATCGCGACGACGGAAAGCGTTTCGTTGTGTACGCGGATGAAAAGTTGACTGCGATTATAAACGTTGAATCGGGGTGCGCACTCGCGGCGACTTTACTTGGAACTAGGTGGAGAAAATCGCTAAGTGATGCGTGCTAAGCCGCAACCTCCCGGGCCCAGCTATCTCGGTGAGTGGTACCGTTGGAAATAGTAGACGATGGTCACGCTGACCCTAAATTTCTCTGCACTGCTACTAAGCGGCTTTTCCAATGTAGCGCTAAAGACAACCGGGACTTTTGAAAGACGCTTCGCAATGCCTGCGCTTATCCTGTGACTCCACCGATCGTCATTCTCAAAATCGACAGTCGTTTTGTATTGCGCGTGTATTGACCAAGCCTGCGGAAGAATTACCGTCGCGGGTAGCGACAGTTCAAAATAACGCTGCGGCGGAACACCATCTCTTTCGGCAATGGAATGGTTGTAGTCGGCATTGAGCGTTACCGTCAGCCAGTGGCTAAAGTCATGTGCGACTCCCCAACCCGACTTTAAACGCAACACCTTTTCAGCAAGCGCGGAATCTGAAGCGGTATCGGCATGCAACTCGATACCACCGGCAGTGCGCCACGCTCGACTCAAACGAAAGGCTGTCCCTGCTCCAATCTCACCATCACCAATACCGCCGACGTCAGCGTGATCTGATGGTTGATCACTTCGGCGATAAGCAAAAGGCAACTTAAAACGTACGCCCCAGTCTTGCCAGTCGCTCGCAGACCATCCCCATAATCCCGATAGGGTCCAAACTGCTTTTTCTTCTCCGTGTTTGAATTGATTCCATTCTGACTCCCACGACAGGTAAGTGTTTAGGATGGTTCGATCGTTTAGTTGTTTCAATTCGTCTGCCACTGCCGGATTAGGTGGTGGCTCAACTGCGGCTAGCCTACCAACGGCAAGTAGCAGCAGGAGAACAAGCAACCAGTCAAACAAGTTTGACATCACAGGAAAACAGCACAACGGACTCCCACGAAGGTTGCTAGAAGCCAGGAGGCTACGAGGAGGATGGGACGTTTCACGCGGCCACTTAGGGGCTGTCCTTGGCGAGATCGCGCAACGTGTTTATCATCGGGTCGCTGGGAATTCGGATAACGCCGGCAAATGGGTGGTCGAGCTCCAATATTATGAAGACGGCGCACGCGACGGAGAACGCCCCCGCGATCAGAGCGAAAGTGCTTGTAGCGGTGGACGGTGCAAGCAGGCTGAACCCAAAGAAGATCACCACGAGCCACAAGATCAACGCGATCAGCAACGGCTTTGAAACCGACGAAACCGCCTGTGCTTGCACGAGTGCTCGAAGCTCTGCCAGCTGTACCATAAGGCTTGCCGCCTCTGTTTTAAGACCACGTTGCGCCTCGTCTTGCGGCCTGAGATGACTAATCGCCTCGTAAACGGCGTCACCCATTTTCTGGTTCGGCTCTAACCGTACCGCACCGCTTTGGTCCGCTGGCCACGTACGCCGGACTCCCTCGGCGATCGCGTCACGAAGGGCGCGGCGGGCGTCCGCTGTTTCCGGTCCGTAAAGCACCAGCACACGGTCGAGCAAGGTGACTTTCGCTGCCATCTGCATCACTTCACTTCGCGCGGTGTCGAACGCACTCTTGGCCGAACTGATGAGTAGCCCCAAGAGTATAGCAGTCATGGTCGCGACAAGCCCTAGTGCAAGTTTCACGACGTCCTTAGATTCAGCACTCAGCTGCTCCGGGCTAAGGAGCCGACGCACATGACCTCCCAACAGCGTCACACTGACGAGGCCTACGAACAAAACCAGGGCGACAGTAGCTATGATCATTGCGGCACGAGGAACCTTAGAAAGCAGTCGAAGAATGCCAAGCCTGATCCAGCCTTGGGTTATTACAATGGCGAACTGCGCTTTTGGTTAGGCTGGGCGCAAGAAGTCGCCGGCGACCATGCCGCAGCGCAGGAAAGTTGGAGACAGGCACGCAGTGAACTGGATCCTTTTCTCAAAGAACAGCCGGAAAATTATTTCCTGATTGGCGATCTCGCGTTGACCAATATGGGCCTTAACGACAAAGCCGCCGCGTTTGCTTTTGTCGAGAAGGGGGTGACCGTCGTGCCACTCGAAAAAGACGCAGTGGATGGCCCGGCTCGAATTGAGTTTCTCGCCCGGGTAGTCGCGCAAATGGGCGAACTTGACCGCGCCATCGCCGCGTTACAGAAAGTGCTCTCGACACCCTATGCTGGCCCGCTGGCTACGCAAAACGTGCCGCTCACTTCCGCGCTGCTCCGGCTCGATCCGATGTTCGATCCGCTGCGGAACGATCCCCGCTTTCAGAAACTCTGCGAGGAAAAGCAGCACTGAAGACAGTAATCAAAGAATTCCTGGGCGTCTTCGTCAGTCACCGCGATATTCATTGGCTGCCCAATTTCGCTGGCTTTCTTTTCCGCCGCGCTGATCACGCGCCGCGCATCATCTAGCTTCACTGCTGACATAGATTCCTCCTTACAATTGTTTCGCCACAGTGTGTGGCGGCCCGAGGTAGGGAACTCGCCCAGAAGGTCGCCGTGCGGCCCGACATTATCTGTGACCTTTGCGTTCTTGTAGATAGAGAAGAAAAGATCGACAACGTCGTCCGTTAGTGTGCGACCATTGTGCGGGTAGCGCACCGACTCGCGAGGGTCATAAGAAAGAATGTCCGGCAACAACGTTCTCGCGACGTTCTTTGCCTCGTCCGGCGAGAAACTGGTTGGGAGAATTCTTATGGCTATGTTTCTGCGTGAATCGGTATGTCCTTAGAGCGTAAACCGGACCTTCACCTTGAAGTCGCAATGGCAAATGAGAATTTCCAGCTATGTCGAAATCGACATACCTGAAAACGAAAGGTGGTGAAAAGATCATGAGTAGTAAGTTACCCGTTCAAGGCGGAGTCGACCGACCCTTGAGGCTACGCGCGAAAAATATCGCCCCCAGGAACGTCACCGGCAAACCACTTTGTGTTTTATGGGTGGCGACAAGCGAGTTTTGGGTGTAAAACTTTCGAAACCGAAACATGTTTAAAAACCGAAGCGAAACACAATGAAGAAGACAATTCTCGCGGTTTTAGCTATGGGCGCACTCAGTTGCGCACTTTTCAGTCAGCAAGCTCAGGCTGTTCCAATCACCGGAACCATCCAACTCGGTGGGGCGGTCCAGTTTGATTCAAGCTCTTTGAATATGGCCCACAGAGTGAACGTTTGGTTCGACACTTTCGGTAATCCCGGCCATAGCACGGTTCAGCCCGGTAATACTGGCACTTTTGCTATGATACTTCCTGGGACGCAAGTCACCATGGCGCAACCTTGGATATTCAATCCATCGACGCCGACTCCGGGTCTCTGGAGTGTTGCCGGGTTTACTTTCAATCTAATGTCGTCGACGGTCGTGAGTCAGAGTGCGACTTTCCTTTCTATCGAGGGACACGGAATTGAAACCGGCCCCGCTGGGTTTGACGCCACACCCATGACCTGGGCTTTCACGACGCAGAATGCGGGCGGACACTCACATATGGTATTCTCATTCTCGGCGAACGGTTCTTCCGGGACGGGTGTTCCTGACGGTGGCGCAACGGTAATGTTGCTCGGCGCTGCCCTTGGTGCGCTTGGCATGGCACGGCGCTTCCTGAAGAGCTAAACAGTTCAACCAGACTTTTTGTACGTGAAGGGGGGCAACCCAATTAGCCGTTCCCCCACCAGTTCGCTCACTTTGTTCCGCAGCCCTACTTGGCCAGAACAGGACACGAATCTGTTCTTTCGCAGGAAGTAAGTTAGTAACTGCGACTTCCAATCCTTGAAAGGCGCTGCCGAACGCAACCTTTCAGAGCAAGTGCATCACTTCAATCGTGCTTGAGCACGACGCAAGTTGTCGGCCGCGCTATGCAACTCAGGGTTCAGACGCAATGCTGCCTCAAATTCCGGAATGCTGTCGCGGGCTTTGCCGGACGCCAGAAGAGCTAACGCAAGATTGTTATGAGCATCCGCACTGTTGGGATTCAACCGCAGCGCCTCGTGAAGTTGATCAATAGCCTCCGAGAACCTGCCCAACCGCCCCAGCGCAATACCCAGGTAATTACGAATGTTTGCGTCTTTTGGTGCCAACTGGGACGCACGGCGCACTTCATCGTACGCGGCTTCGTTACGGTTCTGCTTCCACAGTGCCAAACCGAGCTGCGAGTGTGCTTCGGGCACGTCAGGCCGTGAATAGATTGCCGTTTGGTAATACTCGATGGCTTCTGGCAGCCGATCTTGCTGGTAACGGGTAATACCCATATTTACCAGGACCTCGTAATGATCGCGCTGTACGTGCAGGGCCTTCTCAAAATGCGCCGCTGCTTCGTCGTACCGGCCGCTATCATCCAGGGCAATGCCAAGGCTGTCCTCTATGACGAGATTAGGTGGAGTGACCGCGAGCGCATGCTTAAATAAGGTAAAGCTGTCACGCCAGAGATGAATCTGTGCGTTCGTAAGAGCAGCAAGAACCAGTAGAACCGCGCCGGCTATCGCTCCGGCTAGCGAGGGCGCAAGGCGTCGCATTTTTGCGATGTCCGCTAATCCGTACACGAGCGCAATGAAGAAGCCGATCGACGGAATATAGAAGTAGCGATCGGCCATCGTTTGCCCGCCAACCTGAACTACTCCAATAACGGGAACCAGCGTTCCCAGGAACCAAAGCCAGCTTACGATGAGATAAGGGCGGATTTCACTTTGAAAAAGGCAAAATGCCGTAATCCCAGTTAGCAGGCACGTCGCAGCGACAATTTGCCAGGCCGGTATGCCGATCGGCGTGAATGGATAATAGACGGCCAGATCATGGGGCCAGAACGTGAGCAGTAAGTATTTCGCATACGAAATGAGCGCGTTCAATAATCGTAACGCAATTGGAACATCTGAGAATGTGCGCACAGCGCCTGAATGAGCCTGGGCAAAAAAAGTGATGACACAGGAAGCAGCTACAATGGCAAAGAGCGGCAATTTCTCGCGTAGCAGTGGCGCGATCCAGACGAAGAAGTTCTTCTGGCGTGTCCATCGTTCTAAACGGCGCAACGGCCAGTAGTCGAGGAGTAACATTACGAATGGCCAGGTCACCAGCACCGGTTTGGCCAGAAGCCCCAGCACAAGTGTTAGGACAGTCCATGCATACCACTTTCGTGAGTTTTCCTCGGCATAACGTGTGTAAGAGATGAGCGATAGCAGCCCAAAGAATGTTGAGAGCGTATCTTTGCGTTCAGCCGCCCAAGCGACAGACTCCACATGCAACGGATGAAGCGCAAAAAGAGCGGCCACTAGCGCGCTTGGCCATCGAGCATGTGTTGTTCGCGACAGAAACGCGAAGACAAGCAATGTGTTTGCTACATGAATTAGTGCGTTAACCAGCAGGTGGCCACCTGCATTCAATCCGAAGAGTTGACTGTCGATCATATGTGCGATCCACGTCAGAGGATGCCAGTTTGCCTCGTAAAAAGTGGTGAATGCCCAGGCGAGTCCCGCAAGGGTAACGCCGCGATTCACCATTGGATTATTTTTAATATACCAGCCATCATCGAGAGTGATGAACTGATGCCGAATGACTTGCGCATAAATCCCAAAGGTGATTACCGCCAGCCCGAGAACAATGAAAAGATCGGGTCGTGCGAATGTGCCAATGTGGCGGTCCTCGAAAGATTTCGCGATTAGACCGTTGGCCGCGGTGGGGCCATTAACTTGTCTGTTTTGCGATATTCCTTCGCCCATGCCGTTTGCGAACCTACAAGATCACGGACAATCGATTATCGACTAATGCAAGAGTCTAATCAGCATTGTAGTGGTTTGGGTAAATTTCCCCGGCCTTTTTTTATTCGCCGTAAGTGGCCGAATAGGACACCTGGATATGACAAACATCCGCAAACCTTGTCCCATGCCGCTGGGCGTGATTGAACGTTCCACGAATGTTTGGTAGCGCTGTGGTGTGGCCATTGTCAGATGAAATACTGGGAAATCGTCGCTGTCCGGTCATCGGCGGCGTATTTGAAATCGGCGCTGCGGTTTAATAGTTCGAGCGCGTCCACATAGCCCTGCGGTTCGAACTCGCCCATGTGCGCGCAGTAGAGAAGCAGGCTGAAGCGGTCGAGGAGCGGATTGATCGAGCTCACGTCGGTTCCGCGATCGAGCAGGAGACGCGCCGTTGCGGACGTTGCCCTTTGAATGGTTCCATGAACCAGTTGTCGAAAACGATCGGCTGGCCTTTGACATCGCGAGCATTTGGATCGCCGCCGGCATCGAAAATGGCGCGCAGAACACCGATGTCAGCGCTGACTGATTGGGCGAGGGCAAATGAGTTCGCACTGTCGTTGTGATAGTTCGGGTTAACACCTACCGCGAGCAAGGTCTCCACCGCGCTCGCCAGCTCGGGTCGTTCGAGCGATTCGTT
>QHRA01000005.1 GCA_003221295.1 Verrucomicrobiota bacterium | reverse complement strand
GAGAAGAAAAAAGAGAAACGAGCAGATGGCGTCGATGATGTAAACGCAGGAAAAGCTAATGTGCGCGACGATGAATCCGCTAATGGCCGGGCCAACAACCGAGCCGATTTGAAAAACGCTGCTGTTCCAGGTGACAGCATTGGCGAAAGCGTCCCGCGGCACCAGCGTCGGGAAAAATGAACTACGCGCGGCCCAGGCAAAGGTTCGGGCCGTCCCGGAAACAAAGAGCAATAGATAAATCAGCGGCACCGAAAAATCGTCGAAGTGGAAGGTCGATTGATGACGCTCGAAAATTCCGGCGATCCCGCGCAAGGAAACGATGGCGAGCGCGGCGGACGCGATTGTGCTGAAAAACTGCGCGATCATGATGATGTGTTTGCGGCTGTATTTGTCCGCCAGATGTCCCGCCGGCAGCGACAGACAAACCACCGGAACCGCGAGCACCAAGCCAACCAATCCGAGCGCGGTGGCCGAATGTGTGCGTCGGTAAATTTCCCACTCCACCGCTACGGCCAACATTTGTCGACCGACGATGGCGAGAAAATTTCCCATCATGTAGAGATTGAAGTTGGCAAAGCGAAAAGCGGCGTAGGGGTCGTGCGACGGAGGACCAATTAGCGGGACAGCCTGCGGCGCTTGGTCGTGATTCATGAGTGGTCGCGTGCAGAACGCGCTCGCGAGAGGCTAGCGCCGCGATTTGGTGTCGCAAGGCAGGTGTTAAACAATGAGCGGACTCGCTCCATGCATGTCATCCCGAGCACGAGAGGGACCTCGCCTAAACTCTTGGATCACACAAGCTAACTTGGGTATTCAACACTGTACTCGTGAGGTCCCTCATCTCGCAAGCATTCGGGGTTCGGGATGACACGCGCCATGTTGCAATTGAAGGGCGGTGGTCAATTTGATTTCGCCGTAGATTGAAGAACTACCGCAAGGAGTTTGTAACTAGTTAGAGATTTCTCGACTACGCTCGAAATGACAGACGTGAGCACTTGCCATCAGCCGTGACGCCGAGTAGTTGCAAGCAATGACGCCAGTGTATTCTCGCACTAATCCGTTTCCCGGAAAAATGGTCATTAATCGACGGCTGAATGAAGGAAATCGGAACAAGGAAACGCGGCATCACGAAATTTCGCTGGCCGGTTCGGGGCTGAGCTTCGAACCGGGTGATTCGATGGCGGTTTGCGCGTCGAACGATCCGCCGCTGGTCGAAGAGATTATTCGTGCACTCGGCGCTACCGGTGATGAGATCGTACCAGCGGGAAAAAACGAAACAGCGCCGCTGCGACAGGCCTTGCTACGAAACTATTCCATCACCACCCCGACCCCGAAATTCTTGAAAGCGATCGTCGAGCGGGCCTCGGCCGCCCCGTTGCTAGAAGAGTTGCTTCGCCCCGATCATAAACACGATCTGCAGGTTTATCTCTGGGGGATGGAAGCGATCGATTTCCTCCTGCAACATCCTTCGGCGAAATTTACGCCCGAGGAGTTCGTTGGCCTGCTAACGAAATTGCAACCGCGTCTTTACTCGGTGGCGAGTTGTTTGCGAGTCTTTCCTGAGTCCGTCCACTTCATTGTCGATGTCATTCGCTACGAATCGCACGGACGCCTTCGCAAAGGTGTGGCTTCGACCTTTCTGGCGGAGCGCTGCAATGATCAGCCCGTCCCGGTTTTCCCCAGTGTGGCCAAGCATTTTCATCTACCGGAAGCCGATGTTGATATTATTATGGTTGGGCCCGGGACCGGGATCGCGCCCTTCCGGGCTTTTTTGCAGGAGCGTCGCGCGGTCGGCGCGCGTGGGCGCAATTGGCTGTTCTTCGGCGCACAGCGTTCCAGCTATGACTACTATTATGGTGAGGAGTTCGAAGAGCTAAAGAAACAGAACATTCTTACTCATCTGCATTGCGCCTTTTCGCGCGATCGGGAGCACAAGGTTTATGTGCAACATCGGATGCAGGAGAACGCAGCTGAACTTTGGCGCTGGCTCGACGCTGGAGCGTATTTTTACGTTTGCGGCGATGCGTTGAAGATGGCGAAAGACGTGGATGCAGCACTGCGCACGATTGTGCAAGAGCAAAGCGGCAAGTCACCTGAGGAAGCGCAGGCTTACGTCGAGCAAATGAAGGCGGACAAGCGGTATAAGCGGGATGTTTACTAACGAGTCGCGGACGAGCGATCCCTTTCCCTTTCCTGCGGTTTGGCATTTTGCCAGTTAGCGCCGTTCCGTGCCTGTCATCCCGAGCGCAAGCGAGGGACCTCGCCTAAACTCAAAGATCAAGCAATGTATTTTGTGCGCCTATTGCTGACTCGGGAGGTCCCTCGCCGTCTGCGCGGTTCGGGATGACACGCGCTAATCATAATTGAAGGCGGCTCTCGAGTTGATTTCGTCGGCCACCAGTCATTCAGATTGAGCGACTAAAAAGTCGCTTTCTTATAGCTCGGCGGTTAGGAAACCGCCGCTCCTTGATCAAAACGCGGCCACGGCGCGCGCTAGAGTAAATCCGATCAAGCCAGTGGCCGGGAGCGTCAAAATCCAAGCCCAGATGATCCGTTCCACCACGGTCCATTTCACCCCGCTGAAACGTTTAGCCGCGCCGACCCCTATGATCGAGGTCGAAATCACGTGCGTAGTTGAAAGCGGAATGCCGTAAACGCTTGCAGTTTGAATGATGAGGGCCGCACTCGTTTCCGCAGCAAAGCCGTGCACCGGTTGAAGCTTTACCATTTTATGCCCGAGCGTGCGGATAATTCGCCAGCCGCCTGCGGCGGTGCCAGCCGCCATGGTAATGGCACAAAGAATCTTTACCCACGCCGGAATTGCGAAGGCCGGCATTTGCAAAAAAGTCAGCCAGCCTGGCAAATGATCGAAGCTGCCCGCTTTCGTTCCGGTAAAAAGCGCGAGGGTAATGATGCCCATTGTTTTTTGCGCATCATTGCTGCCGTGTGAATGTGCCATCCAGGCCGCGCTAAAAACTTGCAGCTTGCCGAAAACGGAATGGACCGCACCGGGCGTAAAGCGATGGAAGAGCGCAAAAAGTGCGAACATCACCAGAGCGCCGAGAAAGAAACCGGCAAGTGGCGATGTAATCATCGGGACAACCACCTTTGGCCAGAGTCCGGTGTTCCATTTCAATACCGACCAGTTTCCGCGCGCGGTCGCGAGCGCGGCTCCGCACAAGCCGCCAATAAGCGCATGACTGGAACTGGACGGGAGACCGACCCACCAGGTCGTAATATTCCAGGCGAAGGCAGCGATGAGAGCGCACAACACCGTCGCCATGTTCACGACATCGGTATCGACCAAACCTTTCCCGATGGTGGAGGCGACTGCGCCGCCTAAAAGGGCGCCGGTTAAATTGAAAATCGCCGCCATCACGATGGCTTGCCGCGGGGTCAGCACTTTGGTCGAGACGACGGTGGCGATGGCGTTGGCCGCATCGTGAAACCCGTTACTGTATTCGAAAACAATCGCCGCGAAGACAACGACGAAAAACGTGATCATCGGTAGATGCCGACTACGCGTATTTCAAGACAACTTGCAGGATGATGTTGCCGGCATCGCGACAGCGATCGATCACTTTCTCGAGTAATTCGTAAAGATCGCGCAGGAAAATGATGTGCTTGGGCGTGTAATTGCCGTGATAAAGATCGCGCAACAGTTCGAGTTCGAGTTTGTCGGCGTCGCCTTCGATTGTTTGCAAACGCGCGTTCATCTCGCGAGCAGTGCGGATATCCGTGCCCTTGCGCAATTCTTTGACCATCGCCAAGACCGCTTCGGCCGCGCGGTCAAGGAGTTCGACCTGACGCCGGAAATTGTGCCCGTGCAAGTCCTCCGGACAAATCAGAATCCGCTCGCTGATTTTCTCGACTGTCTTCGGAATTTTGTAGAGCGCACTGGCCAGCGCCTGAATGTCTTCGCGCTCCAACGGAGTGATGAACGTTTTCGAAAGTTCCTCGGTTAGTTGCTGGGTGATTCGTTTATCTTCGCGGCGGCTCTCGGCAAATGCGTCGAGGTTGCTTGACGATTCGCTTTTCTCCAGCTTCGCCAGCAAATCGATCAAGTGGTGAACACTGCTATCGGCTTGCTGCGCGCTGGCTTCTAAGAGGTCGTAAAACTTTTCGTCGTGACCGAGAAATTTGCCGATTGAGAACATGGTGCCTCCGTTGTAGCCGCGGTCACTGGCCGCGGCCAGTTGATTTATTGACAACGTGGCAGCCATTGCCGCCGGAGCGCACAAATGCGCTGGAACATAGGCTTGTGGCCTGTGTGCCCAGCGGTGTTACACTCCGCTGAAATATCGCTTAACAGCGGACAAAATCTCCGCTGGGCGCACAGGCTGAAAGCCTGTGTTCCTGCCGCAGAAATAAATCACCAGCCCCATTCAAGAGTGTCGCTTACGAATGTGGCTCATGCTCGCGGCAATGCTGCGTCTCGATAGTAAGATGAACCAGCTCTTCGTGCTCTCGAAGCAGCTCGCGGTATTCATCAGAGCTTCTTGGTTCATGCGCAACGATCGAGACGATGGCGGCGAACTTTCCGGTTCCAACCTGCCAGACGTGCAGATCGGTTATGAGCGAAT
>QHRA01000004.1 GCA_003221295.1 Verrucomicrobiota bacterium | reverse complement strand
GCCTGGAATTTCACACCGTATTCGTGATCTGGTTGACCGACGGCATGTTTCCGAGCTCGCGTTCGCTCGAAACGCGCGATGCCGTTGAAGAAGAACGCCGACTCTTTTACGTGGCGATCACCCGCGCGCGCGACGAACTTTACCTGAGCTATCCGCACATGCGATTGAATGCGGGATTCGGTGATGTTTTCCAGCGGCCGTCACGATTTCTGAAAGAAATCCAAAACGAACTCCTGGAAGATTGGGAAGTGAAACGGAGCTGACGCGCCGAAATGACGAAGCACGAATGACGAAATTCGGGGTTGCTTAACCACCCTGTCATTCCGAGCGTAGTGGAGGAATCTCTAGCTTTTTGTGCTTCAAATAATCAGAGATGTCTCGACTACGCTCGACATGACAACACTCACTGTGGAGGACTGGCAGATGAATAGGGGCCGGTCGTTAAAAGGTTAAAACAGTTACAAAGCTACAACAGCAGTCATTTTAACTTTTCAACGCTTTTAACTTTTTAACTGTCGAGGCATTCGTAGGTGAACCTATCCCCGGAAAATAAGATTGCGGGTATTCTGACTCCTCTCTTCGCGTTGCGAAGCGAGATTTGGGGTGGTGCAACTCCTACCGATCAATGAGGTCGGCCGCGATAATTCGCCTTACAACGCGATCAGCGCGATGGCGATTGAACCGATGACATTGCATCTCGCTCCTGGTTCGCCAGAGGAACTATCGCGCGAGGCGTTCGAGAGCGCGATGGCTAACGAGAATCTAGTGGCGCTGCGACGAGGGCCGGTGAAATACGAACGCGTTCGGAAGTTGAAAGGCGAATTGCTCGAGCGTGCATTCAAGAATTTCCAACTAAACGCAACTGCAGATCGGCAGTCGGTGTTCGAGCAGTTTTGCGAACGCGAATCGAATTGGCTGAAACAATATTCATTTTTTCGCGTCCTCATGGAATTGAACAGGGAGAGCGAAACGTGGGACGAATGGAAGCGGGAACATCGCGACCCGCAAACAGCGCGCTCCTGGCTGGCGGAACAGTCGACAGAGATGCGGACACAGTTTTCTGGGCGCGAGAAATTCTTTTCCTACGTGCAATGGATCGCCGACGAGCAGTGGCGTGAGGTGCGAAAATTTGCTGAGAAACGCCAGGTCGCTCTCATGGGCGACATTCCCTTCGGTATCAGTTATTACAGCGCCGATGTTTTCACTGAGCGGAACATCTTCCATCTCGATTGGTCGGGGGGCGCGCCACCGGAATCGTATTTCAAAGATGACAAGTTCACGATCAAGTGGGGACAAAACTGGGGGATCCCAGTTTATAACTGGCCCGCGATGCGCGCGCAGGATTTCGCCTGGTGGCGACAGCGAGTGCGCGGCGTCAGCCGAATCTTCCACATTTTCCGCATCGATCACGTACTCGGATTTTATCGGATCTACGCATTCCCGTGGCGACCAAAGAGGAACGCGGAATTTCTCCCGCTGACCCACGCACAAATGCTGGAAAAAACCGGCGGGCGATCCCCTCATTTTGCACCACGCGACGATGAGACAGCGGAAAACTGTGAAGCCAATAAACGCGAAGGCGAAGAATATCTGCGCATGGTATTGGCCGAGAGCGGGGCTACACGCGTGGTCGGGGAAGACCTCGGCACGGTCCCGAGATATGTGCGACCAAGTTTGCAGTCACTTGGCATTGCCGGATTCAAGATTCCGCAGTGGGAATTTCTGGACGGGCGAATGACGCCCGGAAACGAATTTGAACGGTTATCGGTCGCCACTTACGCGACCCACGATCACAAACCGATTCGCGAGTTGTGGCGTGAAATGTTTGATGAAAAGTCGCCGACGCGCGAACAAGCACGGGAAGATTTGCTCAAGATCGCGCAGTTTGCCGGGATCGCGCCGCAGGAAGGCCTCGAATACGAGCGCGCTGTTTATCCGGCAATCATGAGCGCGCTGTTCAACAGCAACTCGTGGATTGCGATTGTGATGATCACCGATCTTCTCGCGCGAAAGGATCGATTCAACGTTCCCGGGACGGCTGCAACCACAAACTGGACGCGGCGTTTGCCGAAAACGATTTCGCAAATGCGTGAGAGCCACAGTGTTCGGCGAAAAATGAGATTGATTACGGAGCTGCTGGAGAAAAGTGGACGCGTTCGCGATTCGTCATCCTAAGCGCAGCGAAGCGGAGTCACAGGATCCCGGTGCGAAACCGTTAAGGTAACGCTACGGGATCCCTCGCCTTTCGCTCGGGATGACAAACGATCTGAGTGCAGCTAAACAAAAGCATGACTTCTCCCATTAAAGTCGCTGTCACGGGCGCGGCCGGACAAATCGGTTACTCGTTGGTTTTTCGGATTGCCTCCGGGGCAATGTTTGGCCCGGAGCAACCAGTCGCATTGTCGCTCATCGAAATTCCAAACGCGCTCGGCGCGCTCGAGGGCGTGGTCATGGAATTGCACGACTGCGCATTTCCCTTGCTGAAATCGATCACGCCGACGGCGGATCTGGACGAAGGATTTCGCGAGGTGAATTGGGCGCTGCTGGTCGGGAGTGTGCCGCGCAAGGCCGGGATGGAACGAAAAGATCTGCTCGGAATTAACGGCAAGATTTTTACTGGCCAGGGTCAGGCAATTGAAAAGAACGCGTCGGCCGATGTGCGGAATCTGGTCATTGGCAATCCGTGCAACACCAATTGTTTGATTGCAATGAGTAACGCGAAACAAATTCCGCGTGATCGCTGGTTTGCCATGACCCGGCTCGACGAAAATCGAGCCAAGGCGCAGCTCGCGCATAAGGCCGGCGTTGAAGTGACAGCGGTAACGAACATGACGATCTGGGGAAATCATTCCGCCACCCAATATCCGGACTTCTATAATGCAAAAATTAACGGCCGATCCGCAAATGAAGTGATCCGTGACGAAGCGTGGCTAAAGGGAAATTTCATCACGACTGTGCAACAACGCGGCGCCGCGATCATCAAGGCGCGCGGCCTCTCGTCCGCGGCGTCGGCCGCTAACGCGGTGGTCGATACGGTCCGTTCATTGATAACCGATACGCCGAGGGAGGATTGGCACAGCGTGGCATTGTGTTCCACCGGCGAATACGGAGTTGAGAAGGGTTTGATTTGCTCGTTTCCAGTGAGGGTGAAAGATGGAAGGCCAGAAGTAGTGCAGAACGTGCCAATGAACGAATTCAGTCGCGGGAAAATTGAAGCGAGCGTAAATGAACTAAAGGAAGAAAAATCGCTCGTCAGCGAATTGTTGGGCGCATGATTCTCACTTTCGGTCATCCTGAACCGCGAAAACGGTGAGGGATTTCACAAGCATGGATCGTCGTCCCACCTACCTCGCGTGACACAACCGAATAGGTGAGGTCCCTCGCTTGCGCTCGGGATGACAGAACAAGAGCAAAGGATCCGCGGCTCCGCAGTATATCAGTCCTCGGCTGGGGGCATACCGGCATCATGCCGCTATCTTGCAACCGGCTGGAACCCCGTTGGCCCCACAGGCAAGATGCCTGTGTTACTCTAGTTTCCCACCGGTAAGACGCGAAAAAGCTTCGCGGTATTTCGCGCTCGTTTTCTCCACGATCTCCCGCGGCAAATGGGGCGCGGGCGGCGTTTTGTCCCAATCAAGCGTCTCCAGATAATCGCGCACAAATTGTTTGTCGAAACTCGGCGGGCTGGTGCCAACGCGATATTCATCAACGGGCCAGAAACGGGAGGAATCGGGCGTGAGACATTCGTCGATCAGCAGCAGATCATCCTCTAATTTTCCGAATTCGAATTTGGTGTCGGCGATAATGATTCCGCGAGCGGCGGCGTATTCGCTTCCCGCCTGATAAAGTTCCAGGCTGAGATCGCGCGCCAACTCGGTCAATTCCGCGCCCACCATGCGACCTGCCCGGTCAAGATCGATATTAAGGTCGTGACCGACGTCGCTTTTGGTTGACGGAGTGAAAATCGGGCCCGGTAATTTCGATGCCAGTTGCAGACCGTCCGGCAATTTCACGCCGCAGACCGACCCGTTGTGCTGGTAGTCCTTCCAGCCGGAGCCAGCGAGGTAACCGCGCACCACACACTCGATCGTGAGTGGCTCCGTTTTTTTTACGAGCATAGAGCGGCCCGCAAGCTGATCTCGAAATCCACGCAACGATTGCGGGAACTCATCGAAATTCGCAGTGATGAAATGGTTCTTGGCGAAGTCGAGTTTCTGAAACCAGAAAGCAGAGATTTGATTCAGGACCGCTCCCTTATACGGAATGGGATCGGGCAGAATGACATCGAAAGCGGAGAGACGATCGCTGACGACGAAGAGTAAGGTATCGCCGAGATCGAACACTTCGCGCACTTTTCCGCTGCGCAGTTTTTTGATTCCAGGAAGGTTGATTGAGGATTGCGGCGTCGGTTGCATGGATCGAATTGTAAGAGGTGATTAGTGAGACGTGAGAAGTGGATGATAATACTTCTCACCTTTCACCTCCCACTTCTCACGTCAAACCATGGCTGGAATAGTCATTCGACCGCGGGCGCGAATTTTGCACGGACACGATTGGGTTTTCTCGAGCGAGGTGCTGAAGGTCTTCGGTAATCCCGCCGATGGCGACGTTATTTCGATCAAGGATGGACGAGATCGAATGCTGGGAAGCGCGATCTGGAATTCGAAATCGCAGATTGTGGCGCGCCGTTTTTCTCACCGCCGCCAAGAGCTCGATCTCGATTTTTTCCAGCGGCGAATTGCGCAGGCGGCGGAATATCGGGAGCGACGAAAAGTAAATCCCCAACTGCATCGCGTTGTCTGGAGCGAGAGCGACGGCCTGCCGGGCGTAATTCTCGATCGATACGGCGAGCAATTTGTCCTGCAACTAACGACTCTTGGGATGGATCAACGTAAAGAAATGTTAGTCGATGCCATCCGCGAAGTTCTGGGAGGGAGAAATATTATCGAGCGGAGCGACGCCGCCGTGCGACGCGCGGAAGGTTTGCCACAAACGAGCAGCGTTTTAAGCGGAGAGGCCCGGGAAACGGAAGTCGAAATCTGCGGCGTAAAATTTTCCATCGATCTTTTGAGCGCGCAAAAAACCGGATTTTATCTCGATCAAATTTTACATTATCCGG
>QHRA01000222.1 GCA_003221295.1 Verrucomicrobiota bacterium | reverse complement strand
GCCTGATCAGCTCAGCGAGATTCTTGCAGGCCCGCACGCGGAAGCCGTGCTTCGCCAGCGTTGACATCAAACCCTTTCCGCCCGGCACTGCAACTAAAACGGTGCCAGCGGTTTCACCCGGCTTTTCCATTTTCGATCAGCGGCCAATTTACTTCACGGCGGATTATTAGCGAGCGCGATCCTGGGCTGTACTGCCAGCGCCAAAGGCGCAGTGTCATCCCTACCCTGGGGTAACGCCCCAGGGACTTAGGTGATACCCTACCTCAGCGCTGAAAGCGCGATTCATTCGCAGTTCCCCTGAGTCGCGCCTTCAGAGCTATCTTACGATCCGGTCCGAAGTCCCTGGGACGATGCCCCCAGGCGTCGATTGAGGAAGCGCCGTTGGCGCTAACACATGCGGCCGACCCGCCTTCGCCATGCTCCGGTGTGGCAGGCACGGCCGCGATTACAGATTAAAATTCCGACCAGCGATTGCCTGCGCAACGTTTCGATGCTGTTATCGCGCATGATGGAAGGAACTCCGGCCGAGCTTGGTTATCGGATGCCGGCCGAATGGGAGCGGCACGAGGCGACATGGCTCTCCTGGCCACGGCGGGAAGGAATCAGTTTCCCGGGATTGTTCGATCGGGTGTTGCCGGCCTTGCGCACGATGGTCGCAGCGCTGATCGAATCCGAACGCGTTTGCATTAACGTTTGTAACGGGGCGCACGAAGCAGAAGCGATGGAAGTGCTGCGCGGTCTCGATCCTGCGCCTATCACTTTTCATCGCATTCCCACAAACGAACCGTGGTGCCGCGACCACGGCCCGATTTTTCTAACGAGAAATAAACAACCGCGTCTCGCCATCGTCGATTGGGATTACAACGCCTGGGGCGGCAAATATCCGCCATGCGATCTCGATGAAGTAGTGCCGACTCGTGTCGGCGAACTCCTGGATGTGCCGGTTTTTTATCCACGGATGATTTTGGAAGGCGGCTCGATTGAGGTAAATGGGACGGGCGCGTTACTCACAAGTGAATCGTGTCTTCTGAACGAGAATCGTAATCCTCAACTCACGCGCGATCAGATTGAACAACGACTGCGCGATTATCTCGGGGTGCGCCAAATACTTTGGCTGGGCCAGGGGATCGAGGGTGACGACACCGATGGTCACATCGATGATCTGGCGCGTTTTGTTCGCGAGCGCGCGGTCGTGACGGTGGTGGAGGAAAAGCGCAACGGTCCGAATTATCAGGCGTTACAGGAAAATCTTGCGCGCTTGCGTTCAATGAAGATCGACGGAGAGCCGCTGGAAGTTTTCGGGCTCCCGATGCCGAGGAGAATCGTGCGCGAAGATTTAGTTTTGCCCGCGAGCTACGCCAATTTTTATATCGCCAACAATTGCGTTTTGCTGCCAACGTTTGCCGATCCGATGGACGAACCGGCACGCGAGACCCTGCAAAAATTATTTCCTGACCGCAAAGTGATCGGAATCGATTGTCGCGAATTAATCTGGGGCCTAGGCACGTTTCATTGCCTGACCCAGCAACAGCCGGCGTTGTAAAAGAAAACGCTCAACACTCAACGTCCAACGTCCAACCTCCAACGTTGAACGAGATGATTCGATGCTCCAGGCATTAATTCGGCGGTTAGCGTTGCGTTTCATTGCCTGACCCAGCAACAGCCGGCGGCGATGTAAGTCCGAGCTCGCCACCGCGAGTCTTGAACCGGACTGACGATTCCGAACTTTGTAGCCGGGATCGTTGATCCCGGCCGGGCTGTTTACGGTCGGGTCGGATCCGGCATCACCGATGCCGGCTACAACAAAAGCGGCAGCCCTGTGCCGCTTTCAGTCATCGGCAACTGGTCCCGGTTTATAACCGCTGCGCAAGATCGCGTCGTGCACATCAGGCGGATGCGTTTTTCTGGCGTCAAACGTTACAATAACTCGCTCACGTTTTGTATTTACCCGGACGTCGCACACTCCAGGGATGCGCATGAGCGGTTCTCGCAGTTTGCGGACGCATTCATCGCAATCCTCGCCCTCCGTCGCGATGGCGATTCGCTCCAGCACCGGTTCGTCTGTGCTGTGGACGTAATGCGGGTCAGCTGGATCGAGATGCTGCGGGTTGAGTGGTTCGACCATCTGTCAATTTACGCGTCGGGACGCCCCGCGCCAGTCGTCACGGCATCGTCATCCTGAACGAAATGAAGGATCCCGCCTACGTGCTACTGGGTCGCACAGACTTCCTTGTGTGATCACGAAACTATGGGCGAGGTCCCTCGGTCCATGCCGGACGGGGGTTTTCGCTGCGGATGAAAACAATAGGAACATAGGCCTTTGGCCTGTGCGCCCAGCGGGTTTGCAACCCGCTGCATCGCCAACACAAAGCGCGTGGCCTCCACAGTACACGATCAGCGGAGTGCAACTCCGCCGGGCGCACAGACTACAAGTCTGTGTTCCGCGGACTGGCGTTTTCGCTCGGGATGACGAGTTGTACCTGCCGCCGTCACCGGCGGCAGAGGTTTGCTAATTCTGCCGCTGGGGACAGCGGCAGCTACACGATTACCTCGTGATTTCGAGATATGCTTGTAGCGGGGATCGCTGATCCCGGCTGGATTGCTTACAATCGGATGGAATCCGGCATCATCGATGCCGGCTACAACAAAAGAGGCAGAAGGCTGCCGCACTCCAAGGCGCTTCGCGAATTAGAACTCGCTGCGAATGTGCGCAAGCTTTTCGGGTGCGCCAACTCTCTCGCGCTTTCGTCATCCCGAGCGGAGCGTAAAGACGTCTCTGATGGTTTGCAGCATCCGACCTCTGACAGTCATCGCCGCCAGAGTTGTTCGCGCGAGAGATTTCTCAACTGGTCGAGCATCATGCCCTAGCTTGCGCGATTTCCGAACCAAAGTGAGGTGCCCGGGGTCCGAGCCGGACTGGCGTTTTCGCTCCGGGATGACGGCAATAAAATCGCGCAGCGCTATTTCGAGCCAACTTCCCTGGCAATTGGTTCGAGCACGCGCCAGACATTTTCCACCAGAACTTTATGTCCAGCGGCATTCGGATGAATGCGATCGGGTAAGTTGAGTTTTGGATCACCGACAACGCCGTCGAGTAAATTCGGCACCAGCGCAGCGTGATTTTTCTCGGCGAGTTCACCAAACATTTTTACAAACGCCGCGGCGTATTCGCTGTCTGGTGCCGCGATCGGAAACTGCATCCCTACAATCACGACCGACGCATCCGGGCTGCGCGCTTTCACCTGATCGATGATCGATTGCAGATTCGCGCGGGTCTGTTCGACCAGAATGCCGTGGAAAGCGTCGTTGATCCCAAGCTCGAGAACGAAGATATCGATGGGATGGTCCAGGTGCGGCGGGAGACGACGCAGCCCGCCTTCGGTAGTGCTTCCACTGGCACTGGCATTGATGACGCGAAAATTCGGACCGATCGGGCGCAACTTCTCGACCAGCAGCATCGGCCAGGCTTGGCGCGGACTTATGGCAAGGCCTTCCGATAGACTATCGCCAAACACAAAGATGGTTTTCATTTGCGACGCATCAGTTGCCGGCGCGCAGTCAACTCGCCCGCAGAAACAGGAAAACAAGACCGCCGTCACTGCTCCAATTCGCCATTGCCTCGTTCGTTTCCGCATTCTACTTTCTGCGCTCACTCGATTCCGACATTCTCGGAAATCGCGGAACCTGAAAATATTTTATTATTATGGCAAATTACGGCATCAACGGCTTCGGGCGCATCGGACGCAACGTTCTTCGCGCCATGTCACAAAGCGACGTCAAACGCGTCCGCGCGATCAATGATCTTACCGACACCCGCACACTCGCGCATTTGCTGAAATGGGATTCGGTCCATGGGAGATTCGATGGCGAGATCAGTTTTGACGAGCAAAACATCATCGTGCGCGGTCACAAGATTCGCATTCTGAAGGAACGCGATCCGGGTAATTTGCCCTGGAAAGATCTAGGCGTTGAAGTCGTGCTCGAATCGACCGGATTTTTCACCAACCGGGACCAAGCGGAACTGCATATCAGCAAAGCGGGCGCCAAACGCGTGCTCATCAGCGCCCCGGCAAAAAATCCCGACGCGACTATTTGCATCGGGATCAATGACGACATCTACGACCCGGCGAAAGACACGATCGTTTCCAATGCCAGCTGCACGACGAACTGTCTTGCACCCCTGGCGAAGGTCCTGCACCAGAAATTCGGCGTGCAGCATGGGTTCATGAGCACGATCCACAGTTACACCAACGACCAGCGTATTCTCGATTTTCCGCACAAAGATTTACGACGCGCTCGCGCCGCGGCTATTAACATTATTCCGTCGAGCACGGGCGCGGCCAAGGCGATCGGCGAAGTGATTCCAGAATTGAAAGGGAAACTAAACGGCGGCGCCTTTCGTATTCCGACGCCGGACGGTTCGGTGACTGATCTCACGGCCGTGCTGGAGAAGGATGTGACGGTGGATTCAATCAACACGGCATTTAAAGAAGCCGCATCGGACAAGAGCTACAAAGGCGTGCTGGAATACAGCGATGAACCATTGGTCTCACAAGATATCGTGGGCAACCCGCATTCTTGCATCTTCGACAGCAAACTTACGCTCACGCTCGGCAATCGCTTCGTGAAGGTGGTCGGTTGGTACGACAACGAATGGGGCTACAGCAATCGCTGCGTAGAATTGCTGGCGATGCTGGGGGGATAGCAGCTGGATAGAGTGATGACGTAGTGGAGCAATGAATTCACTTACCTTTCCTAATCGTGCTCGTGCTCGTGCTCCTGCTCGTAATCGGCTCTGATTGAAAAATGAAAATCTATTTCGATCACGAAAAGTTGGATGTTTATCGGGAAGCCATCAATTTTTGCGGGTGGGTTGGCGAATTTCTCGCATCGATTTCGGCCAAGGCGGCAGCGAAAGATCAGCTTGATCGCGCATCAACCAGCATTCCGTTAAATATCGCGGAAGGTAACGGCAAGTTCTCGGCCAAAGACCGCTCTCGTTTTTTTGAGATGGCGCGCGGATCGGCATTGGAATGCGCGGCCTGCCTCGACGTTTTGCTCGTGCGCAAACTTACGAAAGAAGAACCGGTGGCCGCACAGAAGGAACGCCTTGTCAGGATTGTGGAAATGCCTGTCGGCTTGCTGCGCAGATTTTCCGACCGTGCAGATGTGTTGCGGGAGGAAGCGCCGGATTATTTATCCGAGCACGATTACGAGCACGAGCACGAGGGCGAACACGAGCAGAACGAATGAAGCTTACCCTGCGCGATCTTGAAGTTCGCGGGAAACGCGTGCTGGTCCGCGTCGATTTCAATGTGCCGGTGGAGGAGCGCGACGGAAAAATTGTCATTACCGATGATACCCGGATTCGTGAATCGTTACCTACGATCAACTGGCTGCGCGAGCACGGCGCGAAAACGATTCTGACGTCGCATTTTGGCCGGCCGAAAGGCAAACGGCTCGACAAGTACACGCTGCGACCGGTGGCTGATTACTTGCACACGTTGATTAATCAGCCGGTTATTTTCAGTCACGATACCATTGGTGAGGTGCCGGAGAAAATTGTCGCGCACATGCAAGAGGGCGACGTGGCGTTGCTGCAAAACCTGCGTTTTCAGCCGGGCGAAGAAGCGAACGATCCAAAATTTGCCGAGGCCCTGGCAAAGCTCGGTGACCTTTATGTGAACGACGCCTTCGGTGCGGCGCATCGCGCCCACGCCAGCACCGCTGGGATCACAAAGTTTGTCCCGAAGGCCGCGATGGGTTTGCTGATGGAAAAAGAACTTCGCTATTTGCATGAGGAGCTCGATCGCCCGGGTAAACCATTCGTCGTCATCATGGGCGGGGCGAAAGTGTCGGATAAAATCGGAGTGCTGAAAGCGTTGATGGAAAAGGCCGACACGATTTTGATTGGCGGCGCCATGGCGAACACGTTTTTCAAAGCGCAGGGCATTCCAATCGGCGCCAGTCGAGTAGAGGCGGAGAAGGGTGACCTAGCTAACGAACTACTTGCGCTTGCGAAAAAGCGCGACGTGAAACTAGTGTTACCTGTCGACGCCGTTATTGCGCAGGAAGTTCGCGCGGGCGCGCCCAGTCGCGAATCAGGCCGGCTAACACCAGATCACGGAATTCCAGATGGCTGGCAAAATCTTGATGCCGGGCCGGAAACAATAGCGCTCTTCGAAGGCGAAATCGCCATCGCAAAAACCATTTTATGGAACGGGCCACTCGGGGTTTTTGAAATTCCCGATTTCGCCAAGGGCACTTTCGCGATCGCGCGCGCGCTCGCGCGATCCAATGCGACCACAATTATCGGCGGTGGCGATTCGGTGACCGCGGTCAGGCAAGCGGGCGTGGCCGATAAAATGACGTTCATTTCTACCGGCGGCGGCGCATCGCTCGAATTACTGGAGGGCAGGGAATTGCCGGGGGTGGCGGCGCTGACGGACAAAGATTAACCTCGTCATCCCGAGCGACAGTTGAGGGATCCCGAGGAAATTACCTTTAAGCTTGCGCAACGGGATCCCTCGGCTTCGCTCGGGATGACCAGTATTCTTTATGAGAAAAAAAATCGTCGCTGCTAACTGGAAGATGAACATGCTGCAGGCTGAGGCTGCCGAGTTCGTCAAAGATTTGTTGCTCGAAATTGGCGACATGTCGGCGGTCGAGGTGGTAATCGTGCCGCCCTTTACTGCGATCGCCAAAGTAGTCGAATCGCTGGACAAGGCGCAGAATATCAAAGTTGGCGCGCAAAACATGCATTGGGAACATAGCGGCGCGTTCACTGGCGAAATTTCCGCGGCCATGTTGCGCGATCTTTTCGTTCGTTACGTCGTGCTGGGTCACAGCGAGCGGCGCCAGATGTTTCACGAGACCGACGAAATTGTGAACCGAAAGGTACGGGCTGCGCTGGAAGCGACGTTGCGACCGATTGTTTGCGTGGGTGAAACGCTGGAACAGCGCGAGCGAGGCAATGTGGAAAAAATTCTGTCGTTGCAATTGCACGGCAGCCTCGCCGGAGTCAGCAGCAAAGATTTCCACGAAACTGTCATCGCCTACGAGCCGGTCTGGGCCATCGGCACCGGCCGTAATGCCACGCCCGAACAGGCCCAGGAAGCGCATGCATTTATTCGTGAAACGCTTACGGAGTTGTCGGATGCGATGACGGCCGATCGGGTTCGGATCCAATATGGCGGCAGCGTGAAACCGGAAAATGCGGGCGCGCTGATGTCGCAACCGGATATTGATGGGGCGCTCGTCGGCGGCGCCAGCCTCGATCCGCGCAGTTTTGCACAAATTGTGCAGGCCGCTGCCGATGAAGGAGTAATGGAGTAATGGAGTGGTGGAGTGATGGGGGCGCAGACATCTTGTCTGCGGACAAGCAGGCGTCTCGCCTGCGGAATTGCAGACACCAGACAAGATGTCTGGCGACCCGACAGCCGGGACGGCTGCGCCCCGACAGGTTACTTCGTAATTTCGAGATAAGTTCGCGCGGTGACACGGCCTGACTGCGGATCAATCCTCTCCACGCGCATTTGTTTCAGATACCAACGGTTCTCGATTTTCTGCGCGGAAACCACTTCGAAGCGTTTGATCATTTTCCCCGCGGAATCATAACCCTCCATCCGCATGAGAGCACCGTTGTCTTTGTCGACCCACAACAAAATCGAGCCATATTGCGAGTCGCCGGTGGTGGCTTGCAATTGCATTTTCCAGCAATTGCGAGTGCGGATGAAATCGGCGCCGATGACGCGTGCGTTCGGCCAGTAAAGAAATTTCAGCGCCAGATCTTCGTAACTGATGGCCGTGCCGCGGACCGGCTCATTCAATTGTGTAATCTTTTCCGAAGCGCTGCGTTTGATTTCATCCAGGCGCGAATTATTGACCCCGATTCGCAACTGCAAGGTTTCGTCCGGATTACTAAAGATGTAGCGAACAACCGGCCCGTTTTGCACGAGATGAAACGGCACAACTTTTGCCTCCTGCCGTAGTTGCCCGTGCAAATCGATCTCCTGTTGCGATTGGCGCAGGCGCACGTTCGCCAGTAATCCGGAGGCATCGGGAAAACGTTGCGCCCACGCCGTAATACCCGGCAGAAGCAGGGCGACCACGAGAGTGGCTTGTTTCATTCGCCGTGCGCTTTTATTCTCGGTGCGCGGCGGCGTGAGCGAATGGACGAGAGACTTTTTCATTTAATTAACGAGCAATGGACGAACTCTGCCTTCGATTTGTTCATGCCGCTTATTAGTTACGCCGAAATCTGGACGCCATTTTTTCTCCTCGCAGCTGTCGCGCTCCTCATCTTCGGCGGTTTTCGCGGGCGCGCATTTGTCTTTTGCACCGCGGTTGCACTCGGACTTTCAAATTTGGCGGTTGATCCGGTTAAACACGCCATCGGACGGGCGCGTCCGAAACAGGTGCAAACCGTGCGGTTGATCGAGCTGGAAAAAACGCGGCCCATGATCCTGACCATTTTCAAGAAACCGCACATCCGTTTTTCAAACGCAGCGGAACGCGCCCGCTCCGGTGCATCCTTTCCATCTGGCCACACCAATAACAACACCGTGATCGCGATTTGCTGCACGATTTTTTATCGGCGCTGGGGGAAGTTCTATTGGATCATCGCTGCGGCCGTCGCCTATTCGCGAATTTATCTTGGTGCGCATTGGCCGAGCGACGTTATCGCTACTTTTTTTCTCTCCGTCGGCGAAACATTGCTCATTCTCGCCTTTTGCGAATTGATCTGGCAAAAAATCGTCTCCCGCCGGCTTCCTGAACTCGCCGCCCGCCATCCGCGGCTAATCCCTGCTTCGGCATCGTGAAAATCGAGCGCGCGGTCTGGCTTTTTATTCTCACGCTTACCGGTATCCGTTTAGCCCTGCTGGCCACGACCGATCTGCAATTCGACGAGGCACATTACTGGATGTGGTCGGAGCGACTCGCGCCCGCCTATTTCAGCAAGGGCCCCGGCGTGGCTTTCGCCATCCGCGCCAGCACGATGATTTTTGGAGCGAACGAGTTCGGTGTGCGCTTTTTCAGTCCGTTGCTTGGCGCCGGAACAAGCCTGCTTTTGTTTTATTTGGGCCGCCGAATGTTCAACGCCTCAGCCGCGCTTTGGGCGGTGATCGGATTAAACGCGACTCCAATTTTCAACCTTGGCGCGTTTCTGATGACGATCGATCCGCTTTCGCTCTTTTTCTGGGTCGCAGCCATGTTCTCATTTTGGTGCGTGGTGGAGAAGAGCCCAGAGTTTTCCTGGCACTGGCTTCTGACCGGCGTTCTTATCGGTCTCGGGTTCCTGTGCAAATACACCAATGTATTTGAGCTGCTCTCGATCATCGTCATTCTCGCGCTCATGCCCAAGCTGCGGGTGGAATTTCGGCGGCCCGGTTTTTATCTCATGCTGCTAATTTTCGCGGCGTTTTGTGTGCGGCCGGTCCAATGGAACCAGGAACGCGCCTGGGCAACGGTCGCGCATCTGAAGTCGCGCGGCGGCGTCAACCAGGGTGTCGGTTTTCATCCGCTGGAATTTCTCTCCTTTATCGGGGAACATTTTCTTGTTTATTCGCCACTGCTATTTCTCGGCCTTGCCGTCGGTGTAATCGCACTGTGGAAACGTTCGCAACAGCAGCCGCGCCGGCTTTTTCTAATGTGGTTTGGCCTCCCGGTGTTCGCCTTTTACGCACTCCTCTCATTCAATAAAGCCGCCGCGCCGAACTGGGACGCGCTCGCTTTTCCCAGTTTCGCTTTGCTGGCGGTTGCTTTCTGGCAGCCGCATTTGGAGGCAAAACAGATTTGGCGATCTCTCGCCGGTTGCGCCCTCGGCCTGGGACTAGTCATGAGCGTGCTGGCTTTGGATAGCGACATCCTGCGGAGTATCGGGATTGAAATTAAGCGACGCGACCCGTCTGACGGCATGCGCGGCTGGAAAAGCGCGACCCTCGCGTTGGAAAACTTTCGCATCGAATTCGAGCGAGAGACGCAGGAGAAATTTTTCCTGATCGCCGACGAACGCGATCGCGCCTCCGAGATCGCATTCTATCTGCACGATAAACGCAGCGAAGGGCCGGGCCACCCACCTTGTTACATCGTCGAATCCCAGGACGTGGTGAATCAATTTTCGTTCTGGCCACGTTACGATGAATTTGTCGAACGCCCGCCCGGCAGGCCAAATCCGGAAGACCAGAGCTATACCGAAGAAGGCGGCGTCAATTTATTTACCGGACGGAGCGCTCTCTACATCCAGGACGCCGGGCGCAAAAGAATTCCGCATAATCTTCAGGCCGGGTTTTCCTGGGTCGATCGCGTCGCGAGGATCGAAGTGCGCCGTTTCGGAAGAGTGATTCGCACCTGGGACGTTTACCTTTGCCTGCATTATCGGACGCTGCCGTTATGACCAACGTCTCGGTGGTTGTTCCACTCTACAATGAAGAGCAGAGCGTCGCGATGTTGCAGCGCGAATTGGCCGACGCGCTGACCGGGGTCGATTACGAGATCATTTTTGTGGACGATGGTTCGCAGGACGAAACCGTCGCCCGCATCGCAGCCGATCCGCGAACTAGGGTTCTGCGCTTCAAAAAAAATGCGGGACAAAGTGCGGCTATTTTCGCCGGTCTGCAGGCGGGTCGAAGCGAGGTCGCGGTTTTAATCGATGGCGATTTGCAAAATGATCCGGCCGATATTCCGCGCTTGCTCGCGGAGATTTCGCGCGGCGCCGATCTGGTGTGTGGGTATCGAGCGCAGCGCAAGGACACTTTGCTGAAACGCATCACCAGCCGCGTCGCTAATTTTGTCCGCAGCCGATTCACGCGCGATGGCGTCCGCGACACCGGTTGCACGTTAAAGGCGATGCGGCGGGATTGCATTGCGGCGCTTGTTCCGTTCAAGGGCATGCATCGTTTCATCCCTGCGCTTGTAAAAGGAGCAGGATATAGGCTGGTTGAGATTCCAGTAAATCATCGCCCGCGTCGTTTCGGCCAAAGCAAATACGGCCTGGGTAACCGCGCTCTCCGCGCCACCATCGATATGTTTGGCGTGCGCTGGCTTCTCTCGCGCCGACTCAATTATAAACTGCGCGAGCCCTCGTAGCCTCGCCGAGAGTCCGCAAGATGCGAGTGCGCCCCGGGGGCGATTTATCGCGATTTTGAGGTTCTCTTGCGGCTCTGAACGACATTTCGATTGGCACCAAATCGACCTTGTCATCCTAAAGCGACACGATAAGCTTCCCGCTCCACTGGAGTCTGCATGTCGCTGGCTGAGCTTCTTTCCGCTGATCAAATCATCCCTGAAATGAAGGCGACCGAGCGCTGGGACGCCATCGTTGAGCTGATGGATTTGCTGGTCGCGCGCGGCCAAATCAAACCGGAAGATCGTGATGGAATTCTCGCTTCGCTCAAACAACGCGAAGAAACGATGAGCACGGGCATCGGCTTCGGTATTGCCATTCCGCACTGCTCCTCGGACCGGCTGGAAAAAGTGGTGGCGGCGTTTGGCCGTTCCAGCACCGGGATCGAATTCGACGCACTCGACAACGCGCCGGTGAAGTTCGTGGTCCTTTTCATCGTTCCCAAAAATCAATTTCAAACGCATCTGCGCACTCTCGCTTCCATTGCAAAATTCTTGAACGACCGCAACGTGCGCGACCAACTCGCCAACGCCAGCTCGGCCGACGAGATCCTTTCAATCTTCCGCGCTCGCGCCCAGGCGACATCGTAGCTGCTGTAGCGGCTGTCCTGGTATCTGTTTAGTCGTCGACCTCAATTGAGGAGTAAGTCGCGAGCGTATTTTAGAGGTGTGCTTCTAGAAATCCCAAGATCCAAAACTCAGATCCCAGGGAAACGCCAAACTCCAAAGCTTGAAAGGCGGAAAAACACTTAACTGAGGAGAGCTTTAGCTGCGAAAGGCTCAGCGGCTCGACAGAGTCTCGCCCTACCAAATGTGTGTTTGCGAAAATTGCACTGGTAGGGCGACGCTCTGCGGAGCCACAAGCCAAGCTCGATTGGGGGAAGGCCGTCGGCGCTAAGCTGACACTCGTGCCGTCGGCGACGCGCAGGCGACAGGCCTGCCGCCACAGCGCCTCGCTTCGCACAGCGAAGCGGCTACAATCAGAACGCGATGGAAATATTTCAGTCGCAACTCAACCGAAAACTTTCCGAGGCGCTTGCAGCGGCCGGCTTTCCGCCGGCTGGCGACGTCTCGCCCGCGACTGATCCGCGCTTTGGCGATTACCAAAGCAACGCTGCCTTAGTGCTGGGAAAAAAGCGCGGTGAAAATCCGCGCAAAATAGCGGACGCGATCGTCAGCCGCCTCGACGTTGCAGAAATTTGCGAGCAGCCGAACGTCGCTGGCGCCGGCTTCATCAACTTCACTCTCAAACGCGAAGCGGTTGAGAAAAAAATCGCGGAAATGCTGCATGACGAGCGCCTCGGAGTGGCAAGCGCGACCTCGCCACGAAAAATCGTAGTCGATTTCGGTTCGCCCAACGTGGCCAAGCCGATGCATGTCGGTCACATCCGCAGCACTTTCCTGGGCGACGCCCTCGCGCGCATCGCGGAATTCCTCGGCCACGACGTTATTCGCGACAATCACATCGGCGATTGGGGGACGCAGTTCGGCATGGTCATCTGGGGTTGGAAAAATTTGCTCGATCTGGAATCTCTGAAACGCGATCCCATTGCCGAGCTGGTTCGCATTTACAAAGAGACCAACGAGCGCGCGACAAAGGATGAAGCCGTGCGCGAAGCCGCTCGCGCCGAACTGGTGAAATTGCAGGCCGGCGATCCGGAGAATTACTCGATCTGGAAGCAGTGCGTTGATCTTTCGATGCGGGAATTTTCAAAAGCCTACGAATTACTCGACATCCATTATGATATCGTCCGCGGCGAAAGTTTTTATAACGACCGGCTGCCGGCTGTGGTTGAGCGTCTGCTCAAAAGCGGGTTGGCTGAAATGAGCGAGGGCGCGGTCTGCGTTTTCTTCCGCGATATTCCCGAGCTGGTGGATAAGCCTTGCATCATTCGCAAACGCGATGGCGGTTACAATTACGCAACCACCGATGTCGCAACGGTGGATTACCGTATCAATGACTTGAAGGCCAATGCCATCTGGTACGTAGTGGGTGCGCCCCAGATTTTGCACTTCAAACAAATTTTCGCGATTGCTCGGCGAGAAGGTTACACCGCCGATTTTCATCACATCGCTTTTGGCAGTATCCTCGGCGCCGATCGCAAGTTGATGAAGACGCGCTCCGGAGAAAATGTGCCGCTCCACGACTTGCTCGAGGAAGGAATGACGCGCGCGCGCGCAATCATCGCGGAAAAGAATCCGGAGCTGGCGGAATCGGAACGAAATGAAATCGCGAAGGTTATCGGAATTGGCGCAATCAAGTATGCCGATCTCTCGCAGTACCGGATGACCGATTACATTTTTTCCTGGGACAAAATGTTATCGTTGCACGGAAACACCGCGCCCTATTTGCAAAACGCCTACGTCCGTATTCGCTCGATTTTCCGCAAAGCTGGAGCCGTGTCTCTGCGAGAGGCGCCGGCGTTGAGCGAGCCGGCCGAGCTCAATCTGGCGAAACGCCTTTCCCAATTTGCCGAGATCGTTCCGCAAGTCCTAAACGATTTTCGTCCGAATATTCTGGCCAATTATTTATTCGAGCTAGCGAACAGCTTTCACACCTTTTACGAAGCCTGCCCGGTTTTAAAGGCGGACGAACCGGTGCGCTCATCGCGACTCGCGTTGTGCGACCTAACCGGGCGCGTCCTGCAACGTGGCTTGAAATTGCTCGGCATCGACGTGCCAGAGCGGATGTAGGGGCAATTTGTCATTCCAAGCGTAGTCGACCGGTTGGAGATTAACGACCCGAATGCACTCATAGCCGTATTTTGGACTGCGCCGGCAAAGCGAAGCGACGACGGCGCGTTTCGCGTACGCTAACCTTTTGCAGAAGAAAAGCGGTGTGGCGCTCCGCTTCCCACCGCACTCCAAAAGCTGGCGCTTGGTCCAACCAGCCTCCAACTTCGCGAGGGGTCTTGGGCTGCGGTTGCGCAATTGCGGGACCGCCTTGTTCCTAGCATGCCCACCATTGTGGGCACAACTGAGGAATAATCCCGTTGCGTTAGGGTAAAGGTTGCGCAACGGGATGTCTCGGCTTTCGCTCGACATGACAAACGTACGCATACCCACCGCGACCTATCGGCTGCAGTTCAACAAGAACTTCACCTTCCGGCAGGCGCGCGAAATCGTGGCCTATCTGCACTATCTCGGAATCAGCGATGCTTACGCCTCGCCCTATTTCCAAGCCGGTGCCGAAAGTTTACACGGCTACGACATCACGGATCACAACAAGTTCAATGCCGCGATCGGGTCGCGCGAAGATTATGATGCTTGGGTTGCAGAGCTCCACGCTCACGGCATGGGACAAATTGTCGATTTCGTCCCCAATCACATGGGGATCAACGATCCGCAAAATACTTGGTGGCAGGACGTGCTCGAAAATGGACCGAGCTCGCTTTACGCACCCTATTTCGATATCGATTGGCGGCCGCTCAAGACCGATTTGCACGATAAAGTGCTGCTCCCGATTCTGGGCGATCAATACGGCCGCGTACTCGAACGCGGCGAGCTCCAGGTGCGCTTCGATGGCGGCTCGTTTTCGCTCACTTATTTCGATCATGTTTTCCCAATCGCGCCCGGCACCTACCGCTATATTCTCGAATTGGCACTCGAAAATCTGGCGGAATTCCGCGACGAAGACTTTTATGCAGAATTTCAGAGCATTCGGACTGCGCTCGAATATCTGCCGCGGCGGACCGAGACCAATCCCGGGCGAATCAAGGAGCGCGCGCGTGAAAAGGAGATCATTAAGAAACGCCTGGAACGGCGTTGTGCGGAAGCACCGCAGGTACAGCGGGCGATTGAAAAGGCGGTCGAAACCATCAACGGGCATATCGGCGATCCGCGCAGTTTCGATCGACTTGATGAATTGCTGAATGCGCAATCCTACCGCCTCGCTTTCTGGCGCGTGGCGGCGGAGGAAATCAATTATCGGCGATTTTTTGACGTCAATGATCTGGCTGCCATTCGGGTAGAATTGCCGGAAGTTTTCGACGCCGCCCACAAACTACT
>QHRA01000003.1 GCA_003221295.1 Verrucomicrobiota bacterium | reverse complement strand
CCTTGCGCACATCATCCGGGCTGGGCGATTTGCCGGTCGGGAAGGTCACTAACTTTTCCAGATTCGTTAGCTGATCGTTCACGTTTTTAACCAACGGATCGTTTCGTAAATCCGGTGAAACATCATTGAGTTTGGCGTGAATAAAACCGACCAGGGCTGGTTGCCGCAGAAGTTTCGCGCTCCGCTCATCGTAGTTAGCCGCGACCGACCCGCTCACCACTTGAGTTCCGCGAATCCATCCACCGATGCTGACCAGAATGACCAAGTCCTGGTCGCTGTGGGATTGCATCGAGTTTTTTACTTCGTTCTGCGTCGCCTCCAGTTCTTCCTGGAGCGAATCCCACTGATTCGTTTCCGCGAAGTCGTTGATGCTGTTGCTGCGACCGAGAATGTTCTGGCTGACGCCGAGCGCCCTGGCCAACTTGATCACATCCGAGCCAATGTTTTTCACCTGCTGGCTATCCTGTGCTTCCACCGCGATGAAACCGTCTGCGATTAACCCGCCAAGATTAAGTGCAAGCTGCGCGCGATTTTTGTAAGTCGTCGGGATGGGAGCGCGGTAGGCGCCAGTCCAATTCGGTTTCCCGGGTTTTTGCAGGGCGGCGAAAAGCTCGCCCGGTGTTGGAATGGTAATGGTATCGGTACGCGCTGCTTTTGCCATCTGATCGGGCGCAAGCTTGGCCGGCTCAGCACCGATCAACGCCCCGGCAGCAATCGGCAATAACAACAAAGCGGTTCGTCCGCAAACCAACATCAGACCATAGCGTACTAATCTAGGTCGAGATTGCCAGTGCGAATCTCTTTCCGGGAACACAGACTTTCCAGTCTGTGCGCCCAGCGGAGCTTGACCCCGCTGATGTGACGCTTGCGCGGCTCGCTTGAGTCAGCGGGTTTGGAAACCCGCTGGGCGCACCGGCCGCAGGCCCGTGTTCCAAGTCAGCGGCCTGCTCCCCAGACAAAGATGTTTCGCAACATCTGTTGGACAGCGCGCGCACATCGCGCATCATAGCCGCGCAAAATGCAAACCAGCATTGCTGAGATAATCGGACGCGAGATTTTGGATTCGCGCGGCAATCCCACCATCGAAGTAGACGTACGATTAGAAGGCGGGGCGCTGGGTCGGGCGGCGGTGCCAAGCGGCGCGAGTACGGGCGAGCATGAAGCATGGGAATTGCGGGACGGCGACAAGAAGCGTTACGGCGGGAAAGGGGTTCGCCAGGCGGTCGCGAATGTGAACGGGATAATCGCGGATGCTCTCAGGGGATTTGACGCTCGTGCCCAGGAAAAAATCGACGCCAGGCTGATTGAGCTGGATGGTTCGTCCAACAAAAAGAATCTGGGCGCAAACGCGTTGCTCGGCGTTTCCCTTGCCACCGCGCACGCAGCCGCGGCGGCGGCAAACGTTCCGCTCTTTCGTTATCTGGGCGGTCCCGGCGCCCGCGTTCTGCCGGTCCCGATGATGAACATTTTAAACGGGGGCGCGCATTCCGATGCTCCGATCGATTTCCAAGAGTTCATGATCATGCCGAAAGGCGCGCCGAATTTCCCCGAAGCGCTGCGTTACGGCGCGGAAGTTTTTCACGAACTAAAAAAAGTTTTGCACGAGCGCGGCCTTTCCACTGCAGTCGGCGATGAGGGGGGATTCGCGCCAGCACTTTCGTCGGCCGAAGACGCACTCGAATCTATCGCGAAGGCAGTTGAGCGCGCAGGCTACAAACTGGGCGAGCAAATTTTTATCGCTTTCGATGCCGCCTCATCGGAATTCTACGATCGCGCACAAAATCTGTATGTTTTCAAAAAATCGGATGGCTCAAAACGGACAGCGGAAGAATTAATCGAGTATTACGCGCAATTGTGCGCGAAATTTCCCATTATCTCGATCGAGGACGGTTGCGCCGAGAATGATTGGGATGGGTGGAAGAAACTGACGCAGCGTCTCGGCGATAAAATCCAGCTTGTTGGTGACGATTTATTTGTAACGAACGTGGAGTTTCTACGCAAAGGAATCAACGAGCACGTTGCCAATTCCATTCTGATCAAGGTCAACCAGATCGGGACGCTGACGGAAACGCTCGATGCGATCAAACTCGCGCAGGACAATAATTACACTGCGGTCATTTCGCATCGTTCCGGCGAAACCGGATCGCTCTCGCGCACGGACCGAATCGCTAAGTACAATCAACTGCTCCGGATCGCGGAGGAACTTGGTGACAACGCCGTGTACGGCGGTAAGATGCGCTAGTGGATCAGCCCGGCTACGCTGATTTCCGTGCTCGTCGCGAAGCCACCATTTGGCAGCGACTGAACCGGATACTCTTCGTCCTTTTGTTTCTCGCGGTTTGGCTCGGAATCATCAGCTTATTTGTTCCGCCTTATAAGAAAATGAAGGCAGCGCGGGCTGAGATCGACGCGCTCCAGGCGCAACGCGATGAGCAAAAGCTGTTGCTGGCACGAGCAACGCGCGAAATTAGTTGGTTGAAGTCGGACCCAACTTATCTGGAAACAATCGCGCGCGATCGTCTCGACCTGATGAAAGAAGGCGAAACCATCTTCCGGCTGGAACCGGCGAAGAACGCGAAGCAGGCCCCGCGGCGGTAGGTATTTCTCGTCATCCTGAGCGAAGCCGAAGGATCCCGATGCGGAAGCGGTAAGGTAACGTCCACGGGATCCCTCGACTTTCGCTCGGGATGACGGCTTACAATGCTTTGCACCGAAGCAACCCTTCCGCTATATTGCACCATGGCTAACGAGACTGCGATTGTCGATGCGGAAGACTTAAAGAGACGCGCGGGCACCCTGCGGAGGTTTCTTTGAGGTCGACAAACTTCAGCAGCAGTTAAGCGCGCTCGAAGCGCGCATGGCCGGGTCCGATTTTTGGAACAATCGCGAGCGCGCCCAGACCGAGGTCGAAGAAGTATCGCGCTTGAAGTCGTTGATCAATCCCGTTCGCGAACTTGAGCGCGAGATCGCCGACTTCGATGCTTTGCGACAATTAGCCGAGGAAGAGAACAATGCACAAGCGCGCGCGGAGGCGGAACGCGAAGTCTCGCAGGAGCACGAACGCCTAGCGCAAAAGCTTGCGGAGTTCGAGCTACGGCAATTTCTTTCCGGTGAAAACGATCGCGGCAATGCCTTTCTCACCATTCACTCCGGCGCCGGCGGCACCGAATCCTGCGATTGGGCCGACATGCTCCTGCGAATGTACCAGCGCTGGATCGAACGTCATGGCTACAAATCGCAAATGGTCGATATTCAAACTGGCGAAGAAGTCGGAATTAAATCGGCGACCTTGCTGGTCACGGGCGAGTATGCGTTTGGTTATTTAAATGCTGAGCGGGGAGTACATCGACTTGTTCGCATTTCTCCGTTCGATGCCAACAAACGGCGGCACACTTCCTTCGCCAGCGTCGATGTCGTTCCCGAAATCGCCGAGAGCGCGCCGATCGAGATTAATCCGGCCGATCTCGAAATCGGTACTTATCGCAGCGGCGGCAAAGGCGGGCAGAATGTGAACAAAGTGGAAACGGCAGTGCGGATTGTTCACAAACCTACCGGCATCGTGGTGGCGTGCCAGGCGGAACGAAGCCAGCTGCGTAATCGCGAACTGGCGATCAAAATGTTGAAAGCAAAAATTTACGAGCTGGAGCAGGACAAGAAACGCGCGGAAATGGACCGGCAATACGGTGAGAAGGGCGACGTGGCCTGGGGCAGTCAGATTCGCTCGTATGTCTTTCAACCCTACCAGATGGTGAAAGATCACCGGACAGGCGCGGAAACGAGCAATGTGCAGGCAGTGATGGACGGCGATCTTGATCTTTTTATCCAGGCGAAATTGCGCGGGCAAACGACGGATGGCACTTCCGATCGAGATTTCTAACGAGAATTAGGCAACCGTATCGGCCAGGGTGGATCGGCTGCTCCGCCGGGCGCTGCAGAACAATTGCGGCTTCGCCGCCTAATTTTAACATCGAGCGACAGAGCGCTCGATCCACCTAACAACAATTAGGGGGATGCACTTTCGTCGTAAACTTCAACCAGGGCCGTACCGGTAGTTCCGCCGACACCGCGGACCAGCGCGGTATAGTTGCCCGGACTAAGAGTCCGGGCCATGGCTGACTCCTTCGTGTTCGAGGGCGCCTTGCCATCGGCGCTGATAATGGCCGCTTCCGGACTCTGCTGCCAATCATTATTGGCCTCTACTAAGTTACCGTTGCCGTCGCGTAATTCGAGATAGGGATCAGCCAGAACGCCGGTAACGCCGAATTGAGTCAGGGTTGGGCCGAGTGCCCGAACCACTACTGGCTTTGGCGTGCTTCCGCCGATGATAAGCCCACCAATCAAAATGTTATCACCGGTCCCGACCTGCCCTCGGGCGGAAACGTTGCCGAGGCGGCTGGCCGATTTGCGCAGATCGTAAACTTCAAAGAGCGCGACTCCTGCGGTGGCCGCTTGTTGCGAGTCAGAATACGACTTAACGATCGCGGTGTAATTCCCAGGATTAAGAGTGACGAGGAGGGCCGACTCGATGCTATTGGGGGGGTCGCGATGGTAACTGGAAATTGTTTCTGCGCTGGGGCTGGTAAACCAATCGTCGTTAGAACCGATGAGATTATTATTCGCATCATGGAGCTCGATCACCGAATCGCCCAGCGCATTAGAAATACCATAGCTTGCGAGTGAGAAGGCCAGACACCGGACAACCAATTTTACCGGTTGCGATCCTTGAACGATAAAACCGCCGATGAGAACATTGTTGCCGGTATAGGTCGTGCCGCGGGCGGAAAGGTCCATTAGCACCGGCGCGTCTGGAATTAAATTGTAGGCCGGACCGGTGCCGTAAATAGCGGTCGCGCCGTTGATGTCATCCTGCGCGAGAGTATCGAGATTACTCACCTGTGAATTCATAATTGCCACTACGTTTTGCTTCGGCTTGGCTTGATCCGGATGATCAAGTCCGACAGTGTGACCAAATTCATGGATGGCGACGCGGTGAAAATCAAAGACTGGCGGCGTGAGGGCACCGCGATAGGAGTCCCACGCGACCGCCTTGTTAAAGATGGTGTCGGTCTCTTCGAAATTACCGTTGCGAAAGGCCAGCATAGTCACCGCCAACGTGCCGCTTTCAAAATCGCTGCCGAAAATTTTGTTATCGAACATGACCGACATTTCATCATCGCCTTCCGCTGGAGTGACGGGTGAGTTTTTGACCCAGGAAAATTGAAGATGCGCGAGATGTGGGTTCCAGGTCTTGAGCGCGTCAATGGCGGAGTCGTTAAACGAGGTGAAGCCGTCGCGCAAGGTCCGTGTCCCGGTGCCGAGGGAGAGCTGCATCACGACGGTGCGATCCTTCACCCAGGCCAGAGGGATGCCGTTATCGAATTCGCGGACGTAGCCGAACGAAGTGGATGCGATAAAGGCGACCGCGACCGCTGTAAAAAAGTGGCGAATTTTCACTGGGGAGAATTTGCTAACAGCGCGGAGAAATTAACTGAAGAGGAACTTTTGACAAGCCGGAGGCGGAAACGTTCATTGTAATTTCCTCCTGAAAATTTTCGACAGCAAGCCAGGCAGGCAGTTGCCCGGCGAATGCGGCGCACACGCGGAAAATGCCCCTGGCAGTTCTGACAGTAATAGACGAACCGACGGGACAGCGAACGCCCGACTAACGGTAAGGTATGACCGGCTCGCTCACCACTAATCCCCAGGTTGCAACAAGCGTTCCGCCATTCGCGCCCGTGAGGCTCGATCCGTCGCTTGCCAAAACGAAAATGAGCAAGCAAATGCGCCAGTTCATGCCGCAATGTCCGATCGATTTCGGCGGGCCCAAATTCTTGCAACGCTGGATTTAAGGAAATGAGGCCACGCCGGAAATCGGCGCGACCGACGGTTGTGCGCATGCGTTCATTCCACTCGACCCGCACGCGATCCGTCAGAATTCCCGCGTTGAGCCGCCGCAAAAGGGACTGGGCGCGATCCTGCAATTCTTGCGCGGATGGCAACTGGGAAATTACCGGCGCGTCGAAAAGGAATTCGAGCTGCCTAAACGGAGATTGTTTTCTCGCTGCGTTTCGCATTCGTTCGCTGCACAATCTCTGAAACAATCCCAGCCGTCGCCGAAATTTCCTCTCCGGTTGTGTATTTTCCGATGGAAAAACGGATGGCTGATCGGGCGAAAGCGAGCGGCAGCCCCATCGCCAACAGAACGTGCGATGCGACCACACTCCCCACCATGCAAGCTGAGCCGCTCGATGCGCAAACGCCTTCAAGGTCGAGCGCCATTAGCATTGTCTCCGAATCGAGCGCGGGCAGGCTAATGTTCAAGGTATTTGCCAATCGCCGGTGAACGTCACTGTTTAGAACCACTGGCGAGATCTGCGCGGAGATTTCCTGCCAAAGTTGGTCCCGCAAATTTCCTTCGCGTGCCTGCTCCTGTTCACGATCGCGTTCCACAAATTCCGCCGCCGCCGCCATCCCCGCAATTGCGGCAACATTTTCTGTCCCGGGGCGCCGCTGATTTTCGTGCGCGCCCCCGAAATGAACTGGTTCAATCGGAATTCCGCCGCGCAAAAATAAAAGGCCGGCGCCTTTGGGGCCGTAAAATTTGTGCGCCGCAAAACTGGCGGCATCGACCAACGACCGCAGGTCATCCCGACCGGAGAGTAGCGGAGTGGAGAGATCCCGCTGCGTTACCTTGAAGCTTTCATGGCGGGACCCCTCGCTCCGAGCCGGAGTGGCGTTTTGGCTCGGGATGACGGGCGCAAGCTTTCCAAACGATTGCACCATATCGCTGTGCAGAAGAACGCCGCGCTCGCGACAGATTTCTGAGATCTCGCGCAGCGGCTGAATCACGCCAGTCTCGTTGTTCGCATGCATGATGGAAACCAGCACGGTATCTTCTCGGATCGTATCGGCTAATTGATCGAGATCGATCTGCCCGGCCTGCGAAACATTGAGCCAGGTCACCTCGAAACCTTCGCGTTTCTCCAGATGCTCAATCGTGTTCAAAACAGCGTGGTGTTCTGTTTTCGCGCTGATTAAATGCTTTCCGCGCGCTGTGCGACTGCGAGCAAGCCCAAGGATCGCAAGATTATTCGCTTCCGTCCCGCCGCTGGTAAAAATCAACTCGTGCGGTTTCGCGCCCAGCAAATCCGCGAGTCCATCGCGCGCATCATCAATCGCGGCGCGCGCTTCTCGTCCAGCAGCATGAACGCTCGAAGGATTGCCAAATTTCCCTTCGAGAAACGGCAACATCGCCGTGCGTGCGGCTTCACACAGCGGCGTGGTCGCATTGTAATCGAGATAAATCACCCGTTGAAACTGCCGTTGGTTTGTCCGCGTAGACGCGGGCGCTTTTGCACAATGTGCAATTGCGTTTCCTCGTAAGAAACGAGCGAATCGGCCGGCACGCTTTGCACCAAAAAAACATTACCTCCAATCGTACTTCGCGCACCAATGACCGTCTCGCCACCGAGGACAGTCGAATTCGGGTAAATGGTCACGTCATCTTCCACCGTCGGATGACGCTTCCCGCCTTTTTTGATTTTGCCGTCTTCATCCTTCTGAAAGCTGCGTGCCCCAAGCGTCACACCATGGTATAACTTCACTCGCGTCCCGATTTCACAGGTCTCGCCGATCACCACGCCGGTGCCGTGATCGATAAAAAAATGCGATCCGATTTTCGCGCCGGGATGAATGTCGATGCCGGTACGGCTATGGGCCCACTCCGTCATAATGCGAGGGATGAGAGGCAATTCCTGCAAATAAAGTTCGTGCGCCATGCGCTGGATGGCGATGGCTTCGAGCGCGGGGTAGGCCAGGATGATTTCTTCGTAGCTTTTCGCCGCCGGATCGCCCTCGTACGCCGCATCGATGTCGGTCCAAAGCATTTTGCGCAATGCCGGTAACTGAGAAAAAAATCCCGCCAGCAGCTCGTCGGCGCGTTTTTCTACTGTGGCGTCTGGAGGATATTTACCAAGGCTTTTGCAGAACTCCGGCTTCAAGCGCGATTGCAAACGCCGCAACCGGCTTCTTGTCACTTCCGGCAGATCGCTCGAATCCACCAGGGGTTCTCCACGAAAACCGGGGAACATCAGGCTCATCAGCTCGGCGCAGGCGTCGTCGATGGCAGAACGCGAGGGAAGCATGGCGGCCGCAGCGAGATAATTAATGCCGCCATCTTCGGTGTAGGTCTGAAGCAACTCCTCGGCCCCGTCGCCCATGGTTGGTTCCATTGGCGACAATATGCCGCCGCCAAGGCGTGATGGAAAACGGAAAGTCGCCCCTGACGGGACGGTGCCTGATTTATTCAGCGAAATATAACTTTTCGTTTTTGATGTGACACAGCCGTCAATCGGGAGCGTCGCGATACTCTTATGATAATTAGAGCAGCCGGCTATCTCCGTTTCCACGGGGCATGGTGCGCCTGCTCGCAAACCAAAAAAGAAAGCCAAAAGATGAAGAAACTACTACTGAGCATTGCGGTGGCCGCGGCTGCTCCGTTTGCGTGGGCCCAGGTCTCGGAGACGACGACCTCAACAACCACGACCACGGAAGGCAGCGGAACAATCACCGAGTTTACACCCGGCAGCGCCATTGTTTTGAAAGAAACCAGTGGCCCGCGCCG
>QHRA01000221.1 GCA_003221295.1 Verrucomicrobiota bacterium | reverse complement strand
AAAATGGCTCGAGCACGCGCAGAAGAACGATAAACCCGGCGGCTTTCGAACCGACCGACAGGTACGCTGTCACCGGGGTAGGCGCGCCTTGGTAAACATCCGCTACCCAAATATGAAACGGGACGGCAGCGATTTTGAAGCCGAGTGCGACAATGACGAGGACACCGCCGAAAAGAGCGGCGTTGTGCTCAAGGCCGGGCCGCGAAAATACCGTCGTAATTTTTTGGAGATTGGTTTCGCCGGTTGCGCCAAAGATCCAGGTGATCCCGTAAACTAGAAAACCCGTCGCGAGCGCGCTGAGCACCAGATATTTCACGGCAGCTTCCAGCGAGGCCGGATTACGCCGAGTAAAACCAACCAGCACATAGAAGGAAATCGTAACCAACTCCAGAGAAACGAAAATCAGGACGAAATCAATGGCCGAAGCCATCCACATCAGGCCGGCGCAGGTGAAAAGTGGGATCGTGAAAAATTCGCCGAGACCGGCCTGCCGTGTCGCACCCTGAACGCCGATCGAGACCGAGGGCGCGAAATCGAGCATCATCACCAGCACGCCGGCGGTGCTGGCGAGGGCGATCCGTTTAAAGAAAAGCGAGAGCGCGTCGGCGGAGTAGAAGGTCCACAGGGGAGCCGAGGCAGTGGAGGACTGAGGCGCGACAAAGAACGTGGCGATGAAAATCATCGCCAGGCCAAACAAGGCGGCATAGCCGAGAAAACGGCGGTCGAGCTGGGAAGTGAAAGATTCGACCAAGAGGATAATGGTACCGAGGACAACTACCGCAACTTCGAGATAAGGCGCTGAGATCATTGGCTCGCGGTGAAGTAATTACGGAAGGCGGGCGCGATTCTTTGCACCGCAATTTGGGGGAAAAATCCGAACAGAATTGACGCTGCAACGAGTAACGCGATGGGAAAACGAAACCCGGAACAAATATCGGCGATTGCGATCTCAGACTCAGCGGAGCTGCCGAAAAAGGTGCGGCGATAGGCGCGCAACATGTAAACCGCTGAAATTACCACGCCCCAAAGCGCGAGGAGTGCCGCCCATTGAAAGATATGAAAATGTTGATAATCGAATCCGTTTCGAAAAGCGCCGAAAACGACCATGATTTCGGCCGCGAAATTCGAAAACCCCGGCAGCCCGATGGCGGCGAATACGCCAAGACCGAAGGCGAACGCCGCCAGCGGCATTTGTTTTGCCAGGCCACCCATCGCATCAAAGTCGAGTGAGGAAACGCGTTTACGAATTTCGCCGGTAATGGCGAAAAGGAGAGCGATAGAGAGACCGTGCGCGAACATCAAAATTGCCGCGCCGGTAGTGCCGAGAATATTCGCGCTGGCGATGCCGAGAAAAATGTAGCCCATGTGCATGACGCTGGAATAACCGAGCATCCAATCGAGCCGGCGCTGCGCGATTGTGACCAGGCCAATGTAAATGATGTTCGCCAGCAAAAGGACCAGGAGCAATCCCGACCAGTGCCGTGCGCCATCAGGCAGGAGTGGCAAGGCCAGGCGGAGCAATCCGTAGAGTCCAAATTTCTTCAAAACTCCCGCGTGTAACATCGCCGCTGGCGCCGGGGCAGAGGCATACGCTTCGGGTGCCCAGGTATGGAACGGGACTAACGAGATTAATATTCCAAAGCCGATCAACAGGACGAGGTAAATGGAGGGTTGCATGGCCGGCGCAATCTGGCCGGCGGAAGCGGCGGCTTGCAAGACTCGAAGGTCGAGGCTGCGTGCGCTCGAAGGCACTGCGCGATAGAGCATGATCAAGCCGACTAGCAGGATGACACTTCCGAGCGCAAGATAGATCGTCACCTTCCAGGCGGCGGCACGCCGATTGCCCGTCCCCCAAATTCCAATGAGCAGGAAAGTGGGAATCAATGCCAGCTCATGAAATGCGTAGAAGAAAAACAAGTTAAGCGAAGCGAAAGCGCCGATAGCGCCGCCGGCAATGAGGAGCAGGCAAGCATAGAACGCGTTCTCGTGATGCTCGATTTCACCGGTAAACCAGACCGCAGCGAGGAGGACGATCGCGCCGAGTAAGATCATGAGAAGACTAAGTCCGTCCACGCCAAGGGCGAAGTTGAGGCGCAGCTCCGTTGAAATTGGAATGGTGAAGACGAATTGAAAACCGGGTGCAATGGAATCGAAACCGAAAAACAGCAGCACGCTGGTCAATAAGGTGAGGGCGGACGCGGCGAGCGCAGTCGTGCGTGCGGGAAGACCGAGCATGATCAATACGGCCGCAACGATTGGCGCAAATGTGACGAGAAGGAGCATTAGCGGAAGAGGGCGAAGTAAATGATCCAGACAATTCCAAGTCCGAAAATAAACGCGTAAGCTTGCAGATTTCCGACCTGCATCAGGCGGAGTAAGGCTCCCAAACTCCAAGTGGCACCACTAGTTCCTCGCACCGCGGTGGCATCGATAACCCACCGATCGATGAAGGCAGAGATACGGGCAAGGAGTTCCTGCGTGGCGTTAATCAAAGCGCGATAAAATTCATCGAAGTAGAATTTTTTGCGCAATATTGCGAACGAGAACGGATCGGATTCACGGCCACGATAAAGAAAAATTGCACCGGTGGCGCCCACCAACATGGCGACGAGGGCAAGGCCGGGAACGAATTGGGCGGCATCCCGTTCATGAGGAACAGTGAGAAAATGGCGAGCGAAAAAGTTGAATCCCCCGATCAGCGCGAGCACTGCTAGAACCACGAGCGGAATGAGCATGCTGGTGGGCGCTTCACGGCTTGTCCTTGCAACGGACGAGCGTGGCTTGCCGAAGAAAACAACGACGAACAATCGCATCATGTAGAACGCGGTCAGAAACGCGGTGAGGAGCGCGAGGGCAAAGATTGTGGGGTTCCGGTTGTAGGCGAGCGAGAGGATGGCGTCCTTACTAAAAAATCCCGCAAATGGCGGGCAGCCGATAAGCGCAAGCATGCCAACACCGAAAGTGATAAAAGTGAGGAAGAGATTGCGACCTTGTCCGCCCATCTTCCAAATGTCCTGCTCATGATGAAGTGCAACGAGAACGGACCCGGCGCCGAGAAAGAGCAGTGCTTTAAAGAAGGCGTGAGTAAACAAATGGAACATGGCAGCTTCGCCCGACGCGAGACCCACCGCCATGATCATGTAGCCGAGCTGAGAAAGCGTGGAGTAAGCCAGGATGCGTTTGATGTCGTCCTGTTGCGTGGCGATAAGGGCGGCTATAACTGCCGTGATTGTGCCGATCCATGCGATAACGCAGAGCGCGTCCGGTGAAGCTTGGACGAGAAATCCCACCCGCACCAGCATGTAAACGCCGGCCGCGACCATCGTCGCGGCATGGATGAGGGCCGAGATCGGCGTAGGACCTTCCATCGCGTCGGGCAGCCAGACGTGCAGAGGGAACTGAGCAGACTTTCCGACGGCGCCACAAAAAATCAGCAGCACACAAGTCGTTAGAAACGTCGGGTTACTGGTGACGCGCCAAAGCTGCGGAACGATGTCGTCGAAAACGACTGAGCCAGTCGCACCCCATACCATCAGGATTCCAAGCATGAATCCGAAATCGCCAATTCGATTGGTAATAAAGGCTTTTTTGGCGGCGTCGGCCGCGCTATCGCGCTCGAACCAATGACCGATGAGCAAATAGGAGCAAAGGCCGACCAATTCCCAAAAGACGAACATCATCACGAAATTGCCCGCCAGCACGATGCCGAGCATTGAGAACATGAAGAGCGAGAGCGACGCAAAGTATCGTGATTTGCCCCGGTCATCGCGCATATAGCCGAGCGAGTAGATGTGAATGAGAGCGCCTACTCCGCTAACGAGAACAAGCATCGTCTTGCTCAATGAATCGAGGGTAAAGCCGATCGGCACCCGGAGGAATCCGCGGATTTCAATCCAGGGGATTTCAGTAGCGCTTATTTCCGGTTTCGCAAAAATGGTACAGCTGCAGATGAAACTGATTAATACCGCAACGACGGAAATAACTGCACTCAGGCTGTGCGCCCGGCGAGTGAGAAGGGCGATGATCACAGCGCTGGCCAGGGGCGCGAGCAAAACAAGCCACGGGAGAACGCTCATAAAAATTTTGGCCCTCTAAACACGAAAGGACACGAAATTTTCAGAGCCAGACATCGCGCCAATAATGGCATAGCTTTCATCCTTCCAAATCAATTGCGCCTTTTCAGCCGTTCGTGCCATTCGTGTATTTCGTGGGCTAAAATTTCAAACTATTAATGTCCTCGACATGGGTGGTGCGGCGGGCGCGATAGAGCGCGACAATAATGGCGAGGCCGACTGCGACTTCGGCGGCAGCGACAGTGATGATAAAGAAGACGAGCACCTGCGCGTTGTAATTGGGCAAGCCATCGTCGCCGAGACGAAAACGCGAAAAGGCGACAAGGGAAAGATTGGCCGCGTTCAACATCAGCTCGAGCGCCATGAAAATGATGATGACATTGCGCCGCAACAGGACGCCGCTGAAACCGATGGCAAACAATATTCCGCTGACGGTCAGGTAATCGCCGAGGGTAGTCATGGCAATTGGCGTTTGCTCAAAACGATGACACCGATGGTCGCGACAAGAATCAGCACTGCAATTACTTGGAAAGGCAGGTTGTAGTTTCCAAACAGTACTAACCCGACGTTGCGAACATCATCAGCGCGCTGGGAAGCGAGCGGCGGAAAGGCTTGTTTGGCCATTCGTGTGCCGCCAATGACAGCAAGAATTTGCACCAGCAAAGAGAACGCGACCAGAAACCCGCCCACAAAAGCAACCCAATTCATCTTGCGGCGTTCTTCGGCGCGGAGATCGAGCAGCATGATGATGAACAGAAAAAGCACCATCACTGCGCCGGCGTAGACCAGCACCTGAATGATCCCGATGAAAAATGCGTCCAGAGACATGAACAAGGCGGAAAGCCCAAGAAAACAAACGACCAAGCTGAGCGCGCTCGCGATCGGGTTGCGGTTAATGACGACGAGCGCGCCGAAGACCAGCATCACGATGGCGAAGAGCCAGAAAAGGAAGGAGGGCATCAAATTAAGTGGAATGATGGAGTAGTGGGGTAATGGAGTATTGGGTGAAGCTAAACGCGCCCGCGATTCTTCCACTACTCCAACACTCCATTACTCCATTACTCCAGTGTTTGGTTACTTCTTCTCATTCCACTTCAGAACGACTCCGTGCATAATCCCGCCGATCTCGAGCAGCTTCTCCTTGTTGTGCACCATTTCCGCACGAGTGAGCCCGGTGATGGCGTAATCTTTACGTAAAAAGATTGCTTGCTCGGGGCAAACTTCCTCACACATCCCGCAGAAAATGCAGCGAATCATGTCAATATCGAACTCACGGGGATACTTCTCGACTTTGCTGAAGCGATCTTTGGCCGAAATCTCGCCCGGCTCGATTTTGATGGCGCGGGGCGGGCAAATGAATTCGCAGAGCTGACAGGCGACGCAACGGATGCGCCCCGCCTCGTCCTTCACCAATGCCGGCGCACCTCGATAATGTTCCGGCAACTGCGCGTCCCATTTTTGCTCCGGATACTGCATGGTTACCTTCGTCCGGCCGAAGAGCATGTTTTTGAAATGCCGGAGCGTGATCGCCATCCCTGCCGCGATCGTCGGTAAATACAATCGCTCGGACCAGGTGAGTTTCGGTCGCGAAACGGTAATAGCCATATCAACTCCTGCTCCTGCTCGTAATCATAATCATGCTCGATCGCTTTCGACTACAACGAGTAGCAAGTCTGGAGATCGTCATGTTAGCAACGGAATGACGGTGGTAATAGTATTGGCGGGAAAGCTAAAGATTAAGAATAGGAATAGGAATAAGATTAGAATTAAGAGGAAAATTATTGGTTAAAAAAGGGGATGATGGCGGCGGCCAAGAAAATGTTCACGAGCGCGATCTCGAAGAAGAAAACCCAGCCCAGCCGCATCAACTGATCATAGCGGAAACGCGGCAGAGTGAAGCGGACCCAGATAAAAACAAAAAGAAGCGCCGCAATTTTGGCGAAGAAAACGAAGATGTTAATGAGACCAAAAATCCATCCGTGGGAACCGTCAGGGACGCCGGGAAAATGCCAGCCCCCAAGGAAAAGGGTAACGATAATGGCGGAGCCGGTAATCATGGCAGCGTATTCCCCGAGGAAAAAGAGGGCGAACTTCATCGAGCTATATTCGGTGTGATAGCCTCCGACCAACTCCGTTTCCGCTTCCGGCAGGTCGAAGGGCAGCCGGTTTGTTTCCGCGAAGACGGCGATGGCAAAGACCGCGAACGATATCCACATCGGAACAACCAGCAGCCAACCGACCGGATTTTTCCAGTTCCCGGCAAAGGGCAATATCATCCAGCCATGATCGATCTGATATTGCACAACTTCCGTTAGCCGGAGATTGCCGACGAGGAGAAAGATCGGGACCACAGCAAGACCTAACGAGAGTTCGTACGAGATCATTTGCGAGCTTGAGCGCACCCCGCCGAGGAACGGATATTTTGAATTCGAGGCCCAGCCGGCGATGACGATTCCGTAAACACCGAGCGAGGCGATCGCAAAAACGAAAAGCACGCCAACGTTGATGTCCGCGATCACCATTGGCACGCCGAAAAGGGTGCTGCCAAATGGCACCACTGCGATGGTAGTGATAGCCGGCACCATCGCGAGACAAGGCGCGAGCCAGTAATAAAGTTTGTTCACATGCGCGGGCGTGAAATCTTCCTTGAGCAAAAATTTCATCGCATCAGCGATCGGTTGAAATAAGCCGGCCGGCCCAACCCGATTCGGGCCGAGGCGATCCTGAATCAATGCGCTGACTTTCCGCTCGGCATAAACCGCGTAGGAAACCATCGGCAGAATAACCAGAAAAACGATGCCAACGATTTTCAGCAGAGTGGTGAAAATGAAGGATGCGGTTGGGTTCATTATTCTTGGTTATCCCGAACGAAATCGAGGGATGCCGCAAAAGTGACCTTAGAGGTTTCGCAACAGGATCCCTCGACTTCGCTCGGGATGACCGTATTCATTTTGCTGCATGAACTGGCGGACGCTCGAAAATCTTCTCGTCCACTGGCTCGCCGGGAGGCGATGGCGTTGTTGTATTCTCAGGCGTTGCGATCACGTGCACGCCGAGATCACCAATTTGGTCCAGGCTCAAGCCTGCCAGTGGCGGAATCGATTCTGCCATTTGCCGAAACACATCTTCGATCGAGCCGAGACCATTGCTGCCAGTAAACTCCTGAAGGAGATCGCGCAAGATCTCCCAATCCTCGCGCGCCTGGCCGGGGGGTCGGACAGCCCGATTCAATCGTTGCAAACGGCCGCGACCATTGATCATCGAGCCGCGTTTTTCGGCGTAAGCGGCGGAGGGCAGGACCGCAGTGGCGTAAGCGGTGGCGGTATTGCGCAAAATATTCATGGTGATGAAAGAGGGCAGCTTCTTCAGTTGCTCGACCGTAATTCCAAATTGAGTCGGGTCTTCACCGAGTACGACCAGCGCTTTAGTACGACCTTCCGCCACACTCGCGGCGATCGCCGTTAGGTTCGCCCGCGTTTTGCCTTCCAAACCGAGAATAATTTTTGCGCCGTTCGTATTCGGATTGCGATCCTGGCTCAGCAAAATGTCGTCCCCCTCTCCTTTTCTGGGAACGATATCGATGAGTGAGACGTTCAACTGCCGGGCGAGACGCGCAGTCAGCCAGAGCTCTTCATTTGTCATCCGGCCCGAGGCGACGATGGCGATATCCCAGCCGGTGAAATGGCGCAGTTGCAAAGCAGTATGGGAGATGACCGTTTTCCAATCAGAAGGTTGCAATTTGTCACCGGAAAAAATTTCCGGCTCGAGCAGCCGTTCAGGGCTCGTTAGATATTCGAAGTTGAGTCGACCGTAATCACACATCCAGACGGAATTAACGGCGACGTTTTCGCGTGGTGTCTGGCGGTAGACCACATCTTCGCGCGTGCCAATGATGGTATTGCAACCGGTCGCGCAACTCGTGCAAATACTTTTAGTTTCCTTCAAAAACCAGACGCGCATTTCGAATCGAAAGTGCGAAGAGGTGAGCGCGCCTACCGGGCAAATATCGACGGTATTAAGCGAGTAATTATTTTCGAGCGGCTTGTCCGGATGCGCCGTCAGAATAGTATGGCCGCCCCGTTCGGTGAAGCCAAGCACATCGTCCTTTGCGATTTCCTGGCAAAATCGAATGCAGCGCGAGCAAAGGATACAGCGCTCGTCATCGAGCGTGACCCGCGGACCAATTTGGATCCGTTTCGGTTTCTTGACCTTATTCTCGAGAAAGCGTGAGTCCGCGCGCCCATATTCGACACTGAATTCCTGGAGACGACATTCGCCCGCCTGATCGCAGATGGGGCAGTCCAGCGGATGATTGATGAGCAAAAATTCCATGACGCCACGGCGACATTCCTCGACTAGCGGCGAACTCGTGCGCACGCCAATGCCTTCGGCCACATCCTGCGCGCAACAAATTTGCGGGCGCGGCATCCAGTTGATCACTGGCTTGCCATCCGCGTCCAGCTCAAACTTCCGGTCTGGGCCCATGCGTGGCAGGCCCATTTCAATCAGGCACATTCGGCAATTTCCGGGCGAGCTTAGCTTAGGATGGTAACAGTAACGTGGAATATAAACGCCGACTTGCGCGCACGCTTCAATCACTCGCGTGCCTTTCGGAAATTGATGCCAGACGCCATCGATCTGGACGTTAACTAATGGAAGGTTCTCAGCCATTTCCTCTGCTTCTACGAAATCCCTCACCTGGCGCTTCGCGTCCTCCTCTCCCCACGGGAGAGGATTGAGGTGAGGGCAAGTGGTGCTTTATCAGGCTCATGCTCCTCATCGAAAAGGATCGAGCATGATTACGAGCAGGAGCATGAGGAAAAGAATCCACATCAAATCGTCCCGGCGGCGCCGGCTTTCTCCCAACCGGGGTCATGCGCCAGTGGAACGGTTGAGATTTTTCCTTTGGCGATGAGTTCCTCAGGTGTGTATTCCGGCGGCAATGGCGGCGGCGCGGATTTTGTTGCGCGCGCGGCGAAATCTTCCGGAAATTTCTCGACAAAACTTTCGGTGGGCCAGGCGCAGGCTTCTCCGAAGGCGCAGATGGTGCGGCCGGCTATGTTATCCGCTACCGTTTTCAGAGTCGCTGGATCCTGCATCACGCCGCCGCCGAGCAGCATTCGATCCGTAATCTTTTTCATCCAAAGGGCGCCCTCCCGGCAGGGGGTGCACTGTCCACACGATTCGTGGGCATAGAACTCGTTAATGTTGTTAAGGGCCCAGACCATGTCGCGCGAATCATCCAGCACAATGACTCCGCCAGAGCCCGCCATCGAGCCGCAGGCGGCGAGTGAATCGAAATCCATCGGAATTTGATCGATGGAAATTTCACGCTCCAAGGTGGAACCATCCGCTTGCCTCTCCTTTATTTTAAAGCGTTCGTCGGCGCGCAAGACCTTGGCCGAGCTTCCGCCGGGAATGACGGCTCGGAGTTGTCGCCCGAACTTCATTCCTCCGGCCATTTCATAGATCAACTGTCCCATCGTTACCGCGCCCACTTCGATCTCAAAATAACCGGGCCGCACTACGTCGCCGCTAACGCAAACAATCCGGGTACCGGTATTGCCGGGGCGGCCAAGTCGCGAATATTCCGCGCCGCTCATCGCAATGATATGCTTCACGTGACAGAGCGTTTCGACATTGTTGACGATGGTCGGACACATGTAGAGGCCCAGCGCTGCTGGGAAGTAAGGCGGTTTGATCCGTGGATACGCACGCTTGCCTTCGAGCGATTCGATCAGCCCCGTTTCCTCACCACAAATGTAGGCGCCGGCGCCGCGATGAATGAAGATTTCCACATCAAAATTGGAATCGAGAATATTCTCACCCAGAAATTTCTTCTCCCGCGCTTCCTCGATGGCGCGCTCGAGGATCTTCGCGCCCTCGGGAAATTCTCCTCTTATATATATGTAAGCGGTGTGGACATTGAGGGCATAACAGGAAATCAAGATACCCTCGAGCAGCTGGTGCGGATCCTGGTGAATGATGAAGCGGTCCTTGAACGTTCCGGGTTCCGATTCGTCCGCGTTGCAAATCAAATACACCGGCTTTTTCTCGTCAGGCTTGATAAAGCTCCACTTTACCCCGGTCGGGAAGCCGGCGCCACCGCGTCCGCGCAACGCCGAAGTCTTAACCTCGTTAAGAATGTCTGTCCGCGACATGGTAACGGCCTTCTTCAACTGCTCGTAGCCACCGTCATCCAGGTAACAATCGATGTTGGGCGTCCAATCCGGACGGCCGATGTTTTTGAAAACAAGCCGGCGCTCGAGAGGATGAGGTAAGGTTTGATGGTTGACGTTTGATCTTTGATTGCGGAGAAGGTCGGCCACTGAATTCGGATCGACGTTTTCATGTAATTCATCGTTGACCATGCAGACTGGGGCGGTGCCGCAGCTGGCCAGGCATTCCACGAATTCGACGCTAGCCTTTCCATCCTTGCTAACGAGAATCGGATCGTGAACGCCGTTGTGTCCGCGCGTAATACCAGCGGTCGCACAAAGGTTTTCCATGACACGATAGCTTCCAGCCATCGCACAACTAAGTGTCCGACAAACGCGAATATGGGTTTTGGCAGCGCTTTGTTGCCGCAACATCGGATAAAAGGTTACCAACTCAAGAATGTTGATCGGCTGTAACTCGAGCTTGTTCGCAATCCAATGAATGCCCTCATCACTGATGAAACTGAAATGTTCCTGCCAAAGATGCAGTAATGGCAAAGCCGCGCTTCGTCTTCGCTCGGGCGGGTATTGAGCAATGGCGGCATCCACTTGCCGCTTCAATTCCGCCGGAATTTTGGTCGCGATCGATGTCATAACAATCGGTCGCCTATTTTAGAAGCGTGCTCGATTTCGCGGCCACCTTGTCGTCTTTAAACAACACCGTCACCGTGCCGTTGGGTTGGCGATAAAGATACGTTGTGCGCTTTAGCAGCATGAAATCTTTGCTTTCGACGCTTGTCGGGGGGCCCAGGATTGATTCCACCTGTTTCTTACTCATCCCTTCGGACACCTGGTCGACATTGGCCTGGGTGAGGCGTTGACCGCTGCATGAAAAGAGCAACGCGCTAACGAGAAGCACGATAATCTGGTGGCGAACGCTTTTCATTGTCTGCTAAGATTTGCGTCCTTACTATCCACTTCGTCGTTCTTAAACGTGATCTGGGCGAACTTCCGTCCGTCTTCGTAACGCCAGATCGTCTTCTTGAAGACGAGCATGTCTTTCGTCTCCATCGACGTTGGTGGTCCCAAGATTTTTTCCACCTGTGCCTTGCTCATGCCAGTAGTGATCTGGTTGTAATTGTCCAGGGTCAGCTTCGATCCGGTCAGGAGATTGCGGTTGCACGCGGCCAAAACCAGGATCGCCAAAAGTGCTACCGAGATTATTTTCATCGATCGCATTCTCCCATTACGAAATCTAAACTGCCTAAAATCGCCACCACATCACTCATCATGCAACCCGGCAGCAATTCCGGCAGGATGCTGAGGTTGACAAACGATGGCGCGCGAATTTTGAGCCGGTGTGGGACACCACCACCACGGCTATTGATGTAAAAACCGAGCTCACCCTTCGGGTTCTCGGCCGCGAAATAAATTTCACCCGGCGGCGCTTTCAAACCTTCAGTCACGACAATGAAATGGTGAATCAACTCTTCCATCTTTGTCATCACCCGCGATTTCGGCGGCAACATATTTTTCCAGTCGGCTACGTTGATCGGGCCGCTTGGCAATTTGTCGATCACCTGACATAGAATTTTCGCGCTCTGCCGCATCTCTTCGATCCGGACTAGATAGCGATCATAGCAATCGCCTGTCGTTCCGGTCACTACTTCGAAATCATATTGATCGTAATCGAGATAAGGATGTTTTCGCCGCAAATCGTGTTCGATTCCGCTGCCACGCAGGTTCGGGCCCGACAGCGCATAAGCGACGGCGCGGTCGCGCGGGATCACGCCGATGTCGCGAGTGCGATCGACAAAAATGCGATTGCGCGTCAGGAGATTATCGCATTCATCAAGCTTGGGGCCAAAGGTCTCGAGGAATTTTGCCAATTGCGGAATGAAATTCGCCGGCAAATCGCGAATCTGTCCCCCAACGCGGGTGTAGCTGGTAGTGAAACGCGCGCCGGTTAGCAATTCACACAAGTCATAGATCTTTTCGCGTTCTTGAAAAGTGTAGAGGAACACCGTCATCGCGCCGAGATCGAGCGCCATCGCGCCCAGCCCCATCAAATGTGCGGAAATGCGAGAGAGTTCGCAGCAGATCACGCGAATGGCTTTGCCGCGTGACGGAATTTCCCAGCCCATCAATTTTTCCACCGCCAGGGCATAGGCGACATTGTTGGACAGCGGTGCGAGATAATCGAGACGGTCAGTGTAGGGAACAAACTGGTTGTATTGCATGTTCTCCGCGATTTTTTCGTCGCCACGATGAAGGAACCCGACGTCCGGGGTCGCTTTGGTGATGATCTCGCCATCAAGTTCGAGTACCAGTCGCAACACCCCGTGAGTGGCCGGGTGCGATGGTCCCATGTTGAGCACCATCTTTTCGCCGATGTCATCGCCCGCTTGCTCAGCCTGTTGATTACGCATCGCCGCATCCGCCGCGACCACGCGAGTCACCGGATCAGGATTCTCAATTTCGCGCGTGGTAAAGGGCATAGCGAGGGCGTGTGTTTATGCTCGCGAGTCGCGTCGCGCACGCAAGCGCAAAAGGTCGGAGCCCGCAATCCGGGGCACTCAAGCCGTCGTCGGTGTATACGAACCTCGCCACGAAATTTTTCGGACCGGTTCCCCCCAAGGCGGCCTTGGCTTGATCCAGTCGCGACCTGCTCTATCGGGGAAAATTGCGCCGTGATGATCTGGGGCACGCGCTGCCAATCTGTAGCGAGAATCTGGAGGTATATTCGGGAGTGGCTCCTACACCATTTGAGCTTGGGAATCAAGGGCTTACAC
>QHRA01000002.1 GCA_003221295.1 Verrucomicrobiota bacterium | reverse complement strand
GCCTGGTAACTTAGGTAGCCTTTTTCAAATCACGTCTCGGTTTGCGAGAGTCCGAATGGGTATAGAATTGCGGGCGAAAGGACTTCAGTGAAGCGCGCGGCCACGGAAACGATACTCGGCTCTGTTGTCGAAAAGCCGCTTCTTCAGTTGCATGCCGCCCCACGTCTCGAGCCGTTCTGGAAAGCAGTGCAGCGCGTGATCGACGCAGCCTTACCCGGTTCTTTGGTCGGTCTGACATTGCAGCACCATCCGATTTCTCCGTTCATCGCCAAATGGTCGCGACCGATTCTGGATGGCTCCTTCGATGCCAAGCCGATCGAGACCTATCTGATCAAGCATCCACGCGGCCGCCGGATTGTCCGCGACAGTGATGTCTTCCCCAGGCGAGGCGCATTGGTGCGGTCGGACTTTTATCGGAAGTACATGGCGCCCCAGAAGCGATCCCATGCCATCGGCCTGTTTTTTTGGCAGCGCCAAAGGCTCCTCGCCATCATCGTAATCATGCGGACGGCAAAACAGGGTGACTTCACCTCGGTGCAAACGAAATTGCTACGCCATCTCTATCCGCACTTTGAGACGGCGCTGCGGCGGCTGCACGTCCTCGAACGGGAACGGGCCGCGCGCACCGCGTTTGAAGGCTTTTTGAGTCGGCTGCCCCTGCCAACCATGCTTATGCGCTGGAACCTCCGGCTCGTTTATCAGAACAAAGCCGCGCGCGAGTTTTGCAATTTGTGGGCGGTGGGGCCGGAATTGGCCCCTGTCACCAAAGTTGATGGACCGGTGCCGGCGGAGATTCTCGACCGATGTCGCCGGCTCAAGAAGCGGTGGCGCCAAAGATCGCAATTGGCCACACCTCGAATGATTCTACGGCAGGAGGTCATTCATCACTCCAAATGGTCCTTCTTGCGCGCGACACTTAGTATGAGACAACTCAGCACCGGCAGCCTGGCTCGGCCGCATTTCTTAATTGAATGCGAAGAATTACGTCGCCCCGTCACACCTTTGCCGCACTTGGTACGCCTCACCCAGCGCGAACAGCAATTGGCGAGACTGGTCTGTGACGGCCGCAGTAACCAGGAGATCGCGGACGAAGCCGGATTAAGCGTGGCCATGGTCAAGAAGCATCTCCATTCCATCTTCCAAAAACTTGAGGTCCCCAGCCGCAGCCGTTTGATCGCTCTCATGCGCTGAGGGCAGCAATTTGTAGTCAGCCCGAAAAGCCGGTGAGCTAACATTCCGCTTTTTGAAGGATAATCCTACCGCTAGGACTTGCTGCGTGCTTGGCCAATTTTTTCAAGAGCCGCAGCAATGTCAGCCGTTCGTTTTTTGAAAATATGTCGGCCACATCTTCCATAGCTGCGGCGTGCTCGCCAAAACCCTGGGTAATCAGCGTCCGCCCCTTGGGTGTCAGTTCAACCTGGCGCACCCGGCGGTCGTCCCCGGTGATCCTTGCGCGAAACGAGCCCTCTTTTAACCAGCCGATGACCGGGAGCGGGCCTTATGCAGGAGCGCTTCCAAGACGCGAAAATCGGAGTCGCCCAGCTCGGTCCGCTTGATGCTCTCCTCCGCGTGCTGGAATAGCGCTTGAAAGGCTTTCATGAAAACGAGCCAGACGTGCACGCCGGTGCCGTCTTGCCCAGGAGTTGCTCTTTTCCCCCATTTCAATTTTACCTTGACGCAGATTGTATTGATATCAATATACTTTATACCAAATAAACGAAACTAACATGAAAATTTATCTGTTCACCCTGCTCTGTTTCGTAGCGTATTTGCCCGCGAACGCGGAAGACAAAAGCACCGACAAGAAGCAAAATATGAACAATTACAAAAAGGACGTCACCCTTTGGTACGAGGCGTTCACCAAAAAAGACGCAGCGCTCCTCGATAAAATCCTGCATGAGACCTGGGTTGATATTCCCTCACCTCCCGGCACCGCCCCTGGACCTGAAGGCGTGAAACCTCTTTTCGCGCGGCTCACCACGACCTTTCCTGATCTAAAGCTTACGATCGAGGACATTCTCCAGGACGGGAACAAGGTGGTCGTTCGCGCCAGAATGGCTGGCACTCAAAAAGAGGCGTTCATGGATTTTCCGTCAAAGAATCGCCGCATCGACATTCAGGTTGTGGACATTCACGAGTTCAAAGACGGGAAAATTGTTCGAACCTGGCACACAGAGGATTGGATGAGCGGCCTTCGTCAATTGGGTGTTTTCGAGAAATAGTCGGGAGGTAAATCAGCGTCAAGCGAAAGCCGAAAGGAACTCTATGTCGCCAAGCGATGCCGCAAAAGCCGTGGTCCGCCGCAATACCGAAGAAGTGCAGAGCTGTGGGAACTTCGAGGTATTCGAGGAACTCTTTGCTGACGACTTCGTCGACCATACACCGCAGCCGAACTCCAAGGCTGACAAAGATGGCGTGCGTGACCTATATCACAGACTTCGTGCCGCATTCCCCGATTTTTACGCAGATATCCATTGGCAGGCCGCGGACGGCGAGCTGGTGACGACCTATAAAACGTATCATGGAACGCACCATGGAATGTTTCTCGGTGTGGCGCCAACGGGTCGAAAAATTCACTTCGAAACTGTTGATGTCATGCGAGTGCGCAACGGCAAGATCACTGATCATTGGGGTGTAGCCAATCTCTTCTCGGTTATGCAGCAGCTCGGGGCCTTAAAAACCTGATTAGATGAGAACGTTCGCATCGCGAAAAGAGCGCACCAGAATACCGGCCCATTTTAGCCAACGCTCATCGCCAGGTTGCTGCCGCGTGCTTGCCCAGCTTCTTCAAAAGCCGCAGCAATGTCAGCCGCTCATTTTTTGATAGAACCCTGACAGAAGTTTCCATTGCGGCGGAGTGCTCCTGAAATCCGCGAGCAATCAGCGCCCGTCCTTTTGCGGTCAGTTCCACCTGACGGACCCGGCGGTCGTCGGGGTGGTCTTTGCGCGAAACCAGCCCTTTCTTGACCAGCCGATCGACGGCCACACTGATCGATCCCGGCGTGAGCCAGACTTTGGGACCGATTGTATTGACCGGGAGCGGGCCTTTATGGAGGAGCGCTTCCAGAACGCGGAAGTCAGAGTCGCCCAGTTCTGTCCGCTTGATGCTCCTGGCCGCGTGGGGGAGCAGGGCTTGAAACGCTTTCATGAAAACGAGCCAGACATGCACGCCGGTGGAGTCTTGCCTTGTTGTTTTTTTCCGCCCCATTCCAATTTTAACTTGACATAGATTATATTGATGTCAATATACTTTAGCTCAACAAAAGTGACGTAACATGAAAATTATTGCTATCATCGCTCGTTTTCTTCTTGGATTCATCTTTCTCGTCTTCGCACTAAACGGCTTCCTCCACTTCATTCCCGCGTCTCTGCCTTCTGGAACCGCCGGTCAGTTCGTCGGCGCGCTCTTTGTCTCCAATTATCTGGTCGTGGTATTTCTGCTCCAACTGATTTCGGCGGTCCTGCTCGTGATCAATCGCTACGTCCCGCTCGCCCTCGCCCTGCTCGCTCCGGTCATCGTCAACATTCTGCTCTTTCACCTATTGATGGCTCTGGCCGGTCTGCCACTGGCTCTGGTCGTGACGGTGCTGTGGATCGTCGTTTTTCTGCGCGTCCGCTCGGCCTTCGCGGGCCTCTTGCAGCAGCGTGTCCCAGCGTAAACACGTGAATCAGGAACATATGGAGATTGGGATAGATAGTTTCATCGCGGCAACCGTTGACCCTGTCGCGGATCGGGCAGTCGACCCTGCAAAACACCTCGGCGAGCTGCTCGAAGCAATCATCCTCGCTGACGAAGTGGGCCTCGATGTATTTGGCATCGGCGAACATCACCGGCGTGAATTCCTCGACTCCGCGCCGACCGTGATTCTCGCCGCGGCCGCGGCCCGAACACGCCGAATCCGATTAACCAGCGCTGTCACCGTCCTGAGCGCGGCTGATCCCGTTCGCGTTTTTCAAGAGTTCGCGACGCTTGATCTACTTTCGAACGGAAGGGCGGAGATCGTCGCCGGACGCGGCTCATTCATCGAAGCGTTTCCGCTCTTTGGCCTGGACCTCGCTGACTACGATTCACTCTTTGCCGAGAAGCTCGAGCTGCTTCTGAACATTCGTGCGAACACGCATGTTCATTGGTCAGGCAAGCATCGCGCTCCGCTTACCGGGCAGGGAGTTTACCCGCGCCCGCTCCAGGACCCGCTGCCGGTTTGGCTCGGTGTCGGTGGCACGCCAGGCTCTTTCATTCGCGCCGGCACCTTTGGGCTGCCGCTGATGGTGGCGATCATCGGCGGCGAGCCGCACCGTTTTCGGCCGCTGATCGACCGTTACCGTTGGGCCGGACTGCGCGCCGGCCATTCTCCGGAGCAGCTCAAGGTGGGCATCCACTCATTAGGCTACGTCGCCGACAGCGCGACGAAGGCGGCCGACGACTTTTTTCCCGGTTATGCGCGCAGCTTTTCTGAGATCGGCAAGGAACGCGGCTGGCCGCCAGTCACCCGTGCACAGTACGACGCCCTGCTCGGACCGACCGGAGCGCTGCTCGTAGGAGATCCGGAGACTGTCACGGAAAAGATTCTGCATATGAACGACTCGTTAGGCGGCATTTCCCGTCTCACATTCCAAATGAGCGTCGCAGCCCTGCCGCACGCGAAATTGATGCACGCGATCGAGCTGCTCGGGACGCGTGTGGCTCCTCTTGTGCGAACCGCGCTCGCGCCTGAGACAGCGGCGGCGCCTTTGCTAACGAACTCACAGTATGAAGGAAACGGCAGCACAACAAACATGGTAGGGGGAGAATTCAAAACTCGGAGGTAATTTATAACATGATAAAGATCGCAATCATTCTCGGAAGCACACGCCCGAATCGAAATGGCGAGGCGGTAGCGAAGTGGGTTTATGAAGTCGCGAAAAAGCGCAGCGACGCCGAGTTCGAACTCGTAGACATCAAAGATTTCAACCTGCCGCTTCTCGACGAGCCGGTGCCGCCCTCGATGGGGCAATACAGTAAATCTCATACCAAAACATGGGCGGCTAAGATCGACACGTTCGATGCCTACGTTTTCGTCACGCCCGAGTACAACCATGGAACCTCCGGCGCGCTCAAGAACGCGATCGATTTCCTGTTTGCAGAATGGAGCAACAAAGCGGCTGGCTTCGTCAGCTACGGCGGCGCCAGCGGCGCGCGCGCAGTCGAGCAGCTGCGTCTGAATCTGGCGGAGGTGCAAATGGCCACTGTGCGCAATCAGGTGTTGCTCTCCATGTATACCGACTTCGAAAACTTCAGCGTCTTTAAGCCAGATCCACGAAAAGAGACGTCGGTCAACGACATGCTAGGCCAGCTCATCGCTTGGGGCGGCGCACTGAGGACGCTGCGGAAGACCTCAGCTAAAAACCAGTAATGTCCGCAAGTTATCAGGACGACCCTCACCTGAACATTTTCAAATCGTTGCTTCGCGGAAGCGCTCATAGCGATTCGTTCCGACCGACTTGCAAAGTAGGACGTAAGCTTCGAAATGTGTTTCGCTACGTTATTTTGTTCGAATCCTTCGAGCAACGGTTCGCAATTGGTCACGAAACCATGCGTGAGCGGGTTCGTTAGTGAGTCGCGGATGCCATGCCATGAAGTACGGAAAAGCTTTGATCTCGCGTGGCGGTTCCACCACGCGCAGACCAGCCAGCGGAACGGTGATCTTTGCCAATCGGCGAGGGACGGTCAGGATCAAATCGGTTTTAGCGATGGCGAAGATTGCGGGCACAAAGAACGGAAGACGAAGCGCGACGCGGCGCTTTACGCCAAGCTGCGCCAGAGGACGATCCACCATGGTTTGCTGACCATCCAGAGTTTCGACCAGTGCGTGCGGCAGTTGCAGGTATTGTTTGAGTGTGAATCGACGCGTCCGAACGGGCTGGGCGGATCCGACCAGACAAACAAAGTCTAAATTAAAAATCAGTTCGCTTTCCAAAATTGGAGGCACTGCTTCTGCGCTGAGAGTGAGATCGATTCGCCCTGCAACAACGTCCTCGTATGCTTGAGTGCGCCACGCCGATACCTCCAGCCTGGCATGAGGAGCAGCTTTCCGTACGCGCTCGAGAAGCGTTGGCAGCAGAATCGTGGACCCGTGGTCTGTCATGGCCACTCGAAAACGTTCCTGGCTTCGTGCGGGAGAGAATTCCTCGCCTTGC
>QHRA01000220.1 GCA_003221295.1 Verrucomicrobiota bacterium | reverse complement strand
ATCGGGTGCGCGTTGAAGTTCATCCGGAAAACCGCGGTTACGGCGGCAACCAGAAAACCTGCTACTGTCTCGCCCTCGCCGCCGGAGCTGACGTCATAATCATGCTTCATCCCGATTACCAATACACCCCGACGCTAATTCCAGCGATGGCCTCCATGGTCACGAGCGGACTTTACCCTTGTGTGCTGGCGTCGAGGATTTTGGGCGGTGGAGCGCTTCGCGGTGGCATGCCCTGGTGGAAATATGTTTCCAATCGTTGGCTTACCCTGACCGAGAACATTCTGCTCGGTGCCAAGCTATCCGAGTATCACACCGGTTACCGCGCTTTTGCACGAAATCTACTTGAAAAACTTCCGCTGGAGAAGAATTCCGATGACTTCGTTTTCGATAATCAAATGCTGGCCCAGATCATTTGGCTAGGCCATCCGATTGGCGAGATTACCTGTCCCGCGAAATACATGCCGGAAGCTTCGTCGATCAACTTTCAGCGAAGCGTTAGGTATGGGCTGGGCTGCCTTAAGGTAGGGATTGAGTTCGTCATCGCGCGCTGGCGCGGTGAGGGTTCTATTTTTCCGAGACTACCTTCCTCTTTGTAGTTGCGATTTTACCAAGCTTGAATCGTTACGGACATCATTTAGACGCTCACCTGATCCTCTAGCGCCAATCGGAGCAATCCCAGCCAAGCAGCGTTTCCAACCGGCCAATGTCGCTCTGCAAAATTTCCCACACCGCCGCTCGTTCCTCATCGCGAATTTTGCGCGCGTACGGAATATCGTGAGCTTCGACGGCGCGAAATCGTGGGGGTGCCAGATTCAGAAAGCGAAAAACCGCCTCAACCGTTTCACGCTGGCGCGCTCGAAAGGCTTCATACTTGACGATGAGGAATTGCTCTCGTGGAAATAACCGGAATGCGCGTTCCAATTGTTCGGCGTAACGACCACGGTCGACATAGGAAAATTTCCGCACCTGTTTCGGCGCGGACGCGGCGATGCGACCCGGCTCCGCTCCGACTGCATCCAGGAAATCAAATGGCTCGATCCTGCGCGTTCGTTGCATGTTCCATTGCGAGAAGGCGCGTTCAATCGGGTTGCGCAAAATGACGATGAACTTCATTGCCGGGTTGTAATCTCGGATTCGAGGCAGGGCCGGCCGCCAATAAAGATAAATCGGAGTGTTCTCGCCCGCGATACTACCGACACGGGCCGGTCGGAACATCTCTTGCAACGGCTCATAGGAGACATTGCCGCCGGCAAACAACTCGTCGTTGTCGAAAAAATGCAGCTCTTTTTTGATTGGAAGGGCGATTTGCGGATGGCGCTTTAAGTAATAGTTCAGGGCCGTCGTTCCTGATTTCTGCGCGCCCGCCACGATGAAATCAAGTTTCTGAATCGGGCGTCTGCCGAAGCCGAACATTGCACTAGCATTGCACTAAATAGTCGGAGCGTCTGCCTTAACGCTCTTCGTCCTCTCGCCGCCAGCGAAGTGAAGCAGCTCCAAAATCTCGCCACGCAATTGCAGGAACTCCGAACTGGTACGGTGACGCGGCCGCTTCAGCTCGATTGTAATGATCTGATCGATCTTTCCGGGCCGCGGCGTCATAATGATGATGCGATCGCTCATGTAAATCGCTTCATCGATATCGTGGGTAACAAGCAGAGTCGTGCTCCGGCGCGCTGACCAGAGACGCAGCACTTCATCCTGCAGGCGCATGCGGGTAAAGGCGTCGAGCGCACCAAGTGGTTCGTCGAGGAGAAGAACTTTGGGATGATTGATCAGGGCTCGAGCCAGGGCGACGCGTTGGGCCATGCCGCCAGAGAGATGATGCGGGTAAGCATTCGCAAATGCCTCCAACTCCACCAGCCGCATGAATTCATCGACCTCGGCCCTTTTTTCCTGAAGTAATCCGCGCGCGACGAGTCCCGCCTCGATGTTACGTCGCACCGTCAGCCATGGAAAAAGATTCGGGTCCTGGAAGACCAGGCCACGCTCTGCGCTTGGCCCACAAATCGCCTCCGAGCCGATGAGAAGCTCTCCCGCATCCGCTGTTTCCAACCCGGCGATCAGGCGCAACAAAGTCGATTTCCCGCAACCGCTTGGTCCGATGAGCGACACAAGCTCGCCGGCGGCAAGCGTGATTGAGATGCCCGGTAAAACCAGCCGCCGATTAACCGGATCGTCGGGATCAGGGAAACTTTTTCGAACATCGCGAAGCTGAAGGGTGGAACCTTCAGCATCCGTCGTCATCACCATTTGATGACTCCCTTTTGCCAAACCAGCATGCGGTCGCGCACCTTGAACAAAGCTGTCATGATGGTGGAAAAGAACGCCGCCATAATGATGAGCGCGGCGAAAACTTTTCCGTATTCGGCCCAGCCTTGTGCCCAACTCACATACCAACCGAGACCTGATTTCACGCCGACCGTTTCCGCGACGACCAAGGTCAGGAACGAGGCGCCAAGTCCCATGAAAAGTCCGATGAAAATATTCGGTAACGCTGCGGGCACGGCGACACGAAAAATGAGATAACCGCGCCCGGCGCCGAGTGTGCGCGCTACGTCGAGGTAAGAGGCGCGGGTATTGGAAATACCGGAAGCGGTCAACATCGTAACCGGAAACCACACCGCCAGAGCGATGAGTGCGACGGCCGAGATCAGGGCCGATGGAGATATCACCATCGAAAGCGGAATCCAGGCCGTGGCGGGGATTGGTCCGACGACTTTGAGCAACGGCATTCCCCAGTAGCGGACGGGCGGTGACCAGCCGATGCATAATCCGGTAATCAATCCGGCAATCACACCGAGCGCGTACCCGCTAAGGAGCAGAATGAGCGAGTGCCAGGTGCTGTCGAACAGCAGCATGCGATCGCTAAGGAGACTGTGCAGGACTTTGGCCGGACCGGGAAAATATGGCAGCGGAAGCAACCTCACACCAGAGGTGATGATTTCCCACAGACAGAGCAGCAACGCCGCAGCGGTGAGGATTGGATGCAGGTTCTGGCGGAATCGCCGCAAACGCGGCCAGAAGATTTGCGCGGGTGCGGTGATCAGGGCGATGGAGAGGACGGCGCAAAGGAAAATGGTGTAGAAACGCGTTTCGAGCGGCGGCTCGTTTTTGGAAACGATCAGGTGCACGACCAGAGTAAGCGCGACCGCGCCCGCAAAGATCGATAACGTCCGCAGGCTCGCCCCTACGGAAACCGGTGGTGCTTTTGGCACCGAGATGACACCAGTTCCGTCCTCGCCGTTTCTCACGGTCACGCTCTTTAACGAATACTATTAATGGTTCGCCTGATCAGCGACCAATTTCCTCGACAAACACGGCGCGTCCGGGTCGGCGAGATTCGGTGCTTCCTGGTCGGGTTGATCAAACATTTTCCTTCGACAACAGGAACTTTCCATATCTTTGCCGGCGAGCGACGCGAGCAAACGAGCATCTTCAGCCTTGGACAGCTGCCCGCCAGCCACGGTTTCGACGGCCAGATTCTTGATCCACTCATCCGTCACGCCGTCCAAATGCATGAAAGCTCGCTCCGCCAACGCGTCGGTGTCGGTTTCGGGCGCCAGCATTTTCGCGACCTTCATTTCGCGGCCGGCGGTGTGCAACGATTCCTCCGCCAGGTGCACGCTCGGAATGTAACGCAACCGTGCGAGTGCGACGGTGTTTAGCTCGGGCGTGGACGCGAGATATTTCTTTTCCACTGCGAGAATTGCGGCCGCTTTCGGATTCGTTTCTACCCACTTCGCGCCTTTCAACAGCGCGCGCGTGGCTGCAGCGGCCGCTTTCGGGTTCGCGTCGACCCATTTGCCGTTGGCCACGACTTCGCAGCAATACTCCTGGTTGTACGGTTCGTCCATTATTTGGTCGGCGATATTCCTTACCTTTCCCTCGGCGATCAATAGGCTTCCGATGGGTTCCGAATCTGCCACCGCATCGATTTCGCCTTTGTCGATCGCCAGACCTAATTCACCCGCCGGATAAACTTTCCAGGTAATGTCTTTTCCGGCATCAATTCCGTGGGTTCCAAAGACACGATTTGCGAAAACGAAGGGAGGTGTGCCCATTCCTGGCACACCGATTCGCTTTCCTTTCAGGTCCTCAATGGTGTGAATGTTGGTTTTCACACCTGCTTGAACGCGCAGACAGCCGCGGTGGATTCCGGCCAGGAACCTTACATCCAAACCCTGTTCAATCGGTTTGAGGAAAAGCATCACGAGGTGATGAGTGATGTCGAAGCTGCCCAGAGCCAGTGCGTCCTTATAAGCTGCCCAGTTGCACTTCACCAGTTCAACCTCGAGTCCCTCCTCCTTGAAAAAACCTTTTTCGACCGCTGTGTAAATCGGCGCCTCGCAAGTGATGCCGATGTAACCAACGCGGACCTTATTGGAAGCAGCTGGCCGCGAACTGGAACTTTTGTTGCAGCCGCCCAAGGCGAGCGCGGCGAGAATTAAAACGACGGCGAAAAGATGTTTATTCATAACACAGGATTTGTGAATAACGCGATAAGCGGCGCCTATGGACGGCAATAAAGCCAGTGTCTCCGGCAAAGTCCAGCGAATTGCTTTTTGCGCTGGGTTCTCACAACCTGTTGCTTCCCTATGCACGATCCGGTTGAGGTGCGTCACCTGCGGTATTTCCTGGCCGTCGCGGAGGCGGGTAACTTCAGCCGCGCCGCGGATCGCCTCGGCATTTCGCAGCCCAGTGTCTCACAGCAAATCCGCGATCTCGAAACCGCGCTTCGGGTCCGACTGTTTCAGCGACGTGGCAAACGTGTTCTGCTTTCACCGGCCGGCCTGATCTTCCGGGAACATGCCCGGATGGTCTTGCGCCAACTGGAGAAATGTTTCCAAGAACTCGGAAGCGAGCCCGGACAGTTACGCGGGGTGCTGCACCTTGGCGTCGTGCCCGTCCTTAACGTCGCCCTGATGCCGGATTTGCTCGGTATGTTCGCAGCCGAGCATCCAGCCATTAACCTGATGGTGGAGGAAATTTCCTCGACCGAAATCGAGACGGCATTAGAGGAAGGGCGCATGGACGCCGGGCTCGGCTTCGTCACCCGTCATTCTCCGAACCTGCGCTATGAGCTTCTTTGCACGGACGAATTTGCGTTGATTGTTGCCGAGAACCATTCCTGGGCGAAACGCCGCATCATTGCATTCTCTGAATTGGATCACCAACGCCTGCTCCAGTTGCCCGATTCATTCGTCATGCGCCGCATGATCGATGAGATTTGTCGCAAGCATCAGGTCCGTCCGCGTGTCGTTGCCGAAATCAATGCGATTGAAACGCTGCTCCGTTCGCTGGGCCCGCTGCAATCGGGCGCGCTCATGCCAAAAGTTACCCTGCGTGGCCGGCAAAATCTAAAACTGCGAGCGATCCCGCTTCTGGGAAAAAAACTGCGGCTGGAAATTGGTTTGTTGCGGTTACGCGATTCGCCGACAAACACGGCCTTAGCCGATTTTACCAGCCTCGCCAAACGCACCGTTCCCAGAATGGTCGCGAAGCAGAAGCGCGCGTTTCACAGCAATTGATACGGGTCGACGTCGACTGCGACTGCGACGTCCTCCGGCATGGGCAATTTGTCGAGGGTTTCGCGAATCAGCCGGCTCAAGCGCATGATCGCGCCGCCTCGCAATAGAATGTGAAAACGATATTGTCCTGACAGTTTTTCCATGGGCGCGGGCGCGGCCTCGGCCACCATGAATTCTTCCGGCAACGCTTCACGCAGTTTCCGTCGCAGCGTTTCCGCGGAAAATTTCCCGCGCTCCTGATGGGCGGAATGGACGGTGATAAGCACCGCATGCTTGAATGGCGGAAAATCACAGCGCTCGCGAAATTCCAGTTCCTGTTCGACGTAGCCTGCAAAATCGTGATGGCGTGCAAACTGGATCGACGGCGAAAAAGGCGTGTAGCTTTGCACGAAAACTTCTCCCGGCGTCTCGCCGCGCCCGGCGCGCCCGGCCACCTGGGTGAGCAACTGAAAGGTTCGCTCGCCCGCACGAAAGTCCGGAAGATGCAGCGCCAGATCGGCATTGATGATTCCAACGAGAGTGACGTTTGGAAAATGCAGACCCTTCGCGATCATTTGCGTCCCAACCAGGATGTCGATCTTGCCCGCACGAAATGCCCGCAATGTTTCCCGATAGGCTTCTTTGCGTGACATCGAGTCGGCGTCCATCCGCTTTACCACCGCGTTCGGAAAAATCTGCGCCACGGTTGATTCCACTTTCTCCGTCCCGAAACCGACATAAATCAACGCGTCCTGAGCGCACTCCGGACATTTCTTTGGCACCGCGGCGGTGTGCCCGCAAAGATGGCAATTCAGGCGTGACATCGAGCGATGAAAAGTGAGCGCCACGCTGCAATTCGGACAATCGCGCGCCTTTCCGCATTTGCTGCAAAGCAACGAGGTAGAAAATCCGCGCCGATTGAGAAACAAGATTGTTTGTTCGCGTTTTGCCACCCGAGCCGAAATCGCGCTCCGCAATCTTTCCGAAAGAATCGGAGCGCGCTCGCTTCGCTGTTCCTGCCGCAGATCGATTACGCGAATCAGCGGCATCTGGCAGTTGTCCACGCGCTGGGTCAGCGTGGCGAGCTCGTACTTTTTCGTGAGCGCGTTGTAGTAACTCTCGAGTGAGGGCGTCGCGCTCCCGAGCAGCACGACGCACTTCTCAATTTTCGCCCGCACCACTGCGACGTCGCGGGCATGATAACGCGGCGCTTCCTCTTGCTTGTAGGACGTCTCGTGTTCCTCATCGACCACGATGAGCCCGAGATTTTTCAGGGGCGCAAAGACGGCGCTGCGCGCGCCAATCACGATACGGGCGCGGCCGGAATGCACCTTGTGCCATTCATCGTGTCGCTCGCCTTCAGACAAGTGGCTGTGTAAAACCGCCACGTCGTCCTGCGATTCGGCGAAGCGGCTTTTGAAACGCTCGACTGTTTGCGGGGTGAGGGAAATTTCCGGCACCAGCACCATCGCAGTGCGATTTCGCGCCAGGGTTTCGCGAATTGCCTGCAAGTAAATTTCCGTTTTCCCGCTGCCGGTGACGCCATGCAGCAAAATCGGTTTCGCTTTTTCTGGCGATGAAATGGCTCGTACGATCGTTGCGAAGGCTGCAGTTTGTTCTTCGTTGAGTAGTAATTCCGGACCGGGAATGAATTGTTCGCCAGCGTGCGGATCGCGTGCGACGGCGCGCTCGCTGATTTTCAACAGACCACGTTTCGCCAGTGCCCGAAGAGTCGAGACGTTGAGCGATAGCCGGCGCAAGATTTCTGCTGCCGGAACAGCGGCGTTCACTTTGGTCAGTTCTTCAAGCAGTTCCGCCTGCCGCGGGGCGCGACGCCGCAGCGCCTCCATCGTCTCGTTTGTTACAATTGATCCGATCTCGACGAATTGCTGCTTTTTCCAACCGACTTCGGCCCGTCGAATCACTTGCGGCAACAAACTGCGCATGACCGCTTCGATCGGGCAGCAGTAGTAGCTTGCGATCCAGCGGGCGAGCTCCAGCAGCGGTTCGCTTAAGGTCGGGCCTTCGCCAATGACCGCCTCGATCTCGCGAATGCCTTTGGCGTTCGTTTCCTCAAGCAAAGCCACCACCGTGGCCAGCGCTCGGCGATCACGAAATGGAACCCGCACTCGTGCCCCAATGCCGACCCGCGCACTCAACGGTTCGGGAATGGCGTAGTCTAACTCCCGACGAATGGCGCGATCGATAATGACGCGCGCGAATTTACTGTGCATGGTTACGCGGCATTGATGTTCCGGTTTCTCCTCAAGCTAATCATTTGTCTCGGCCTGGCGATTGCCGCTGGCCTGTTTCTTCTCGCCTTCCGTTCCGGTGACGTCATCTACACCGCTTACGAGTGGATTAGTCCGGCGCGTTTTCATCAATTTGATAATCTCATTCGCACAGTCGCGGCCGAGCACGAGCTCGACCCGATGCTGGTGAAAGCAGTCGTCTGGCGCGAGAGCCGTTTTGATCCGGGGAAAATCGGCAGCGCCGGTGAACGTGGCCTGATGCAGGTGAGCGAGCGGGCCGCGCGGGAATGGGCGCGCGAAACTCAGGTCGCAAATTTTCACGCGGACGATTTGCTCGACGCGAAAACGAATCTTGAAGCCGGCGCCTGGTATTTGCACCGGGCTTTTCAACATTGGGAGCATCAAAAAAAGCCGGCCGTTTTCGCCCTTGCGGAATATAACGCGGGGGCCAGCCGGGCTCAGCGCTGGGCCAATAACGAACCCGACGCGCCGATCTCGGACCGAGCGTTTCGCAACAACATCGATTTCCCCGGCACGCGCAACTACGTCACAAGCGTGTTGCAGCGCTTCGAATTTTATCGGAAACGCGGCCGGATGTAGTGGTCATCCCGAGCGTTAGTCGAGGGATCCCGCCATGAGATCTTAAAGCTTTCGCATCGGGATCCCTCGACTTTCGCTCGGGATGACGGGGCCTATTGCTGCGTCGTGCGCACACGAACCATTTTGCGGAGGGCAAATTTTACGCGGAAATTGCCGTCCTGCCAATCATGACGACGAAGGAACAAATTGCCGAAGCGCTCGAGGAAATTGCGACGCTGCTGGAACTCAAAGAAGAAAATCCTTTCAAAATTCGCGCCTATCAAAATGCCGCCCGCTCGATCGAAGCTTTTGGCGCGAGTTTTTCCGATCTGCAAAATCAGGAGGCGCTGGAAAAGATCCCCGGAATCGGGAAAGCCATCGCGGCGAAAATCAGCGAACTGGCAACCACTGGCGGGCTCAAGTTTCTTGAGGAGTTGCGCGCGGAATTTCCGTCCGCCATTCTCGAATTGTTTTCCATTCCCGGGCTGGGCTCGAAAAAGATTAAGGCTCTCTACGAGCAGCTGAAAGTCAGCTCAATTGCGGATCTGCAAGCAGCCTGCGAATCGGGCCGGGTGGCGGAGTTGCCGGGATTCGGCGAAACGACTCAGACGAAAATTTGCAACGCCATTGCTAATCGGGCCAAGCACGCCGGTTCATTTCAATTCGGGGAGATTGCGGCTGAGGCCGAGCAACTGCGAAGCGATCTGGCCGCGCACAATAATGCGCTGCAAGTGAGCGTGGCGGGAAGTTTTCGCCGTCGCAAAGAAATCGTGCGCGATCTCGATTTCATCGTCGCCAGCAAATCCCCCGACACCATTACAGAATTCTTCTGCGGTCATCCGTTCGTGGAAGGTTTGATCGCGCGCGGCCCGACCAAGACCAGCGTGCGGTTAAAATCGGGAATTCAATGCGATCTGCGTGTGGTGACGAATGCCGAATATCCATTCGCCCTGAATTATTTTACCGGCAGCAAGGAGCACAACATCGTGATGCGAAATCGCGCTCTCAATCGCGGTTGGACCTTGAATGAATACCGGCTTGGACCCGCGCCGAATCTGGAAACCAAAGGTAGGGGCGATTCACCTCAGTCGTCCGTTAAATCTAACAAGAAAGCTACGGGCGGGCGATCGCGGTCAATTGCGTCGGTCAAAATCCCGATCATTCGCGACGAAGCGGAATTGTATCGCGCCCTTGGGCTTGATTTCATTCCGCCGGAGCTGCGCGAAAACTGCGGCGAATTCGAAGCTGCGGAATCAGGGAAATTGCCGCACTTGATCGAGCTGGAGAATTTGCGGGGTACCTTCCATTGCCATACCACCGCCAGCGACGGGCACAATTCGCTCGAGGAAATGGTCGCGGCTGCGCAGGAACTGGGGTTCGAATATATTGGTATTGCCGATCACAGTCGCAGCTCGGTGCAGGCACACGGATTGGATTTCGCGCGGTTGAAAGTGCAGCAAGCGCAGATTCGAAAATTGCAAAGCAATCTGCCTGACATTCGGGTTTTCAGCGGAATCGAATGCGACATTTTGCGGGACGGCGCGCTCGATTTCGAAGACGAGATTTTGGCGGACCTCGATTTCGTTGTCGCTTCAGTACACTCGACATTTAATCTAAGCGAAGCCGAAATGACGAAGCGCGTCATTCGCGCGATTTCGAATCCATTCGTGACGATGCTGGCGCATCCCACCGGCCGTTTGCTCTTGAAACGCGAAGGGTACGCCATCGACATTCCAGCCGTACTCGACGCCGCCGCGGAAACCGGCACCTGGATCGAGCTCAATGCCGCTCCGAAACGGCTCGACCTCGACTGGCGCTGGTGGCCACTAGCAAAGGAAAAAGGGGTGCGGTGCGTGATCAACCCCGATGCCCACCGCACCGCGCGTTTGCAAGACTTGTGGTTTGGCATCGGCGCCGCGCGTAAAGGCTGGCTGACGAAAGAGGATGTGGTGAATTGTTTGCCGCTGGCGAAGATCGAAGCTGAACTGAAGGCAAAGCGCACCTCGCCGTCATCCCGAGCGACGTCGAGGGATCCCGTGGCGAAACCTTTGAGGTAACTTCCGCTGGATCCCTCGACTCCGCTTCGCTCTCGCTCGAGATGACGGCTAGACGCGTTCTCTTTGCGGCAGGAACATCGTCAGACATTTGCAGGCGCCACCGGCTTTAATGAATTCCGACATCGGGAGTTCGTGACAGATATAGCCACGAGTCGTTAGGGTCTTAACGAGATTTGGGGCGCCTTCCGGCAGCACGATGTCGCGCTCGAGCACGACGTCGTTGCAGGAAAAATGCTTCGCTTCGTCTTCATCGACATCGATGAGCTCGGGCACGTGAGCGCGAATCGCGCGCTGACCGTATTCGTCAAACGCATTTGGAAACCAGAAAGCGCTACCGTCGGGCAGCGGACAAAAGCAGGTGTCGAGATGGTAAAAACGCGGGTCGACCAGCTCGACCGAGATGACGAGGCAGCCAAGCATGTCCGCGACCGCGCGATGCGATTGAATATCGCTGCGGAATTTGTAACCGCAAAAAAGGGCGTCCCCGCCGAAGAGCGCGTCCCCTTCCCCCTCGAAATACAAATTTTCCGGCAACGCTAGAATCTCATAACCGTGCTCTTTCATCCATTGCACGAAATAAGGTGCTTCACCGGCCCGTTCCTGATGGCGGAAATTACTCGGGATAAATTTCTTGCCGACGGTGAGCCCGGCGTTGGCAGTGAATACCATGTCGGGCAGTTTCGGTTGTGGCGGCACCAGCTCGATCTTCGCCTCGAGGGAGGTGAGCGTTTTGTGCAACCCCTGCCATTGCGCTTTCGCCAGCTCGGTTTTGGCGCCACGCGCGCGACTCATCCAAGGATTGATCTCGTACTCGATGCCGTAGTAATCCGGCGCACACAAAAGCAATTCGCGCATAGGAATTTCTAGCGCGAGATTTTCGCGTCCTTACGCAATGTCTTCAGACATTCGGTCAATTCCCGCATGAAAGGCTCGATATCGGTTACCAATCCGAGCGCGCGAAACGTCTGTTGATCGGTCAATTTCGCCACAACCGCGGGATTAATATCGACCGCGAGAGTTTTTACATTCCCCGGCAGCAGATTCGCCACTGCGATCGAATGGAACATTGTTCCCATCAACAAGGCCAGCCTTACGTCTTCGATTTTTTCACGAATCAGACGTTGTGCTTCCATCGAATCCGTCACTACCTCCGGTAATGGTCCATCATCGCGAATCGATCCGGTGAGAAGAAGATCCACCTTCTGTTTTACGCAGGCATGCATGATGCCACGGGTCAGCGTTCCCGCCTCCACTGCCCGCGCAATTCCACCCGCGGCACGGACAACGTTGATCGCCCGGAGGTGATTTTCATGACCGCTTTCGGACAAGCCGTCGCGTTCGAGATTTAGCCCTAACGCTGTCCCGAAGAGAGCGTTTTCAATATCGTAAACGGCGAGGGCATTTCCGGAGATGATGAGATCGACGTAGCCACCGTTGATCATCTCCACCAGATATTCGGCCGCGCCAGTATGCACGACCGAAGCACCGGCCACGATCAAGATTTTGCCGCTTGACTTTCGCGCTTCCTCTAATTCGCGCGCGATTTCACGAATCAAGACTCCTTTTGGGCGCTCGGCCGAAATATTCGTGTTTAATAATTGAAAAACATCCGTGCCTGAAGTCGCGCGCTGGGCCGGGACCACCCGCACCCCTTGATGTCCGACCACGATCTCCATTTCCTTGCGCACGTCCGCGAAGCGCACCGTGCTCGCTCTTTCTTTGCTCCGATCGATCATGATCGCGCTGTCCAGCATCGGCGCACGCACTTCCAATTCCTTGCCGGCAATGCGCACGAACGTCTGTCGATTTGTCGTGACATAAAAATCGTTTGGAAAAATTCCGTCGGCCGGCGCGGCCGCGAGTTGCGCGTCGCCTTTCTCCGCCACCTCCGCTCCATGTTGCCGCAAACGCAGAATCAGATCGTCGAGCGCATCACTCGATTCCGCCGACACTTCAATGCGCGCAAAACTTTGATCGGCGCGCTGTTGTCCGATTTTGACCTGCGCGATTTTGAAATTCCCACCACCCTTTAGAATCTCATCGAGCACCTTCGGCAAAATGAGTGAATCGATGATGTGGCCGCGCAATTCGATCGTTTCAGAAAACATTGCTCGAACTTAGCCGAATGGCTTTGCTACGCCAGCGCGCGCCAAACTCTTGTAGCGGCGCTTGTGTCAAGCGCCGACCTTGGTAATTAGGCGTTTGGCACAAACGCCTCTACAAACTCGCAATATGGAAAAACCGAACGTGCGCGGACCCTCCCCCTCTCGCAAAGCACATCTTGCCCTGCGGGGAAAATTAAATCGCCCAGACAAACCGCCGCCACCACCGCTCCTGCGGACCCCGATTAATTCTCGCGGAAGAAAACGTCACCGATGAGCCCGAACCTTATCGCGGTCGAAAACAAAATTGCGCGTGTCCTCTCGACCAAATCGGAATGTTTCATCACCCACCCAACCGAGCTCGCGGCATTGAAATCGATGTCGCCTGAGGAGATTGAAAAATTTGCTTTGGATCACGGCTGGCGCGTGGTTTTCCGCCTGGGCGGACGGCAGATCGAATTTTACAACGATGCCGGAGCGCGTGAATTAACGGCCAGCGAGATTTAGAAAGCCCGTCATCCCGAGTCCCGCAGCTGCGGGATCGAGGGATCCCGTGGAAGTTACCTTAAAGATTCCGCCTCGGGATCCCTCGGTCCGAGCCGGACTGGCATTTTCGCTCGGGAATGACGGACCACGCTACGCTCCGTGCGGAATGACAGGCTAGTCCGAAAAAAATTCGCTCACCGGACTCGTCGCCGAAGCGCTCCAACGTTTCTCGCCGAGCCCAATCTCGCGCGCTTCGCGTCCGGCCTCGACCGCCATCTTAAAGGCGCGCGCCATTCGATTTGGGTCGGGTGCGATCGCGATCGCGGTGTTCACCAGAACGGCGTCCGCGCCCATCTCCATCGCTTCCGCCGCCTGGCTCGGCGCACCCAGTCCGGCATCAACCACCACCGGGACCGTCGCTTGTTCGATGATGATTTCGATCTGCGCGCGCGTCTCGATTCCGCGATTGCTTCCGATTGGGGAACCGAGCGGCATCACCGTCGCCGTGCCAACGTCCTGCAATCGTTTCGCCAAGATCGGATCGGCATTGATGTAGGGGAGAACGGTGAATCCTTCCTTCACTAAAATTTCCGCGGCCGCCAGCGTCTCGACCGGATCGGGCAACAAATAATGCGGATCGGGATGAATCTCGAGCTTGACCCAGGTTGGCAGTCCGGCGCTGGCGGCGAGCCGTGCAATTCGCACTGCGTCATTGGCATCACGCGCCCCACTCGTGTTCGGCAAAAGGAGAAATTTTTTCGGATCGATGAAATCGAGAATGTT
>QHRA01000219.1 GCA_003221295.1 Verrucomicrobiota bacterium | reverse complement strand
TAAAAATGCGTACGATCTTGGTATCGACATCGTGATAGCGGTGATAGGCCATGGTCATTGCTTCGGCGAAACGCTTGGCCTCATCGTAAACCCCGCGCGGGCCGATGGGGTTCACATTGCCCCAGTAATCTTCCTTTTGCGGATGCACCAACGGATCGCCATAGCATTCCGAAGTCGATGCGAGAACAAAAGTGGCCTTCTTGTCCTTGGCCAGGCCGAGGGTGTTGTGGGTCCCAAGCGCGCCCACTTTTAAGGTGGGTATCGGCAGCTCAAGATAATCGATCGGGCTGGCAGGGGACGCAAAATGGAAGACGAAATCGATCTTTTGTTCCGGCAAGAAAATGAAATTGGAAACGTTGTGCCGGACAAAGCGATAATTTTCGTTGCCGGCCAGATGTCCGATGTTGGCAACATTCCCGGTGACCAAATTGTCGATCGCAAGGACACGATGCCCTTCGGCCAACAGGCGATCGGTCAGATGCGATCCGAGAAATCCGGCGCCACCGGTGACAACGGAAACGGGCTTGGCAGGAGCGGGCATGGTGGAGTGTTCTTCTAATTCAGGCCGGCGTGGCTGACGAGCAATTTCGACAACTTGTCATTTCGAACAAAGTCGAGAAATCTCTAGTCAGGGATTCTGAGTGAAACTGTTCGCGCAAAGCTGGTCCGGCGAGCGCAGGCTGCCAGCCTGTTCATCTCCGCAGCTTGGAACACAGGCCTGCGGCCTGTGCGCCCAGCGGGTTTTTGACCGCTGCTAGCAGCCACCCACATGGCATAGTCAGCGGAGTAAAACTCCGCCGGACGCACAGAGTGAAAAGTCTGTGTTCCTTGCTTGCTAAAAACGATCCGCTAAACACACCAAATAAGGGCTAAAAAAGAAAATATGCCGGAACGTTTCGCATTTTAGCGTATTCGGCGTGTTTTGTCGGCCAAACTTTTTGCTGCAATTTCTCGGATTTTTAGCCTCTTTTAGCGTATTGGGCGGATGAAAAAACCGATGCGTATTCTTTCTGGCATACAACCGAGCGGCATTCTGCATATCGGCAATTACTTTGGCATGATGCGGCCGGCGATCGCATTGCAGGACGAAGGCGAAGCGCTCTACTTCATCGCCGATTACCACGCCCTCACCAGTCTGCGCGATCCAATCGCTTTGCACGAAAACAGCCGCCGAGTGGCACTCGATTTCCTGGCCTGTGGATTGAACCCCGATAAAGCGGCGCTTTTTTTGCAAAGCGATGTGCCGCAGGTGACCGAGCTGGCCTGGATTCTTTCCACAGTAACGCCGGTCTCGCGACTCGAGCTGGCGCATTCTTATAAGGACAAGGTCGCGCGCGGAGCGGCCGCAGCGGCTGGCTTATTCACCTACCCGGTGCTGATGGCGGCCGACATTTTAATTTACGACAGCGACATCGTCCCGGTGGGGAAAGATCAAAAGCAACACATCGAGATCACCCGCGACATCGCGGCGCGAATTAACGAAACATTTGGATCGGCGCGGAAGGAGCCAATTTTGAAGTTGCCCAAGCCGCGCATTCAGGCGCAGACAGAAGTTGTTCCGGGAATCGACGGTCAAAAAATGAGCAAGAGCTACGGCAACACCATCGACATTTTCGGCGACGAAAAGGAAACACGGAAACGAGTGATGAGCATTGTGACTGATTCGACGCTGGTGGAAGCGCCAAAAAATCCGGATGCATCGACCATCGTGCAACTTTACGGGCTTGTTGCTTCGAAGGATGAAGTCGAGGAAATGCGGGAACAGTTTCGTAAAGGCGGCCGGGGCTACGGCGATTTCAAAAAACAGCTGTTCGAGAAACTGTGGGATTACTTTGCGCCGATGCGAAAACGGCGCGACGAAATTTTACGCGACAAAAATTACATTGACGATGTCTTGGAGCGAGGCGCTCGACGCGCAAACGCAATCGCGCATGAAGTGATGAAGCGCGTGCGTGCTGCCGTGGGGCTGTAGCGTCGGTCGGTGACCGCCGAAAATCACACCAATCCCGCCAGTCGTAGACCGCCGCTACCGTTAGCCGTGCCCATTCTTCATTTTCACATCGTTCCAAACGCGAAGATCAACCAGGTGGTGGGCACGCACGGCGCCGCGATTAAAATCAAGCTGCGCGCGATGGCAATAGAAGGAAAGGCCAACGCAGCGTTACTCAATTTCCTGGCTGAACAATTGGAAATCGCGGAGCACGCGATCGTGCTGGAGCGCGGTCAAAAATCGCGCGAGAAATTGATTCGTATTGAAGGTTTGAGCGAAGATGAAATTCGCCGCCGATTAGGAATTCAACAATCGACTGGCCCAGGCCGTCAAATCACTTGACCTCATAATTCACATCAACCACAACCCGCACGGTTTTCCGTTCAGGCGTCGCCCCATCTCGATTTTCCACTTGGAATCAGCCCCGCGAGGCGGTTCGTAATTTACCCAGTGTTGTCTGCGAATCGCGAGCGAATTGGTCGGAGGCAATCCGAGCATTCTTCGTCGCCGCTTCGATCATCCCAGGCTTAACCTCGTTAAGCTGATTTTGGCGTTTTTCAGCGTGTTTAGCGGACAAAACTGATTTGGTCGGCGCCAGCTTTCAGCTCCCCGAAAATCAAACGGCCACCGGCCGTTTGTAGAGTACTTGAGACCACAATTTTCACTGTCTTCCCGATGAGCGAGCGAGCGTGATTGATCACGATCATCGTTCCATCGGGCAAGTAACCAACTGCCTGGTGCGGATCGCGCCCTTCCTTCACCAGCTGTAATTCCATCTCATCACCGGCAAGAACAATCGGCCGCAGCGCCCGCGTCAGGTCATTCAAATTCAGCGCGCCTACCTGCTGCAAACGTGCAACCTGACAGAGCGAATTATCATTCGTGAGCAGACGTGCCTGCAAAAGCTTTGCTGTTCGCACCAGTCGGTCATCGACTGAGCCTTCGCCCGATTCGCTCTCATGAATCGTTAGCTCGATTTCGCGGGAGCGCTGCAATTGATTCAAAATGTCGAGACCGCGCCGGCCCCGTTCCCGCTTAATCGGTTCGCGCGAATCGGCCAGCGCTTGCAATTCGGTCAGGACAAAACGCGGCACGATCAGCGCGCGACTAACGAAACCGGTCGCACATAACTCGGCGATGCGTCCGTCGATAATTGCGCTGGTATCGACGAGGAGCGGTTCGTGCTCCACCGTTTCGCGGGTAAAGCGGACATACGGAATGATGAGCGAGAATTCATCGCGATTGCTCCGCATCGCCAACATCATTCCGAAATAGGCGAAGACTACGTAGACACCCAGCCGCACGGACCATTGAACAGTTTCCGATTGAAAGCGTAAAACTTGCGATCCGCTCAGGAGACTGGCGAAAATAAGGCCAAGCAACAGACCGAAGGTCGCCGACGAAAACGCCCGCAGGGAGATTCCCTTCAAAAGTCTATCCACCAGGACGACGAGCAGGCCGAAGACGAAGCCGACTAGCAAACCGGGCAGGGTGCGATCAAGCAGTTCAGAGGAAATTGATGCGCCAACGACCCCGCAAAAGGTCACGAATAGCACCCGCAGAAGATTAACGGTAAAAAGCGGCGTCATTTTTCAAGGAGAGTTGCGGCGTTTTGCTGGCGAAGGAGATGGTACGACCTTGGGCGCGGAATCACGATAGAAAAGGACGCCGTGTGCCCGCAAATTCGCAACCAAGGCCCGGAGATCACGGGCCATATCAGAATCCTTAATCAAGCTGGCAAGCAAACCATTTCCATTGGTCGCTTCGCGCATTAATTGGGTGGCCGCTGAAAAAGTCTTGTGGGCTTCCCCAATCGTCCCGTGCAAATCGTCCGCATCTTTTTTCGCCGACGCCATGGCCGCGTCAGCCTTCTCGACTACGCCATCGAGTTTCTTGGAGGATTCCGCGAACGCCGTAGTGGTCTCGTTTAAATGATCGATGCTCGATCGCAAATCGTGCATCGCTTCGGGCGAGAGCGCTTCGGTATTCAATCGTGTGAATGTGCCATTGATGTTTTGCACCGTCCCACGCAACTCCTCGATCAATTGGCTTCCGGCATGAGTCAGGTCATCGATCCCACTCGGACGCGCCCCATCCACTACCGCGTTTTTCTGGAGGTACTCCTTCGCCGGACCAGGTGGGGTTATCACATTGACGAATCGATCGCCCAACAATCCCGAACTTCCCACCGTGAATTGGCTGCCCTTCGGAATCTTTACGTATTCGTAAATTCGTATCGGCACGGCCACCCCCTCGCCTTCGCGCAACAATCTCGGTCCGCCCGAAACCCGTCCAATCTTCGCGCCACTAAGCAAAATATCCGAGCCTTTAAGCAAACCGCTGGCGTCTTTGAATCGAACCGTCAAATCGTAGTAAATTTTGAAGCCTTCGCCGAGCCGGCCGAATTTCAGCACGAACCCTCCGATCATGGCCAGCCCGATGGCGACGAAAATGCCGACTTTAAGTTCGAGGGCCCGCTCGCGATTCATTTATCATAGCAGCATTCGCTAAATTCCAGTCTTGGCCAGCGCGATCTTACACGCTGGCATAAGTCTAATGCGTCGCCGATTCGGAGCGGCCGAGCAAAAAATCCTGAATAATCGGATCATCGCATTGTTTCAGCTCAGCCGGTGTGCCCTGAAAATAGACGCGACCTTCATGTAAATAAGCAATGCGATCGCCGACGTGCACCGCGCTTTTCATGTCGTGCGTGACGACGACGCTCGTCATTTGAAAACGTTCCTGCAAACGCCGGATCAGCCGATTGATGCTATCGGAAACCACGGGATCGAGCCCGGACGTCGGTTCGTCGTAGAGCACGCAGGATGGCCGGCGGATAATGGCGCGTGCGAGGCCGACGCGTTTGCGCATTCCGCCACTCAAGCTTTCCGGCATCTTCGCGTTCTCGCCTTCCAGCTCAACCACCTCCAGCACTTCGTTGACTCGCGCCCGCATCGTCTTCACATCGCGCATGCCCGCCTCGCGCAGCGGAAATGCGATGTTGTCTTCCACGGTCATGGAATCGAAAAGCGCCCCGCTTTGAAAAAGTATGCCCACTTTTTGCCGGATCGCGGTCAGCTGCCGTTCGCTCATCCCAATGATATTCTTGCCCGAGACCCAGATCTCGCCCGCATCCGGTTGCATTAATCCGATGAGATGCTTGAGCAGGACTGATTTTCCGCCTCCGCTTCGCCCAATAATCACCAGCGTTTCACCAACCGCGACATCAAGGTCGACTCCGCGCAAAATTTCTTCCCCGCCGATCGCCTTGCGCAAATCGCGCACCGCGATCATCGCACCATTGCTCGTTGCTGATGATTGGTCTTTGATCGGCATGATCAACGCCAATCTTTCCCTCAATCATCAACAATCAACCATCAACCAGCCCAGGGCGTTAAATCGTTAAAAAGTTACAACGTTAAACAGGGACGCCCTCCGCTTTAACAATGTAACTCTTTTAACATTTTAACCGTCTTCTCTATTGATACCCTGCCGGATAAACAATATTCAGCGCCATGGTCAGAAAAAAATTCGAAATCAAAACCGCCAGCGACGAAACCACCACCGCTTCCGTCGTGGCCCGCCCCACCCCCACCGCCCCTTCGCGCGTGGTCAATCCTTTGTGACAGCAGATGAAAACGATCAGGATGCCGAAGACGAAGGCTTTCGATGTTCCCATGATGAGATCGCGCATCCGGGTCCAGCGAACCATGTTGTCGAGATAATATGTCCCGTTAATGTCCAGGACCACGATGGCGATGAGATAGCTCGCGATAATTCCGAAGCCAATGCATTCCGCCGTCAGCAATGGCATCGAAATCATCATCGCCAGCGCGCGCGGAACGACCAGGTAATCGACCGGATAAACCGCGAGGGCGCGAAGGGCATCGATTTGCTCAGTCACTTTCATCGTCCCGATTTCCGCCGACATAGCCGCGCCGACACGACCACTTACCATTAAGGCCGAGAGCACCGGCGCGAGTTCACGACAAATTGCTACGGAAACGACCGCGCCAGTGGCCGAGCCCATTCCGATCTTGTTGAATTGAAAATAGGTTTGGGCGGCGAAAACGGCGCCAGTGAAGCCGCCGGTCACAATCACGACCACTTGGGATAACAACCCGATCTCGACAATTTGCTGGAGGAACAAGCGCCAGCGTAATCGGTGAGTGAAAGCGGAACGAAAGGTATCGGCGGCGAGCAAGACAACCTCGCCCAGATAGCGGACGAAAACGACCAGGGGCGCGCCAATGGCAATGAAAAAACGCGCGATCATTTTCGCCCCAGCCCCATTTTCCAATCTCCGCGATCAGGAAGCGAGCGGTTGCGTCTTTGATTTTGCACGCAATTCATCCGGCACCGCGCCGATAAAACGCGGTTCGAGTCCGATCTTGCGAAACATCGCGCGCAACTCGCGCAGCGTAATCCCGGCCTCTTCCATTTCCAGATAAACTAGATCGTGACTGCGATCCACTTTGTAGCGCAACCCTGGGATGGTCTCGAGCTGGTGATCGAGTTCGAGGATTTTGTCGATGTTGCGCAAGCCGGCCGCGTAAACTTCAAGCTCGATCATTCTCCAAATTTACGAAGGCGCCTGCGAAAGCAAAAGCTTAAAACGGCGTTGCGTTCATGCCCCGGCTGGTTAACACATTCTGCCAGATGAGGCGCGTCTTTCCCTTGCTCGGAGCTTTTCTCCCGCTCCTGCTTCTGGCCGGCTGCGAAACCGCACCTCCCGGCATTCAAGCGGCGAAAGTGGCGATGGCCCAAAAATATGCCGCGGAAATGCCGGGCGATTATTTTATCGGACGCCGCTATTATAAACCGGATTTCAAGTTCTGGGGTTATATCAGGCGCCCGGGCCAATCGTGGAGTGAATCGCAACTCGTCATGCTGAATGAAAAGCAAAAACTCGCCCCCGATCGCCAGAAACTCGACTTCGGCAGCGACAACAATTACGAATACAAACTCTATGGTTACTTCAGCGGCGACAAGGTTTACGAGCCCGCCAGCAACACGATTTATCCGGAATTCGTCCTGAAAAATTACGAGCTGATCTCGACCGATCCGCCGCCGATTTTTTCCAGCCAGTTTTCCGGGCGCGCTCAGGCCGAGGTGAATCGTTATCTAGTCGAAAAACCGCAGCTGTAGGGAATGACGAAGCTAGAAACCCAAAGTGGCCGTATTCCAGACGCGTTCTTGTTTCGTCATTGTCACTTCGTGCTTCCTTCGTCATTTCCGCCCGTCCGGCTCGGACTCATTCGTCATTCGCCATTTCAATGACGCCTCCTGCTCGCGCGTCGACGAAACGTGATCTATTGGCCGACGAGTTCCTGCGCTTCCTCGCGGTCGAGCGCAACGCTTCGCCGCGAACACTGAAAGCGTATGCGAGTGCCCTCGCCAAGATTCGGGAACAGTTGAAGACCAAGCCGTGGCTGAAATGCCAGGCCGACGATTTTCGCGAATATCTTTTTCATCTCTCGAAAGAAAAAGCGGCCCGCAGTTACATCCGGCTCCAGTTTTCGGCCCTGCGCACCTTTTACAAATTTTTGCGTGCGCGAAAAAAACTCGCGCACGATCCCAGTGCAGAAGTGCAGTTGCCCAAGCTGCAAAAGCAATTGCCGATCGTGCTCACGCGGCAACAAATGGAGGAGCTTCTTTCCGCCCCACTGCGTGTGAAAAAACAATCCGCTGCTCCAGCCTGGATGCCGCTGCGCGATGCTGCGGTTCTGGAACTATTTTACAGTAGCGGTCTGCGATTGAGTGAATTGGCGGCACTCGATGTCGCGGATGCCGATCTTTACACCGAGTCGGTCCGCGTTTTCGGAAAGGGCAGAAAGGAACGAGTTTGCCCGGTAGGATTGCCTGCGCTCGAGGCAATCCAGCGTTATCGGGCGGCGGCGAAAGTGCATGCCGGCCCGCTCTTCATTAACAAAGCGCGACGGCGAATTTCGGCCCGTTCCATCTGGTTAATCGTGCGCCGCTATTTGCGTTTCACCACCATTCCGATCTCAATCAGTCCCCACAAATTGCGACATAGTTTCGCCACTCACTTGCTCGATCGCGGCGCCGATTTACGCAGCGTCCAGGCCCTGTTAGGCCACGCCAGTCTATCGACTACGCAAATTTACACCCACGTCACGGTCGAGCGATTGAAGAAGGCATACGCCGAGGCACACCCGCGCGCGTGAGTTGTCAGCTCGCGCTCGCCGCCTCACTCCCTGCCGGAGCAGCGGTCGTGAAGACAAGTTTGCCATTGTTAACGCCAACGTGTACAACATCGCCGCCTTTGACATTTCCGCGCAGCAGTTCCTCCGCGAACGGGTCTTCCAAATAACGTTCCACCGCCCGGCGCATCGGACGCGCCCCGTACTGGGGATCGTAACCTTTCTCGATCAGAAACTCCTTGGCCGATTGCTCGAGCTCGATGTGCACTTCTTTCGCTTTTACCCGGCGCAAAACTTTCGCCACTTCCAATTCCACAATCTGCATCAGGTCCGCTTTGGTCAGCTGATGGAAGACGATGATGTCGTCGAGCCGGTTGATAAATTCAGGCTTGAACACTTTCTTCGCTTCTTCCAGCAATCGATCGCGCATCGCTTCGAACTCGTGTTCGCCCAGCGGTTTGGTCGCGGCAAAACCCATTGTTGTTTGCCGCCGCAAAATTTCCGCGCCCACGTTCGACGTCATAATGATGATGGTGTTGCGGAAATCGATCTTGCGTCCGAGCGAGTCGGTGATTTTCCCATCTTCCAAAATTTGCAGCAGCAAATGCATCACGTCGGGGTGCGCCTTTTCGATTTCATCGAACAGGACCACGGAATACGGACGGCGCCGTACCGCTTCCGAAAGCTGGCCGCCCTCTTCGTAGCCGACATAACCAGGAGGCGACCCGATCAATCGCGACGCGGTAAACTTTTCGATGTACTCCGACATGTCGATCTGAATCAGCGCATCGCGGTCGCCGAACATGAATTCGGCCAGGGTTTGCGCGAGAAAAGTTTTACCGACGCCGGTTGGCCCAAGGAAAATAAATGAGCCGATCGGCCGGCGCGGATCTTTCAAATCGGCTCGTGAACGCCGCAGCGCTTTCGAAATCGCGACCACGGCTTCATCCTGCCCGACCACTTTGCATCTCAGCTCCTCTTCCATCTTGAGAAGCTTTTCGGTCTCCTTCTGTTCCATTCGTTGCAACGGAACGCCGGTGACTTTCGAGACGATGTGCATCATGTCGTCTCCGGTCACCGTCACTTGCCTTTCTTCACGCTCCTCCCGCCATCGCGCCAAAATCGCGTCGAGTTTTTCCTTGGTTTGTTTCTCCTTGTCCCGCAGCCCGGCCGCTTTCTCAAAATCCTGCGCCTTGATCGCTCCCTCTTTTTCCCCGCGAATCACTTCGATCTCTTTTTCGATCTCCTTCACGTCGGGCGGCCGCGTCATCGCGTTGATGCGCGCGCGCGCACCCGCTTCGTCCATCACATCAATCGCCTTGTCCGGCAAAAATCGTCCGGTGATGTAGCGCTCGGAAAGTTTCACCGCCGTCTCGAGCGCTTCGTCGGTCAGCTTGGCTTTGTGATGCGCTTCATACTTTGGCCGTAACCCTTTCAAAATCTCGATCGCTTCCTCGACCGTCGGCGCATCCACTTTCACGGTCTGGAACCGTCGCTCCAGGGCCGCGTCTTTCTCAATGTACTTGCGATATTCGTTCAAGGTGGTTGCGCCCACACATTGCAACTCGCCGCGACTCAATGCCGGTTTGATGATGTTACTCGCGTCCATCGCCCCCTCGGCCGAACCGGCCCCGACAATCGTGTGCAGCTCATCGATGAACAGGATCACGTTTTTGCTGCGACGAATTTCGTCCATCACCGCTTTGATTCGTTCCTCGAACTGGCCGCGATATTTCGTCCCCGCCACCATCAATGCCAGATCGAGCGTGATGACTTTTTTGTCGCGCAAAAGCTCCGGCACGTTGCCGCTCGCAATTTCCTGCGCCAGTCCTTCCACGATAGCGGTTTTGCCAACACCAGCTTCACCGAGCAACACCGGATTATTTTTCGTGCGCCGGCAAAGCACTTGAATGACGCGCTCGATTTCGTTTTTCCGGCCGATCACCGGGTCGAGCTCGCTTTTCTTCGCCAGGTCAGTCAGATCGCGCCCGAACGCACGCAAGGCCGGCGTTTTTACATCTTTTTTTCCACCACTCGCGCTGCCGGCGGTCTCATCTGCCTCCCCTTCCGGCGGCGTGAAATTCGGATCGAGTTCCTTCAAAATTTCGTTGCGTGTGCGCTCGATATCAATCTCGAGGCTCTTCAACACCCGCGCCGCGACGCCCTCACCTTCGCGCAGCAATCCCAGCAAAATGTGTTCTGTCCCAACGTATGAATGATTTAACGCCTTCGCTTCCTTGCCGGCGAGTGCGAGAACCTTTTTCACTCGCGGCGTGTACGGAATGTTGCCCACCATTTTTGTTTCCGGACCGGACCCGACTTGTTTCTCCACTTCCATCCGCACGGTCTCGAGATCGAGTCCCATCTTTTGCAAAACGTTCACCGCCACACCCTGGCCAAGCTTGATCAAGCCGAGCAAAAGATGCTCGGTCCCGACGTAGTTATGGTTGAAGCGATCCGCTTCTTTACGCGCAAGTTGAAGGACCTGCTGGGCGCGTGGCGTGAAGTTATTCATTTTTCTCCGGCTCGGAATTGCCCGTGGGTTCCGGCTCCCGCGCCACTTTACTAATATCAGGCTTGGGGAACGATTTCAAACGCTCGCGGATGATTTGCGCGCGGAAATGATCCCGCTCTTCCGCGTTCAACTTCTGCTGCGTGCTCTTTTGCAAATGGGCGGGCTGCGTTTCGATAAAGAGTTGATCAATGGCCAGGCGCTTGTCTTCCGGGAATGCGCCCAGATCAATCCCGAGCTTCACCACTGAAAGCAGGTTAAGCGCTTCTTTCGAGGTCATGGCATGGGCATAAGTGAGCAAGCCGTAGGCCCGACCGATCTGATCCCACAAGGTGTTTGGCTTCTTTTGGATCAAAACCTGACGCGCATCCTGTTCCTTTTCGATGATGGTCTCGATCACCTTGTTTAAGCGCGAGATGATCTCGTCCTCTTTTTCGCCAAGCGTGGTTTGATTCGAAATCTGAAATAGATTTCCCATCGCTTCCGTGCCTTCGCCATACAATCCGCGCACCGCCAACCCGATCTTGTTCACTGCCTGAATGACCTGATTGATGAGCTCGCTCAGCACCAGCCCGGGCAAATGCAGCATGGCCGAAGCGCGCATGCCCGTTCCAACATTGGTCGGGCAAGCGGTCAGGTAGCCGAGTTTCGCGTCGTACGCGAAATCGAGTTTGCCCTCGAGCGCACTATCCACTTTATCCACCAGCTTGAATGCCTGCCGCAGCTGCAACCCGGACCGGATCGATTGCATCCGCAAATGGTCCTCTTCGTTAACCATCACGCTGAGGGTTTGCTTGCGATTCATGATAATGGCGCTGCCCACACTTTTGGCCGCATGTTCGCGACTGATGAGATGGCGTTCCACCAGCACTTGCTTTTCGAGCGCGGACAGGTCCTGAAGCAATTCGGAAAATGGCTCCTGCATTTCCGGCAACTCTTCCACCCGCGGCTTGATCAATTCCAGAATCATCGTGCGCTCCGCCTTTTTCGCCCACCCGGGAAAAGCGCGATTCCGCAAATTCCGCGCCAACCGCACCCGGCTGCTTACCACTACCTGATGGTGGGGCCCTTCCCCGCGCAACCATTCGCCGGTGCTCGCCATCAAATTCTGAAATTTCATTTCGACTCCGTCAGTTGACTCTCCAACTGTTTGATCTCGTCGCGCAACGCTGCCGCCGTTTCGTAATTTTCTTCCTGCACTGCTTTGCGCAGATTTTCCGTTAGCGTTTTCATGCGATCGCTCAATGCCAGCGTCTTTTGCGCGCGCGACGGCAGCTTGCCCACATGCGCAGTTCCTTTGTGCATCGCTTTCAAGAGCGAATTCAACCCTTCGGCAAATGCGACATAACAACTGCTGCAGCCGAGCCGTCCCGTTTTCTTGAAATCGGCCTGGGTGAATCCGCAAACCGGACAGCGCGTGCTCGAGCCGCCCTTTTCAATTTCTTCCGCTGCGCCGATGCCGAGCAGCAAATCCGCCAGCGCAAAACCGGTCGGATCCTGCACCCCTTTTTCCTTCGAGCAGCCTTCGCAAAGATTCACCTTCTGCATTTTCCCGTCCACAATCTGCGTCAGGAAAACCGCCGCATCATTACATTTGCAAACGTCGCACAACATTTTTACTTAATTAGACCTTCGCCCGGTCTAAACATTCAACCCGTAACTTGCTTAGCATCTCGCGCGCCGAATGGCCGTGGGAATCGTCAGGAATAAATCGGCGTGCCGCCTTCACGCGTGATCTCTCGGAAGCGGGCGATCATCCGCAAGCTGATCGGCCCCGGTTTTCCCGTCCCGATCACCCGTCCATCCGCCTTGATCACCGGAATTACTTCCGCCGCCGTGCCACTGAGAAGGCATTCGTCGGCAATGAAAACGTCGTGCCGGCTGATATCAGTCTCGGAAACTCTTATTCCGAGCTCCGCCGCGATTTCGAATACGACCGATCGGGTGATTCCGCGTAATGCGCCTGCCGTTATTGGCGGCGTAAAAATTTCGCCGCGCTTGATCACAAAAATATTATCGGCGGTGCATTCCGCGATGCAGCCTTGGTCGTTTAACATCAGCGCCTCGTCTGCTCCGGCTAGGTTCGCTTCAATCCGCGCCATCACGTTGTTCAAATAATTGAGCGATTTTACTGCCGGATTAAGCGCGCCGGGCCCGGTTCGGCGTGTCGCAACAGTCACCACCGTGAGACCTCTCTGAAACATCTCGGCCGGATAAAGGACGATCGTCGTCGCGATGATGATCACGCTCGGCCGCTTACATTGCGCCGGATTCAATCCCAGATTGCCGACGCCGCGGGTAACGATCAGGCGAATGTAGCCATCGCGCAGATCATTTTTGCGGATCGTTTCCAGCAACGCTTCCGTCATTTCGCTGCGCGACATCGGAACCTCCAGGCAAATCGAGCGCGCCGAGTCCCACAGCCGTTCCAGGTGTTCTTCCAACCGGAAAACGCCGCCGTTGTAAAAACGAATTCCCTCGAAAATTCCGTCGCCATACAGCAGCCCATGATCGAAGACCGAAACTTTCGCGTCTCCTTCGGGCACGAATTCTCCATCGAGAAAAATCGTCAAAGACTTGGCCGCCTTCGCGGGACCTGATTCGTTCGCCGGTTTACCCGTGCGAGTGGTTTTGCGCGGCTCTTCCATTAAAGTTGTCCCATCCCCATCAGCTGTAGTTTTTGTAAGCACAAAAAAATCTCCGATGTTCCCGCCGCAATTCAAGGGGGGAAGGTTAAATTGTTAAAATGGAAAACATTCCCTTTTTAACATTTTAACCCTTTTAACAAGTTAACGTCTACTCCAAGACTCCGTCCACCATGTGCAGCCGCCGATCTCCCAGCGCGGCTAGCCGCGGATCGTGCGTTACCACCAACAAGGTCTTCTTTCGCTCCCCCGCCAATGACAACAGCAAATCCATGATCGCGTCGCCCGTCTTGGAATCGAGATTACCCGTCGGTTCATCGGCAAAAACAATCGCCGGATCATTCACCAGCGCTCGCGCGATCGCCACGCGTTGTTGCTCGCCGCCGGAAAGTTCCGCCGGCAAATGTTGCAGCCGTTCGCCTAAACCAACTGACCGCAAACTTTCTTCCGCCGCACTTTCTCGAACGCTGCCTCCAATCATTCCGGGCAGCA
>QHRA01000218.1 GCA_003221295.1 Verrucomicrobiota bacterium | reverse complement strand
CTGGCAGTGCAAAAGAACGCCCGAGAATTCGCATCCAATTACGGTTTCGCTAAATAAGGAGCGAGGTCCTTTTTCGTGCCGCGAACTGCAGCCATGAAAAGAACGCCTTTGCGCGCCTGCACCGCACCGGTCCATCCTTCCTGCTCGATGTAACGCCAGCCCTCGAATTCCTCCGGCTTTCCAGTCTTCGAATCGCGCCGCGCTGGAAACAGAAACAACTGCATTCGTTTTTCCACCAGACCGATTTGTGCAACCTGACCGGCTTCATCGTCATCAAAAACGCGGACACCAATCGTGCGCTGGTGAGAAAATCCCGGCGCCACATCGTAATGCTCCAGCCGGTATTTCATAAAAAACAAATCGCTCAGTGTTCCAGCCTCCGTCTGCATCGGCTCCAATTCCGAAGGCCGCGTCATCGCCGCCACATTCAGCAATTTCTTAGCCGTCGCCGTGCCGGGGAAAGCGTGCATTTGTTCGTCGAACTTGATCCACGCGACCACCGCGATCACCGCCAATGCGATTCCGATGGCGAGAATCGCGGGATGAAGCGCGGTTTTTCTCCAATTGCGCTTCGCCCCTTCAGCCATTTTTTCATTAACAAACCATTCCTGGATTTCGTGCGATACTGGGGTTGCTTGCACCAATTTGGCGACTGCGCGATCAAACGATTGCTGCGCCGCAAAATCTTCCGTTCGTTTCGCGCGCGTTACGGCTGTGCGCATGCGGCGATCGGGCGCCTTCGCATTTGCGATAGGCGCACAATCCGCCAGCGTGCGTAGGCCGCGTGACAAGCGCTTCATTCTGGGGACGACGCCGGTACCGTTGCATTGAGCCACGCTTGAAATTCGCGACGCCCGGAGGCGATCGCGCGGGAGAGCTCATTTAATTTCAGACCAAGCATCGACATCATTTCACGATAGTTAAATTCATCCAGATAATAGAGGGCGAGGGCGCTGCGTTGTGGTTCCGGTGCGGCCGAAATCCAAATCGCCAGTTGTTCAGGTTCGAGTTGCTCAATTTGTTCAGGCGCCTGCGGCGAAACTTCGGTCGACGCGCTCGCCCCGTGCTCTGGCTGCACGCCCTGGGCACCTACATCGAGGCAACGCCAGCGCGCTTCGCGAAAAAACCAGCAGCGATCCGCCGGCGGCTCGCCATTGGCGGCAAGAAATGCAGCTTCTCGTAAAGTGTCCTGAAAAACGTCCTGCGCTTTCGACGCCTCGCCCGTCATCAGGAAACAAAAGCGATACAGTTGCGGTAAATTTTGCGCAGCCACTTAACAACGGGAAGCAGAGAATTTACCCAGTGCAAGCAGCTCCGATAAGGGACGGATCTGCGGAGGTTGTTGAGACCCCATCTCGGCAAATAGCGAGTTAATATTTAGATGTTGCATATGCGACAGTGGAATGTTAACTCGCGACGAAAGCGGCCGCGGGCAAATCGCCCCTCAGGCTCTCGAGTCTGAAGCGCTCGCGTTGCGCAGCCGCCGCGCGACCTCCTCGGCGCTAGCACGACTGTTAAATGCTGAAACTCGGAAGAAGCCTTCTCCTCTCGAACCAAAACCGCAGCCGGGTGTTATAACGACGTTTAGTTCGCGCAGCATCCAGTCAAAGGTTTGCCAGCTCGTTTGGCCGGGCCGCGTTTCCACCCAAATGTAAGGCGCATTGGTGCCGCCATGGACTGCGAAACCGGCGACGCGGGCCGCCTCCTTGAGAATTCGCGCGTTACCCATGTAATGATCGACGAGAGCGCGCACTTGTTCCCGACCTTCCGTGGAATAAAGCGCCTCCGCGCCACGTTGCACCGGATAACTCACGCCATTTGATTTCGTACTCCAGCGTCGATGCCAGAGCGGATGGAGCGCTAATTTTTTGCCGTTTTCAGTTCTGGCAAGAACAGACTTTGGCAAAACGGTAAAACCGCAACGAACGCCGGTGAAGCCACCAGTCTTGGAGAAGCTGCGAAACTCAATTGCGCATTCGCGCGCGCCATCAATTTCGAAGATTGAGTGCGGAATCCCGGGATCGCGGATGTATCCTTCGTAGGCGGCATCGAACAACAACAGCGAATCATGGTCCCGCGCGTACTGGACCCAACTCGTCAGTTGCGCACGCGATGCCACCGCGCCGGTTGGATTGTTGGGAAAACAAAGATAAACGACGTCCGCGTGTTCCTGCGGAGGTTCCGGAACGAAATTATTCTCAATCGTGCAGGGTAAGTAGAGAATGCCTTCGTAGCTGCCATCGGTCCGGACTGGTCCGGTATGCCCGGCCATTACATTGGTGTCGACGTAAACTGGATAGACCGGATCGGTAATCGCGATCTTATTTTGCGTGCCCAGAATATCGAGAATGTGACCGCAGTCGCATTTCGAGCCATCAGACAGGAAAATTTCGTCATCCGCGATTTCGATTCCGCGATTGCGATAATCAAATTGCGCGATTTTGCTCCGCAGGAATTCGTAGCCTTGTTCGGGCCCGTAGCCACGGAAGCTTTCACGATTTCCGAGCTCTTCGGCCGCAGCTTTCATTGCCTCGATCGCGGCCCGCGGCAACGGCTCAGTCACGTCACCGATGCCACAACGAATTAATCGCCGGGCTGCGTCGGGGTTTTCTTCTGAGAATCGGCGGACGCGTCGCGCGATCTCCGGAAATAAATAACCAGCCTGAAGTTTGAGATAATTCTCGTTTAGATATGCCATATCTGTAGCGGCGGTCTGTGACCGCCGGATCTAATTTAAAAACGGCGGTCATAGACCGCCGCTACAGAAAACAGGCTCAGTAATTCTTCGCCACTTCGTCCCAATTCACTACGTTCCACCAGGCTTTGATGTAATCGGGACGACGGTTTTGATAGTTCAAGTAGTAGGCATGTTCCCAAACGTCGACGCCCAGAACCGGCGTGTTACCATCCATTAACGGTGAATCCTGGTTCGGCGTCGAAATCACTTCGAGTTTGGCCCCTTTATTTTTGATTAGCCACGCCCAACCGCTGCCAAAACGGCCGACGCCCGCGGCAGCAAATTTCTCCTTGAACTGATCGAAGCTGCCGAAGGTTGATTTAATGTCATCGGCGAGCTTCCCTTTTGGCTCGCCCCCTTTTCCGGGACCCATGATCTTCCAGAAGAAAGAATGATTGGCGTGGCCGCCACCGTTGTTACGGACGGCGGTGCGAATGGTTTCGGGCACGGCATTCAAATCGCGAATCAAATCTTCGACGGATTTCTTCGCCAGTTCAGGTTGATCCTTCAGCGCGTTGTTAACGTTGGTGATGTAAGCCTGATGATGCTTGGTGTGATGAATTTCCATCGTGCGCGCGTCGATGTGCGGCTCGAGCGCGTCGTATGCGTAGGGAAGTTTTGGTAATTCGTAAGCCATAATAAAGACTCTTCGGCGCGAAGGGCGGCGCGTCAATTATGTCTGTCATCCCGAGCGTAGTCGAGGGATCCTGTGGACGTTAGCTTAAAGCTTTCGCAACGGGATCCCTCGGCTGCGCTCGGGACGACGGTCGGTCAGTTGCAGCGGAAAAAGCTCGGCGGATGACCCAAGCCGCGGCGGTAATTCACGTAGGTGGCGAGCGCGAGGAGCGGGAAATTTTGCCGGTACATGTCGTATTTTAAGTAAAACACGCCGGGGAAACCGGTACCGGTGATTTGCGGTTCGTTCCACGACCCGTCTGCCTGCTGGGTCGAAAGAAGATAACGCAAGCCGCGCTGCACGGTCGACCGATTGAGATCGCCACACGCGCAAATGCCCATGATTGCCCAGGACGTCTGTGAAGCGGTACTTTCGCCTTTTCCTTTGGCCGAAGGATCGTCATAGGTGGCACAGGTTTCGCCCCAGCCACCGTCGTCATTCTGACAACTTTCGAGCCAATCGCGTCCGCGCAGAATCCAGTCCTGTGTCATGTCCTGTCCAATGGCGCGCAGCCCGCGCAGGACCTGCCAGGTGCCATAAATATAATTCACGCCCCAGCGTCCATACCATGAGCCATCGTCTTCCTGAGTGGCGATCAAATACCGAATCGCGCTCTCTACGCTCGCATCGTGCCGGTTGAAGTTGATGTAACCGAAAAGCTCAAGTGTCCGCGCCGTCAGATCGCTGCAAGTCGGATCCAGAATCGCGTTGTGATCGGCGAAGGGCATATTTTCAAGCCAGCCGTCAATCACATCCTTATCGAAAGCGGCCCAGCCGCCATCGCGACATTGAAAGTTCAGTTGCCAGGCCAAGGCGCGCTGGAACAAATTTTCGTAACCCTTTTTATCTTTCGGATGAACCAGGCGCAGCGCCATCAGCACCATCGCGGTGTCGTCGGTGTCGGGGTAATAAACATTGTTATATTCAAACGCCCAACCGCTGGCTTCGGGATGAGGATTGTTCTTCGCCCAATCCCCCCGGATTCGAACTTCTTTGTTCGACAACCATGCAGCCGCTTTCTGCAAAGAAGGGTGCTCGGCAGGTAGGCCGCTTTCCGCCAAGGCGATGATATTAATGGCGGTGTCCCAAACCGGCGAAAGACAGGGCTGAATCCGAAAATCTTCCGGATCGTTGACGAACAATCCTTCGAAATCTTTTTTCGCTTTTGCCAGGGCGGGATGGCTGTTCGGATAACCGAGGGCGTGCAAAGCAATGAGCGCATTGAGCATTGCCGGATAAACGGTAGCCAAGCCATCGCTGCCATCGCCGATGCGCTCCATCATCCAGCGCTCGGCTTCCTCGAGCGCGAGCCGGCGAAATGGTTTCCAGGGAATTCGATGCAACATCTTGAGCGCGTCGTCTCCGCGGAGAAATAAATTGCGCCAGGTAAAGGTCCGTTCGTCGCGCGGCAGCCGGAAATCCTTATGCTCGGTCCCAAGCGGATACAACTCGTGCAGTTGTTTTTCGCCGGGCAACTCGCGCGTCGGCTTGAAATGATTGATGATGGCGAGCGGCACCAGCATGGCGCGGCTCCACGATGACATTTTGTAAATGTGAAACGGCGCCCAGGTTGGCAGCAGAATCATTTCCACCGGTATCGTCGGCAGATATTTCCATGGGAACTGGCCCATGAGCGCTAGATAAAGCTTGCTGAAGGTGTTTACGCGGGGGACGCCGCCGAGTCGCAAAATGTTGGCGCGCGCTTCGCGCATGAATGGCAGATCGGCTGAATAGCCGGCAAGTTTCAGAGCGAAGTAAGCTTTGACGGAAGCGTTAATTTCACTGGGCCCGCCAAAATAAATGTTCCAGCCGCCATCGGGCAATTGCCGCTGCAGGATATGTTGGGTGCAACGCTCCTGAAGATCGCGATCGACCTCGCCCAGCCAATGCAGATATAGCACGTAATCAGAGCACAGTGTGCTATCGACAAATAACTCGCCGCACCAGTGGCCGTCCGGCCTTTGCTGGCGCAACAAATTTTCCTGCGCCTGGCAAATGGCCGAAGCAATCTGAGAATCGTTAGCAGTGTAGGATATGCCGGTCTCGGGACGCGCGCTTGGTAAAGAAATCAGGTTGGGCGAATTCGTCGCCATAAGAGATCAGGAAACTTTTGCTTCGAGCGCAGCGGGACGCTTGCCGGTCAGATGACCGTTGCCTGAGCTTACGCCGTTATAAGCTGCGATTTCGTTGCCTCGACCCGCACTTTTCGGTCGCGGCCCGAAATTAAACTTCAATGTTTTCCAAGTGTCACCCCGTTTGGCGTGGAGACCGAGGCTTGCCGTTGGTTCGTAGCCGCAATGGGTCATGCAATTCTCACAGCGCGGATCGCGCGCCAATCCATCCACAACCCCGTAGTTGTCCCACTCCACTTTTTCCAGCAACTCCGCATAGGTCTTGTAATGGCCTTTCGTGCCGATGGTGTCGGTCATGAAATAGCATGGCGCTTTCCAACCCATCAGGTTACGAGTCGGAATGGCCCAGGCCGAGCAAGTCAAATCGCGATGCCCGGCAAGAAACTCAAAATAGATCGGCGTGCCAAAAAAAGTGTAGCGGTTCATCCACTCTTCCATCCGGGCGAATTTCTCGACTGTCGCCTTGCGGGTGAGGAAGAAGTTTTCGGGCTGCAAATTGAGTCGTTTCACCATGTCTTTTTTGGCTGCATCGTAATCGTAGCCAGGCGTGATAGTATGGCCGTCAACGCCGAGATCAGCGAGGAAGTCGAACATTTGCTCGACCTCGTCCATGTCGGTTTCCTTGTAGATGGTAGTATTCGTGGCGACCTGGTAGCCCAGGCTTTTCGCCATTTTTATCGCGAGAATGCATTCCTTGAATACGCCTTCGCGTTCGACGATGAGATCGTGCGTCCGTTCGAGCCCGTCGAGGTGCACGTTCCAATACATCCAGCGCGACGGCGCGATGACCGGTTTGCCAGTCGCGGGCTTGGGGTTACGAATTGCCTCGGCATCTTTTGTTGAAACCAGGCCTTCCGCAATTAATCCATTCAGTTTGTTCTCCAAATTCGTCCGCAACCCGGTCCGAGCCGGACTGGCGTTGTTCGCATTCCGCAATTCTTCTGTGAGCCATTCACGCATTTTTTTGCGCATGAACATGGCGTTGGTGCAGACGTAAACGATCCGCCCTTGCCCCAGCAAACCATTAATGAGGGCTTCGATGTGGGGATAAATTAGCGGCTCGCCCCCACAGATTGAAACCATCGGCGCGTTACATTCCTGGGCCGCGCCGAGGCAATCCTCCAGCGGCATCATGTCTTTGAGCGAGGTGGAATACTCGCGAATCCGGCCACAGCCGGTGCAGGTCAGGTTACAAGTGTGCAGAGGCTCCAGCTGCAATACGGTGGCGAACTTCTTCGTGCCACGAATCTTATGGCCGATGATGTACGCAGCGATCTTGCTAGTGAGCGCCAAGGGAAACCTCATAGAAACCGGACGGTAACGGCAGCGTTACCAGTGTCAACCTATAGACCGCGTGCTTTTTTGCCGAATCGGTTATATTGAAGTGGGGTTGAATGAGTACAAGAGGTTCAAACAAATCAAAGCTTAACTGACAGACTATGAAACAATTATTGTTGGCAGTATTTGTCGCCAGCCTTATCGGCTGCGCAGAACAACCTCCGGCACCGGTGCAGACAGCCAATTACCCGTATGATCGGTATGCAAGGACCGCCGAGGTGTGGGGCCACCCAAACCCGGTTTACCGGAGCTGGACTACGGAACAACTGCAGAAACGCCGTCTGGATCTGTACGGAATGGTCACGCTGACCCAGACCCGCAATGGTGTGCCTGCCTACATTTATCACGGACAACCGCTTCCGCAGCAGGATGAGATCAAGGCCATCGAGGCGGAGTTGAATCGGCGCTATCAGGCCGGTGACAAAACCGCGGAACTGATTCAATTCTGGCCAGACGTCCGGCGGCACATTGCCAGCGGCAGCCGTGTAGAATCTTTATAACGCAGCGTCGAACTTCGGGTGATACCGGAGCGATGCGAACCGACAACAGAGTCGGAACTCAGAGCTTTGTCTGAGCCGCCGTCAGACCCCGTGCCAACCGCGCCGTATTAAGCTGACGGCGATCGCGGCCAGCAAAAGCGCAATGATTTTCGAAACACCGCGCAAACCTTGCGTTCCCATCCAGCGGCTGAAGCGATCAGCATTGCAGAGTGCGACGGCGACGAGGGCGAGGTTCACCAGCAATGACAGAAGTGTGAAAACAAGCCCGACGGTGTCGATCAGAATAAGGAGGGCCGTAAGCAACGCGGGCCCCGCAATTAACGGCATTCCCAGCGGGACGATCCCAAATTCATCGCCACCACCGCGATCGGGCGGTCCGAACGTCACCAGTTCACGCGCGGCTAGGATGAGGAGAATGAGACCGCCGGCGATTTGGAAATCAGCGACCGTGATTCCGAGCGCGGCAAAGATGATTTTGCCGAGAAAGATAAAACCGATGGCAACACACAGGCCGGTGAAAATTCCGAGAAAAGCCTGTTGTTTGCGATTCTCGGGTGACGCGCTCGTCCCGAGCCCGATAAAAAGTGCAACCAAGCCGATGGGGTCAATCGCGACAAAGATCGGAATGAAGGCGAGGAAAAATTTCTCGGCGAGATCGCGCATTTGGATTTAACGTCGCGCTTCTACACAATTCATTTAGTCGATACAACGTCTATGAATTTCCGTTATACCCTTTTATTGGTTCTCGGGCTCGCATTTGGCGCGCGGGCTGAGGATTTGAAATCGATCGATAGCTATCGCGATGCAGGCGCCAAAGCAAACGCACAACTGACCATTCCCGATTGGCCGCAAACGCCCGAAGCGGTTGAAACATCAGCCAGGGAGGCAATCAAAAAGGGCAACGCGGTGTTGGATGCAATCGGCAAGCTCGATCGCAAAAAGGTGACATTTCAAAATACCGTCGTCGCCCTCGACGACCTCGCTTACGAAGTCAACAACGTCGAAAACAAAGCCACCATCATTAAGGAAGCGAATACCGATCCGAAGATGCGGGCGGCGGCGGAGAACGCGGTCAAAACACTGAACGATTGGTTTGTCGGGATTGATTATCGCGAGGACGTTTACAAATCGATCAAGGCTTTCGCCGACGCCAATCCGCAACTTACTGGCGAGGACAAAAAATTGCTCGACGAAACGATGCGCGATTATCGCCGAGCCGGTCTCGCCTTACCGGCAGCGAAGCGGAAGGAGGTCGAGCAATTACGCAAGCAATTGGCCCGACTCGGCACCGATTTTAACAGCAACATCGCCAACGCCAAGCGCCCGGTCGTTTTCACTAAAGCCGAGCTTGAGGGAATGCCGGAGGATTTTTTCACCAAGCCCGGAATCAAAACTGGTGACGATGCCTACAGCGTGCTGGCCAACGTCACCTGGCAGTACAATACCGTGGAAGAAAACGCGAAGAGTGAAGCGACTCGGAAGAAACTTTACATCGCGCGCGAGACACTGGCGAAGGAGAAGAATGTGCCGTTGCTAAATCAGATGCTGACCTTGCGCAATAAAATCGCGCTCCGGCTCGGCTACAAATCCTGGGATGATTTCCAAACCGAACCGCGGATGGCGAAAACCGGCGCCGCGGCACAGAAATATATCGACGATCTGGTGGCGGGAATTGAACCGAAGTTCGCGGCGGAATTGAGTGAACTTCAGAAAATGAAACAGCTTGATGTCCAACCGCATGGTAACGGGGTTTTCACCGCGCCGCGGATCAACATTTGGGATTGGCGCTATTACCAAAACCAACTCAAGAAACAGAAATTCGCCGTCGATGCCCAGGCGCTGCGGAATTTCTTCCCGCTCCAGAAAGTGCTCGATGGAATGTTTGCCATCTACCAGCGGATTTTTGATCTGAAGTTCGAACAAGTCGCCGTCCCCTATAAATGGATCGGCGATCTCGAACTCTGGTCCGTGAGCGACGCGGCCAGTGGTGAACCACTGGGCTTGTTCTACCTCGATATGTTTCCGCGCGACGGAAAGTTTAATCACTTTGCCGAATTCGAAATTATCGGCGGCAAGCTTTTGCCGGATGGAAAATATCAGCGACCAACGGTGACGCTGCTCTGCAACTTCCCACCTGCGACCGCGGACAAGCCATCATTGTTAAGCCATAACGAAGTGGAGATCCTATTCCACGAATTTGGTCACGTCCTGCATACCATCACGACGCACGCCAAGTATGCGCGCTTCGCCGGCACACATGTTCCGACCGATTTCGTCGAGGCCCCCTCGCAAATGCTGCAAAACTGGGTCTGGGATAAGAACGTGCTCGATTCTTTCGCCGCGGATTACCGTGATCCTTCGAAGAAAATTCCGGCCGAGACCATCCAAAAAATGAAAGACGCCAAGCTTGCGACCGCAGGGGTGTTTTACCGGCGGCAATTTGCTTTTGCTTCGCTAGACCTCGCGTTGCATGGACCGCACGCAGAGAACGCGCCGTATGATTGCGTCGCCATCTCCAATCCGATTCTGGAAAAGGTCTTCCTGCCAATTGATCCAAGCACGACCTTCGTTTCCTACTTCGGTCATCTCAACGGCTACGATGCCGGCTATTACGGGTACGCCTGGGCCGATGCCATCGCCGCAGACATGGCTACCGTTTTTGAAAGTGCGCCTGAAGGGTACTTTGATCAGCAAGCCGGAGTTCGATTGCGCAATGAAATTTACGCCGTGGGCGATTCCCGCGATGTCAACGATTCGATTGAGAAATTTCTGGGCCGCAAACAATCGGTGCAGCCATTCTTGAAGAAAATCGGGATTAGCGATGGGGGCGCCCCGGCTGCGCCGTCGCAGTAAGCCGTCATCCCGAGCGAGGTCTAAGGATCCCGTGGCGGAAGCTTTAAGGGAACGCACCGGGATCCCTCGATCCGGCAGCTGCCGGACTCGGTCTGACAAGCGTGCGTGATCGCTCGCGACTACCAACGAGCCCTCGAGTTGCACACGCGCGGCCCGCCGTTACAGAAAGATCAACTGGAGCTCACATGAAACTCTTCGTTTGCCTCATTACCTTGACTCTTTTCGCCACCGCTTTCGCTGATGATCCTGAAACGGAACGGCTCAAGCCTGCGCTGGATGCGATCACACCGGATGGATTGCTCACCCGTATCAAAATGCTGGCCTCGGATGAATTCGAAGGCCGCGCCCCGGGATCGAAAGGCGAAGAACTTTCGATCAAATACATCAGCGACCAATTCAAGCAGACCGGATTGAGCCCGGGAAATCCAGACGGCACTTACTTTCAGGAAGTTCCGCTCGCCGGAATCAAAACGACGCCGAGCGCGTCCTTTGCCGTCGGCGGAAAGACAACGACCTTGAGTTATCCGGATGATTACGTCGCATCGTCGGCACGATTGCAAAACGAAATCAAAGTTGAGAACTCGGACATCGTGTTTGTCGGATACGGCATCGTCGCTCGTGAATACGGCTGGAACGATTACAAAGATGTCGATGTCCGCGGGAAAACGCTCCTGATGTTGATTAACGATCCTCCCATTCCCGATCCGAATGATTCGGCAAAGCTCGACGAGAAAATGTTTGGCGGCAGCGCCATGACCTATTACGGGCGCTGGACGTACAAGTACGAAATTGCGGCGCAGAAAGGCGCAGCCGCGGCCATCATTATTCACGAGACGGGGCCAGCGGCGTATCCGTATTCCGTGGTGCGCACGAGTTGGTCGAAGGAAAATTTCGAACTCGACGCGCCGGACAAGAACGCAGGCGCGGTTTCGGTGCGTTCCTGGATTACGGTCGACGTCGCCAAGAAATTACTCGCCGATTCCGGACACGACTTTGACTCATTGAAGAAATCTGCGATCAGGAAAGATTTCCGACCGGTCCCGCTCGGGGTGAAAGCGAACTTCGATATCAAACAACAAGTTCGCTCGGTTGAATCGCACAATGTTATCGGCAAGCTAGAAGGGAGGGATCCAAAGTTAACGAAGGAATACGTCATTTTTAGCGCGCATTGGGATCACCTGGGCAAACATCCTGAGTTGCAGGGCGATCAGATTTTCAACGGCGCGGTGGATAACGCTTCCGGTGTCGCAGCGGTGATCTCACTCGGACGCGCCTTTACCAAATTGAATCCGCCGCCGAAACGCACTTTGCTTTTTCTGGCGACCACGGCGGAGGAAGCGGGATTACTCGGCGCAAAATACTATGCTATGCATCCGCTTTACCCACTCGAGAAAACGCTGGCTGATATCAACATCGACAGCATGAATGTCTGGGGAAAAGCGCGCGACATCGAGGATACCAGTTTCGGCATGTCCACCCTGGATGATGCACTGGCGCGAGTGGCAAAAGTACAGGGACGCACCGCCATCCCCAATCCGCGTCCTGAGAAAGGCAGCATTTATCGCGCGGATAATTTTGAATTCGCCAAAGCCGGTGTGCCGTCACTCTACATCGGGGACAAGGAGCATTTACTCGTGCGTGCGCCCGACGCACCACTGCGGGCCGATGAGTTCGATCTCCACGATTACCATCAGGTTTCCGATGAAGTGAAACCGGATTGGGATTTGTCCGGCGCGGTGCAGGACACGCAACTTCTCTTCGTAGTCGGCGACGAAGTCGCGAACGGCGCCAAATTCCCGGAATGGAAACCCGGCAACGAGTTTAAACCGAAGCGCGATGCGATGATGAAGAAGCCGTAACACTAATAGCTGAATCTTATGGAGACTCGTCCGTTTCAATTTACCGGACGCATCCGCAGCTTTCGTTACGCGATAGCGGGCATAATCCGAATGATGCGCTGCCAGCACAACGCCTGGATTCATGCGATTGCCACGGGCGTAGTGATCGCAGCCGGATTTTTCTTTCAGCTCTCGGGTTCGGAATGGTGCTGGATCGTGCTCGCAGCCTCCACGGTTTGGACCGCGGAAGCTTTGAATACAGCATTCGAATTCTTGGCCGACGCGACGTCGCCGAATTTTCATCCCGTTGTGCGCGACGCCAAGGATGTAGCTGCCGGGGCGGTGCTCATCACTGCCGTCGCGTCATCAGTGATTGGCGCGATTATCTTTTGGCCACATCTGAAGGGTGTGCTGAAGCAGTAACGCGATCGCCTCACGCTGAAATTTTTTGTCATTTTGAGCGAATGTATCAGTCCGGCTCGGGAGCGAGACATCTCTTGCTATTTTTTTGCAGACCAATAGTTAGAGCTTCCTCGACTCCACTCGGAAATGATAAAACGCAGGCAGAATCAAGATAGTCGCTGATCACCGGGGAGCGAGGCAACAACACATTCATGAACGCTTCCATCCCCATCCTTAGCGCACTGATTGGAGCGGTCGTGCTACTGTTTGGGCGCAAACTTTTCTGGCTTTGCGTGGCGGCGATCGGGTTTGCCGCGGGCGTGACGCTGGCTTCGCACATCGTGAGTGAGCCATCCGCGTTGTTGCAACTAACCTTCGCCATCCTGCTTGGCTTCATCGGCGCATTACTGGCACTGTTTCTGCAAAAACTGGCAATCGGGCTGGCTGGTTTCCTCGCCGGGGGCCGCTTTGCCGTTGGTTTGGTGGCGACATTTCTGGCGCAATATGCATCACATTACTGGCTTACTTTTATTATCGGCGGCTTAATCGGTGCCATCTTGCTCCTGATGTTGTTCGACTGGGCTCTAATTTTTATTTCCTCACTGATCGGCGCACATCTGATCACGAGCGCGATCTCTTTGCCACCGACAGGCGAAGTGCTGTTATTTACGGCCCTCGTGCTTCTCGGCTTTCTCATTCAGGCAGCGTCGATGCGAAGGAAGGGCCGGGTGCCGGCTTAGCCTTCCTGCAACGCGGGCTGTGAGTCGCGCTCCTATTAACACCGACCTTCAGGCCGGTGGTTCTCGCGTGAGATAGGAAACGAGCCGTTTTAACGGCTTAGCCTTGATGCCGATGTCCATCGAGCGCTGTGATTTGCGCTGTCAGATGAGAAAGCCATTGAAAACGGCTTAAGTGCGATCGGGCGGGATGTACACCGGACTAAAGCCCGGAGTTAATGAGAAGAGCACTGGCCTGTCGCTGTCAGCCGTGGCCAAACGCAGGCTCTCGCATGGGATGATCGCAGCCGCTTTTTTTTCTTGAGTGTGCGGCGTTCCGGGAATGTCGTTAAATGAGCGCATGCGACGCGTTCCGCTCTATTTTATTCTCACTCTGTGCGCGCTCGTTTCATGTGAGCGCAAGCATCCCGCGGCCCGCGCAACTGAACCGTCTTCGTCGCCGGCATCTCCCACCCCGATCCAATCAATCGCCGCACCTTCGGCGCAGCCTTCGCAAACGCCGACAAGCGATTTCGCCCAGGTCGCGCAATCGATTCGCCCAGCCGTGATAATCGTATCCGTTTTCGACGAAACAGGACACCTCACTGCAAACGGCCACGGCTTCTTCGTTTCCGACGACGGAAAATTCATTGCCGATCGCAGTGTGATAGCGGGCGGTGTTAATGCGGTCGCGAAAGCGGCTGATGGCGCGATTTACAATGTATCGGGCGCCCTTGCCCAGGTAGCGGCACAAAATCTTGTGCTTTTGAAAGCTGACGCGACACGGACGTTACCATTTCTTGCGGCGAGTACGAAGGCTCTGCCGGATATCGGCGGCAATGTCGCAGTTGTTTTTAGTCAGGTTGAACGCGCAAACTCGGGGGTGCTCGAGGAAAAAATCAGCGGACGCTTTTCCGACGAAGCGGGTGAATGGTTTGACGTGACACCCGCTCTGCCGAAAACGAGCGCAGGTGCACCCGTCATCGATCAGCGCGGCGAGGTCATCGGCATCGTCGCTTTTCGCGCGGGAAACAATTCGTGCGCGATCAGGCCGGCCGCTATCGCTGGCACTCTGCTGGCGCAAGTTTCATCGAACATGATTGCGAGCTGGGAAAACCTGACGACGTCGTCGCATTTTACGACCCCAACGGCATCGCCAACGGCAACCCGAAGTCCAACAGCGGCGAAGATTCCGCTTCGAGGGTCAAAACTGATTTACGCACCGGCGCCACGTTATCCCACAGAGGCAAGACAGTCCCGTGGAGCAGGACAAAGCTCGGGCAGTTTCCGCGTTTTGTTCGACACAAATGGGAATGCCGTTGCGGTCCAAACTATGCGCTCCACCGGCAACCCATTGCTCGACCAAGCGGCCGTTGCCGCGCTTCAGGAGTGGCGTTCGGAACCGGGGCGAGAATGGAGTCTCGTGGTACCGATCACGTTTAAGCCATAGAGCCGCGGGGAAGGCCCCGCGGAAATCCCAAAACCCAAATCCCAAGCTCCAAATGAATTTCAACGAACAACTCCTTTGAGTTGGAAGTCGGAGTTTCCTTGGAATTTGGAGCTTGGAATTTGGAACTTCGCGCGGATGTCGCGCTCAGTGTCGAAAATGACGGACCCCGGTGAAAATCATCGCCATCTCGCGCTCATCGGCAGCCGTAATCACCTCTTCGTCGCGCATTGACCCGCCCGGTTGAATGGCGCAGGTGGCACCCGCATGGGCGGCGGCGATAAGACCATCCGCGAATGGGAAAAACGCGTCGCTAGCGATAGCGCTGCCTTTGAGAGAGAGCCCTGCTTCCTGCGCTTTCCAAATCGCAATCCGCGAAGAATCGACCCGCGACATCTGGCCCGCCCCGATAGCAAGAGTGCGGTCAGGCGCCGCGTAAACGATCGCATTTGATTTCACATGCTTCACCACCCGCCAGCCAAACCGCATCGCCTCGAGTTCGCTTTGAGTCGGCTGGCGTTTTGAAACCACGCGTTCCTTTTCTTCGGCGTCCGTGTCCGGCTCCTGCACAAGCAAACCGCCGCACACGGAACAAATATCTTTTTTCGGCAAAAGTTCTGCGGGCGGAGCTAGCAACCGTATCAGACGCAGATTTTTTTTCTTCTGCAAAATTGTGCGTGCCTCTGCGGAAAATTCCGGTGCAATAATCACTTCGCTGAAAATTTCGCTGATGACTTTGGCCAGCGATTCGTCGATTTCGCGATTGCAAATGATGATGCCGCCAAAGGGCGCCTGCTTGTCTGTGGCAAACGCTTTCTCCCACGCCTGGCGGAGATCGGGATCGCTCCCCACTCCGCACGGATTGGTATGTTTCAAAATCGCAACCGTCGCTTCCTCGAAGTCGCCGATCAAACTGGTGGCCGCGCTGATGTCGAGAATGTTATTAAACGACAGGTCTTTGCCGTGCAGTTTTTCAAAGTGCCGATCAAAATCACCGTAGAGCGCGGCTTTCTGATGCGGATTTTCGCCGTAACGCAAATGCGTCACCAGCGGCATCGTCAATGAGAAGGAGGCATCGGTTGTTTGTTCCTGGTTCAGGAATGTGCTGATGGCGCGATCGTAGGAAGAAGTTTTAATGAACGCTTTAATGGCGAGGCGCTCCCGCAACTTCAACGTCGTCTCGCCGTCGTTATCGCGCATGGTTTCGAGCACGAGATTGTAATCGGCCGGATCGACAACAACCGCGACGCTCTCATAGTTTTTGGCCGCGCTTCGAATCATCGATGGCCCGCCGATATCGATATTTTCGATTGCTTCGGCCAGGGTCACATCAGGTTTCGCAATGGTCTGCTCGAATGGATAGAGATTGACCACAACGAGATCGATCGGCTCGAAACCCTGCTCGCGCGCTTCCTTTTCATGCTTTGGGTTGCTCCGTTTGTAGAGCAAGCCACCGTGCACCCGCGGATGCAAAGTTTTCACGCGCCCTTCCAATACTTCCGGGAAGCCAGTGAAGCTGGATATCTCACGCACCGGCACGCCTTGTTTGCGCAGTAGTTCCGCAGTACCGCCGGTCGAGATGATATCGACGCCTTGTTTTTCGAGGGCGCGCGCGAATTCCGCGATCCCTTTCTTATCGGAGACGGAGATGAGCGCACGGGTGATTTTCATCAGAGAGAAGTTAACAGCGTTACAAGGGTTACAATGTTGAAAAGGAAAGCCGTTGTAACGTTGTAACTTTTTAACTCTTGTAACCCGCTGATCGTGTCAGCGATCCAGAATCACATTCTTCGCCGCCGGATAGAGCACCGGGCAACAACCGATCGTTTCGCAGAACGCTTTACTGAAATGACTCAGACTGGAGTAGCCGACTTCGATTGCTGCTTCGGTGACATTAAATCGGCCGCTGCGTAAAAGTTCGGCTGCGCGTTCCATCCGAATGTTGCGGAGATATTGCGGAAGTGTGAGGCCGACTTCGCGCGAAAAAATCCGGCTTAAGTAAAACGGGCTGCAACCGACTTCCTGTCCGAGCATCTCCAATGTTGGCGGGTTGGCCAGATCGCGCGCCAGCAATTCCTTGGTCCGTTCCACCCGGTCGCGCGCCACTCTTTTTTGTCGCATGCAAAAAAATTCCGGATCCTTCGGTTCGAAAAGAAAATGCGCCATTAACTCGAGCGCTTTGCTTTGATACCAGAGAATCTGGGCGGCTTTCGCGACCGGCGGATTTGCCAGCGTGGCCACGACATTCCGTTGTTGGATCGACATGGGCCGCACCGGCGCGACTACGTTTTCATTTTTGTCGCCAAAAATCACACGCCGGATCTCCGGCTCGAGATCGGATTCGTTTTGCACGAGCTGCTTTTGCAAATGTTTTCGTGAAAATTCCAGGGTGACGAATTGATGATGGTCGTGCGCGCGGCGCGATGCCGGCAATTGTTCGTCCCCGACTGCGTAATAGCCAGAATCACCCGGCACATAGTCGCTCTGCTTTCGCCCAACTGCGCCGACCGCGCCATGGCCTTGCAGGTTCAAACAAAACTCGAGGCTGCGCGGATGAAAACTGCGGCCCCAATCGAACGAACGCTCCGTGCGAAAGTCATGCCATTCGACTGCGACGCCGAATTGATCGACATCGCCATACAGTGGGCGCCATCCATCTTTTACCTCACGCCAGGCATCCACTTCGGCCGCGCATCTGGAAATCATTCCGCTTAATTACGAATGTTGCCGCGCGGAATGCAAGGCTGGTTTCTTCTCCTCGAAGGCGGCGCGGTCCCACTTCGCCAGCGTGGAAGCGGCGTCATAAGTGCTTTGCGCGAATTCCAGGATCATATCGTCTGGCGATTGCCCCCGGCGAGCATCCTCATACGGCAGAACGAATTCGCGCAACTGCGGATGAAACGACGCCGCGGCTGGCTTAATTTTTGCATCCGCGAAACCATCGGGCGAAGGATAGGCGTAGGAATAGAAGAGTGCCGTGGGAATCTGGTCGTTGCCCAGCCAGAAACCGAGACTGCTCACTTCCTGCGAATAGGCTTCGCGCGTGATCGCGTCAGGCAAATGGGGAATGCCGCCGGGATGCGGCGGCGCGCGCCGGCCAGAAAAGCGCGTTACCGCGAGATCGAAGCTGCCCCAGAAGAAGTGCACCGGACTGCACTTGCCGCAAAAACCCGAACGAAATTCCTTGAAAACCCGATCAGCTTGCAAAAGCACACGCCAGAACCGATCGGCGTATTCCGGATCGTAAGCCGCGTGTTTCTCATCGCGGTCGAACGGGATCGCTTCCAACGTTTCGTTCGGCCTCATTCCGATCTGCACTTCAATTGCGAGCTCTCGCAGTTTACTCATCACCTCGCGGTAAAAACTCGCGACGCTTTGTGGCTGTAATTTGATCGCGCGCTCGTCGCCCTCTGCGGTGGTGATGCGCATCTGATGCCGGATAAAGTCGAACTCGATTTCGAAAGCGCGCGTGCCATACGGAATCAGTGACGTGGTTAAGCCTCTCGCAGTAACGTAGAGAGTTACGCCCCACGAGTGATTGATCCAAGGGCCGAGTGCCAGCCGGATTTTGCCGGCAATCTGCGTCCACAACTGCAACGTCGCGCACGTCTCGCGCCACGCCGAATAATCGAGCGATGGCCAGATTTGCTCGCGTGAATCTTCAGCCATAGTTAGTCGTTGCCCCGAATGTAATCGGCAAAGTTGTGGCGCACGCGTTTAAAGGTTTCCTGCGCCTGTTCGCGCGCGCGATAAAACATGTGACGCACGCTACGCATGATCCGATTGTCACCGCTGCGCTCCTCGTCTCCGACATCGCCCTCGCGCCGATCTTCCACCACCGCATCCATCGGCGCGCCGGCAAACATTCCTTCGGTGCGCGTCACCGTTCCCTTATTTGCACCGATGTAAATCGTGCCTACAGGCCGGCGATTTTGATTTTGCAAAGTGACAACCCAGGTCGCGTCTCCGCGTTCGTTGGTGCGCAGGCTATAACTAACGAGCGCGAAAGGGACGTGCGATGAATCCGCGGTGCGGCTCGCCACTTCGTAGGCACCGCTGGAATCGAGATTCAAGCGCGCGGGATTGATGGTCGCCCCTTGCGATGTGCCGGCGACGTTGTGACTGGAAACGCGATTGGACGTGATGCGCCCATCCGTGACTTCGACTTCGCGGATTCCACCGCGGGCATTTGGATCATCGATCAAAATTCTCCAGGTGGAAGGTTGAGGGTTCCCATCGGCTCCTGTGACGGACACAACGCGATTTACGAAATTGCGATTCACTTGATTGCCAACGGTACGGAGCGCGTCGTAGGCGGTGGGATTCGTTTGCGCGAAAACGGCGGATGCTGAGAGGAGCAACACGGCAAAAATTCTTACCATCTTCGCAATGGAAACTCGCTTTTCCTTTGTGTCCACAGCGGGCTTCGCGTTTTTGTTTGGATCTGGGAAGCGCACGCTGCCAGCGTGCAATTTTCGGCAGCATGGAACACGGGCCTGCGGCCTGTGCGCCCAGCGGGTTTTTAACCCGCTGCCTCGGTAACTACCCCGCACGGTTTACTCAGCGGAGTAAAACTCCGCTGGGCGCACAGACTAGAAAGTCTGTGTTCCTTGTTGTGGAGAACACAGCTGCCACTAGGGCAGCGTGCGCTCTCCAGAGTTTCAATCACGCTCTCTCCGCGGCACATATCTTTCTGTGATCGAAACTTGAAGCGATCCTAACCCTCGCCAGCGTGATGCGGTCGGAAATGAAAAAAAGGAAGCTCGAGTTTTCCAGCCATCCCGGCAACCTCGCGCTAATGCGCAATTTCGTGCGCCATTTTCTTGATAGTATGCCGATCTCGGAGCGCGATCGCACTCTGATGGTATTGGGGGTGGATGAGGCGTGCACAAATATTATCCGACACGCCTACGATCTGCGCTACGATCAGCTCATTGCCCTCTCACTTGAGGCCCGACAAAATTGCGTGCGGATGCGCCTTCGCGATTATGGCATGCAACCGCCGGCAGAAGCGCTGCATCGCCGACGTGATAACGTTATCAGGCCCGGTGGCCTCGGTCTGATGATGATTCGGAACGCCTTCGATCAGGTGGATTATATTTTGCGGCGCCGCGGAACCGAACTGGTGTTGACGAAGAAGATTGCAGGAAGCGGAGTGAATCGTGAATCGTGATCCGTGAATCGGCCCGACGATTTAACGATGCAACGATTCACGATTTAACGCTCCCCAAATCGCGTCGTGCGTAACTTCTGGTTCGATGTTATCAGATTTCCGCAAACTCGACCATGAAACCGCCAGAACCCGATGCCGCCCTCGAAGTCTCGCTGCGACCGCCAATGTTCAGCGAGTTCACCGGGCAGAGGAAGGTCTGCGAAAGGTTGGAACTTTTGGTGGCCGCAGCAAAAAAGCGCAGTGACGTCCTCCAGCACATCCTGCTAAGCGGACCGCCTGGTCTGGGCAAAACCACGCTGGCGAACATCATTGCGCACGAAATGGATGTGAACATCAAGAACACCAGCGGCCCGGTCATTGAAAAAGCGGGCGAGTTAGCAGGTCTGCTCACGAGTCTGGAAAAAGGCGACGTGCTTTTCATCGACGAGATCCACCGGCTCCAACCCACGATTGAAGAGTATCTTTATCCGGCGATGGAAGATTATCGGCTCGACATTATCATCGACCAAGGGCCGCAAGCGCGCAGTCTGCGATTGCAATTGCCGAAATTCACCCTCATCGGCGCAACCACACGTGCAGGAATGGTGAGCGCGCCGTTGCGCTCGCGTTTTGGAATGACGGCGCGGCTCGATTATTACAACGCGGACGACATGCATAAAATCGTCCGGCGTAGTGCGGGATTGCTTGAGGTCGAGATTGACGATCCCGGGGCGGCGGAGATCGCTGCGCGCGCGCGTGGGACGCCTCGGACCGCCAATAACCTGCTCTGGTGGGTGCGCGATTATGTTCAGGTCAAAGCTGACGGAAAAATAAATGGAGAATTGGCCGATCGTGCGCTGGCCATGCTCGAGATCGATCGCGATGGGTTCGATGAGTGGGACAAGCGCATCATCGAAACGTTGATCCACAAATTTAACGGCGGGCCGGTCGGATTGAATTCGCTCGCCGTCGCAATCGGTGAAGAAGCGGGCACGCTCGAGGAAGTGAACGAGCCGTATTTGATCATGGAAGGTTATATCAAGCGCACCCCGCAGGGCCGGGTGGCAATGCCGAAAGCGTATCGCAAGATTGGGTTAAAACCGCCGAGCGGGGCGCAAGCGGAGTTGCTGTGAACAGGTTAAATCGTTGATTTGTTAAATAGTTAAAACGGTACAGCGGCTTCGTTTTAACGATGTAACCTTTTTAACTTTTTTAACTTTTCTCCATGACCACCGATCTCTTCGGCTCTACCGCGAGCAAAGTTCTCACCGTAACCGAACTAACCCGCGCAATTCGCGGCACTCTGGAAACGAGATTCGGAGCGGTGTGGGTCCAAGGCGAAATCTCGAACTACAAGCAGCATCCTTCGGGACATCAGTATTTCACGCTCAAAGATTCACGCGCCCAGATCGCGTGCGTGATTTTTAGGAACGCGCCTCTCTCGCTTCGACAACCGCTCGCGGATGGCGCGCAAGTGCAGGTTTACGGAAACGTCAGCGTCTTCGAGGCACGTGGTCAATACCAGCTCAGTGTCGAAATCGTTCAGCCACGCGGGCTCGGTTTGCTGCAGGCGAAATTCGAAGCGCTCAAACGAAAATTGGAAGCGGAAGGACTTTTCGATCCGGCGCGAAAAAGAGTGCTGCCGAAATTTCCGAAACGCATCGGCATTGTCACATCCCCGAGCGGTGCTGCGATCCGCGATATTCTCAACATCTTGCGGCGGCGCGCCCGCGGCATCGAAATCCTGATCAATCCTGTTCGGGTACAGGGCCTCGGTGCCGCCGCGGAAATTGCCTCGGCCATTAACGAGCTTTCAAACCCAAGCGTGATCTGGCCGTCGCTTGATTTGATTGTTGTCGCCCGTGGTGGGGGCAGCATCGAAGATTTGTGGGAGTTCAATGAGGAAATTGTCGCGCGCGCGATCGCGGCGGCAGTCGTACCGATTGTCTCCGCGGTCGGACATGAAATTGATTTTACCATTGCCGATTTCATGGCGGACTTGCGTGCGCCCACCCCGAGTGCGGCAGCGGAATTGATTGTGCCGGCGGCGGTAGAGCTCGATCGGCGCGTGAACGAACTGGCCGTTTGTTTGCAGCGTTGCTGGCGAAACTTCATTGTGCATGAGCAAACGCGATTGCGTCTTTTTTCCGAGCGGACCGTCGGACGCGAATTGCTGACGCGAATTCAGGAAGGCAAACAAACGCTGGATTGGAGACGCGAGAATCTGCAACGAAACGCGATGGGATTTCTGGCAAGCTGGCGCGGCCGTTTAGCGGAAAATACGGCTGCACTGCGGCGACACGATCCGTCGCGTGAGATTGTTTTGCGGCGGAGCCGATTTGCCGAGCTCGCGCGACGCCTGGCGACATGTCCGCCGCAATTAGTCAACACAATGCGAAGACGCTTTGAGCGCGCGGAGAAAATTCTCGCCGTAGTCGGTCCCGACGCGACGTTGCGCCGGGGCTACAGCATGACTCTGGACGCGACCGGCAATCTGGTTCGTTCAATTACGCACGTGAAGCGCGGCGACCGAATTCACACGCGCGTCACGGACGGCACATTTGAATCAAATGTTGCCTAGACGCGGCGCCGTTATCGCGTTTCTGTCATGTCGAGCGAAGTCGAGACATCTCTAAATATTTCTTGAATAGCTAGAGATTCCTCGACTGCGCTCGGAATGACAAAAGGCTGCTCGAGCGGGCCCGACTTTTTTCGCGTGGGTTATGACATGACAAACAATGCATTTATGCGTTGAGCCACGCACGTGGAGCGCGGCGACAGAATTCGCACGCGCATCACTGATGGCACAATTTGATCGAACGTTGCCTAGCTGCAGCCCCTTGCGCGCGTTTCTGGCAAAACAGTCAGCGAAGCCGGCGATGATGTAAGCGGGCTCCGGAAAACAAAACGGCGGCTGGAATACCAGCCGCCGCTCTAATTTCCTATGTTTTCGATTCTTCTCCGACTATGGCTGCTTCAGTGTGTTGGCAGGATCGGCGTTGGTAACCGCACCCTGGGCTTCACCCGGTTTTTTGCCTACCTGCGCCTCGAACCTGGCGATGTCGCCGCCCATCAGAGCAACCGTAGCATTATTAGCACGCAAAATAGCGGCATCGCCCGGCTGCGGCCAGTGCGGTGTCGTAGTCGTACTTTCTGCTTACGGCGAAGATGACATTGGCGGCATCCGCCTCAGTTACAGGGTAAATTTTAAACGCGCTTGTTCCCGCTACCGTGATTGTTGGAGGAGTCGCGTTGTCGGAAGTCACTGCAGCCGACGCCCCTGGGCCGCTGAGCAACTTTTGAACGTCACCCACTTTAAGATAGTCGTTATCGACGAGGAATGTCATGTACGCTGACAGGTTTGGGATTGGAGCGTAGTCTCCAGGCCACGCGAGAGACGGATCGGAATTAGCCGAGCCATCAAGCGCCATTTGTTGGGCCGCCAGGTAAAGTTGGCGACCGTTGTTCATTGTGCCGGTCATCTGGCCTTTGGTGAGCGCGCTGGTAAGAGCGGGCACGGCGAAGGCAGCGAGGACGGCGATGATCGAAATTACAACGAGCATTTCGATTAAGGTGAATGCGGATTGGGAACGTGTTTTCATAAGGGAAGAATGATGTGACTTTCTAGAAAATACAGGCTACCAAGAAAGTGCTTTAGCTGGCAAGCTTTTTCTTTTTTAATTTTCTTTTTTAAGCGCCACCGTCGCCAGCGGTGGCAGATTGACATAGAGGGAATGCTCGCGGCCCTGCCAGGGTTCGTCCGTGGCAGCAATCCCGCCGAGATTCCCCACGTTGCCGCCACCGTAGGTTTCGGCATCGGTATTGATGATCTCGCGATAAAAACCGGGCCTCGGAACGCCGATGTGATACTGGTAACGCACTACCGGCGTGCCATTTACGATGAAGACGATCATCTCGCCCTCGCGCGATTTCCGCAGCCAGGCGACAACGCTGTTTTCGGCATCGTGAAAATCAATCCACTCGAATCCCTCGTAGGTATCGTCCTGGTCCCACAGCGCCGGCTCGCTCTTATAGAGATAATTCAAATGCTGAACCAGGCGGCGTACCCCATCGTGCAGGGGCGACTGCAAAAGCCCCCAATCCAAGGAAGCGTCATGGTTCCACTCGCGCCATTGCCCGAATTCGCTACCCATGAAAAGAAGCTTTTTTCCGGGATGCCCGAACATCCACGCATAAAACATCCGCAAATTAGCGAACTTCTGCCAGACATCGCCCGGCATTTTGGAAAGCACCGAGCGTTTCCCATGGACAACTTCATCGTGACTCAACACCAGAATGAAATGCTCCTGAAAAGCGTAGAGGAGCGAGAA
>QHRA01000217.1:11878-25952 GCA_003221295.1 Verrucomicrobiota bacterium | reverse complement strand
CTTGGTTAGACCTCTTCGCGTTACGGCCGATTCCGAACTCCCATGAGACGATCTCAAAATTCGCCCTCGCCGCCTCGTGATGCACAAAACCATCATTGATTCGAATCGAAGAAAGCAGATCGACAGTAGAGTCGCAATTATTTGCAATCAACGGCGGAGCAACATTTCTTTTGCGCTTCAGTCCAGTGCCGGCGCTAGGGCTGAGCTTTTGTTGGGTGTGACTTCACTACGGCGTAGCTAGAAGCAAAACAGTCCTTCCATCGCTGAGTATGGCCCAGAAAAACACCTGCCCGCGCTCATTCATAACCCCTCCGGGCAATCCCAATCCCAGATAAGCGATCGTGCCGACGCCTGGAATGACAGTGCCTGTCCTGGCTACGAGCTGCACAGAGCCTTTTGAAAAGACGTACAGCCCGTTGTCAGCGATGCCATCCGCGTTGACATCCGTGTCGAGCGTGGCGGCGAAGCTCACGTCTCCGCGTTGGTTCAGGTCATACGTGGCGTCGAAAAAACCCGCCCTCACGAATGTCCCGCCACCCGGCATGGCGTCCCCCGGGCGTGCCACTGCGATGGTGGTGCCTTGCGAGAAGAAGAAGACGGCAAGGGCGTCGCCAGTGGCGGGTGATGGGGTCAGGTCGCCGATGAAGACGACGTCTCCTCGGCTATTCACGACGGCCCCAAAAGCCAGGCGGAAGACGCCGCCGCCCGGCGCCGGGTCGCCCTGGTGAGCAATCGAGTGAATTATGCCAGTGGCAGCGTCCTTTAAGTACACGCTCTCGGCGCAGTTTGAAAATCCAATATCTATACACTCGTCACCGGCCACATGGCCGCCAAAGGCGACATCACCGCCGTTGTTGATCGACCCGTTCATAGCCATGTCGAACGTACGACCGGCCGGCGCCGGATCACCCGGTCTTACCACGCTGGAGATCGTGCCACGCTTGTCGGCCAGAAAGAGTCCCACCCCCAGTCCTATCTCGCCTGGTGGCGAGGTAGGATCAATATCGCCCCCCGTCACGATGCCAGAAAAAACAATGTCTCCCCGGTTGTTGATGGCGGTGTTAAAGAACACTCCCGCCAAGTGTTCGCCCCCGGGTACCGGAGTGCCAGGCCCCGCCACTCGGTTCAGCGTCTGCGTGCTGTGGGAGAAGCGGAAGATGCCGGCGTTAAGCGCCAGGGAACTAAAATCGAGGGGTTCCAAAGAAAAAGGGATAGCGATGTCGCCGCCTTCGTTTACGCCGAGGCGGCCGAACTCAGTGGGGCCGAAAACGCTGCCACCGGGTGCGGGTTGGCCAGAGCGCATAATCTGCGTGAGCTGTCCCCGAAGCCCGACAAACACGCCTTCGCCGCCGGTGGTCACGTCCGCGGTAAAGCCGACTTCACCACGGTTATTGATGGCGCTCGGTTCGAAGTCGAAGGTGAAGTTGCCGCCACCTGGCGCAGGATTATCGAGAAACGCTATCGGCGTGAAGCTGTACCCCGCTAGTCCTGCCAAGGCGACTGGGACGAGCGCGAGTGCGAGTGCGGCAATGGCTGCGATCTTTTTCATTGTCATATTTTTTGTTTTCATTTTTTGTTGAGGCTGGATTGTTGAACTGCATTAACTGCAATCCAGTTCCGCGTGGAACTAGGAACCATCCTTGATGAGGCTTCCGAAAAGTTCGTCCTCACTTCGGTCGACTCGGGGCTCCAGTTGGATCTGGAAATCGCGTTAAGCGGCGATCAGCGGAGGTTCAGCCCCTCGGGTTTTGCCAACCCGGCCGAAGAAGCGTTGACGTCGGGTGACGTAATCGAAGGCACTTTTACCAGCGCTGCGGAATGCCGTATATAGGACTTTAGTCCTATAGGTTTAGGAACCGGCGAAATTGCCGGATTGATTCCAGCATCAACTTGTCGTGCCAAAGTCCTTGCTAGACGTGCGCGTGGCTATTTGTCGAGCCGAATTGCCAGCGAACTACAGTAGCGTCGCTTCCAACTCTAGAAACCGCTTAGCAGCTCGTCAGATTCGACGATGAATCTGCGATTCGTCTTTGGCATTTTAATTTTGTCGCCGGGCCTAGATCAGGGATTCAAGCACCGTTGTCACGAAAAAGGATGTCAATCTCGCGGACAGTGTCCGATTTAACAGGTAAGATCCAGTCAGCCGGAGTTGAAAGACAGCCCGCCGTGGAGCATTTAAGATGCAAAGCGCGCAGGCCATTAGTGCCGCCTACGACTTCAATCTGGCGGCCCGAGATTTCATTCTTGCAGATAGTGCAATAGACTCGGTCGTCGAGGCAATTCCATGGTCGGCTTTTATCGATCCGTCGCAAAGCCGCGAGCTTATCTTCTACGGCCATTCGGATCGGCTGCGAGGGAGAAAACACGCTTTGAACGGTGGCAAATTTCGTCGCGATTTGCAAGAACATAACAGGTGCGCAATGAGCGCGAGAGTCGCCCACGGTTTGACTTTCACCCGTCACCTTTCCAGTATTTTATTTTAGTGCCAATGATAAAGACACAGCCGCCGCGCTACCAAACACTCATCGAGCGTTCAAACACCGCCGCCGATTTTGGAACAGAAGAGTATTATGTGATCGATTCCCGAACCAATGCGCGGATCGTGAAGTGTCGCAATCAACAGCAATCTGAGAAAATTGCGGGTGGCTTAAATGCTGCGGCAAAATTTCGCTGGGTAAAGCTCCTTTCCGATTGGAAGGGACTAACTGCTTTCCTCAAAGCCCGCCAATGCAGTCCGAATGAATCAACTTTCCGAGACTGTGCGGCCACGCGGCTGATCTGAAAGGCTCGAAACCTAGCGAGGCAGCCAGACAATCAGCGGGCTTGTCGCCGGGTTTGTCCGAAGTAGAATGGGGCCGGCACGTGGGGATTCCCACGGTCTACAGTTATGTCAGACGAACTTAATCAATTGAGAAGAGAGGTGGCGCGGCTTCGGCGGGATCTTGATCACGTTTTGCGCGTGATCGGCCAGGAGGAGAAGCTGCCGCAGCAGCCGCGTCCGCCGTTTTTACTTCTCGATGCCGAAGTTATCTCGATCCGGCATAGCAGTGACAAAATGCCAATCCTGCTCAAAGCCGAAGAAGGCTACGCCTGCATCTACTTGAACGACAACGAAGGGCGCGCTCGCGGGCTTTTTCAGGTGGACAATGAGGGGAGCGCGCGTTTCGAGATTTGGAACAAGGACCAGGAGGTGGTGGTGTCGATCGGCGAGACGAAAGATGGTGCCGGCGAAATCTTTGTCGCGTCCGCTGATGGAAAACCCCGAGCCGGCCTGAAGGCGCATGAGCTGGGCGGAATCGTAAGCGCGCAAAATTCGGCGGGGCAGACGAATGTGCTGATGTTAGGGAAAGATCAGGGTGGCACATTTGTCGTGGCAGATGCACAGGGGCGGCCGGTCGCGGAAATCGCAACAGTTGACGGCGAGGGAATCGTTTCGATCAAGGGGAAAGCGGGCTACCAGATGGCATACATGGGGTGTGACGAGAATCGCGGTGTAATCGCGGTTCTCGGCAAAGAGGGAGAACAGGCGGCAGCGTTAACCAGCAACGAAAAAGGCGGGACGCTGGTGTTCTTCGACCCTAAAGGAGAACCCAGGGCAAGTCTGCCGAAGTAAGAGCTTACTGCGGTTGAGAAGAGATTCCGGGCGGGGCGATGCTGTGTCAGTGCCGCGCCGCCATGGTTGAAAACATTGAAATGATGGGCCAGGCCGCGCAAAGAACGCCGATCAGACCGAAGAGAATGCTCTCAGGAAGAAAATCACGGCTCGTCTGTGGGTCAAAAACGCCGGCGGACAATTGACGCAAAGTTCGCAGCTCGGACAAAACTTCACTATTGCGCGCTATGGGCAACGTGCTTTTGCTCTGCGGTTTGACCACCGGCCTGAACTCCTGGTTTGTGATTGGGACAAGGCCGCGCTCGCCTAAATCGGTCACGCCGGCTGCGGACGAAAAGTTACGAGGAAAGCTCGGCGGAGTCGCGGGTTTTTTGACGTGGTGACTAAGGATTCCGGGGATCAGGCCGGGGGAATCCTGGCGCGACTGGAAGGAGCAATCATTTAACCAATCGGGATGCGATGGCGCAACAGGAGCAGCTGGTGGGGTTTTCATCCCTATCTTTTACAGCCAATCTCATGCCGGAATGGTCCCCCGCGCCGACTTTGTTTCCTCCTACCTGCGATCCAGATGACACATGTACAAAGTCCTGTCTCCGAAATCGATCAGGGCGAAATCCAGACTGAGATTTTCGCTCCCAAGGCCCCCCTAGCCCGCTTCCTCCGGATTGTCCATCGGTTCGCAGTGCTGAAAAAGACAGCAGCGGCCGCAAACCGCCCCATGAACAAATCGTCCCACCGAATTCACTAAACGCGACAAGCGCGGGCAAGGATGGCGGCGGAGCCGCGTTAATTTCGGCATCGCCCGGCGGAGCGGCCGATCCACCCTCGAGAGCTAGATCACAACCTAGTTTGATCTTAACTTTAACTTGTAATTTGTTGATTGCTTCCCCGTTTGCCCCGAAAAAATTCCTGAAGCAATTCACTGCATTCCTCGGCGAGCACCCCGCTGTTGATGTCGCAGCGATGATTTAGTTGCGGCATTTGTAGAAGGTTAATCAGGCCACCAGCGGCGCCGCCGCGTAAATCTTCGCATCCAAAAACCACCCGCCGCAATCGCGCATGAACAGCCGCTCCCGCGCACATCGGACATGGCTCTTTTGTCACAAACATGTCGCAGTCATTTAAGCGCCAATCGCCCACCGTTGCTGCCGCTTGCGTGATCGCCAGAATCTCGGCATGTGCAGTCGGGTCCTGCAGCATTTCCACTTGATTATATCCGCGGCCAATGATGCGTCCGTTCTTCGCGATCACCGCGCCGATCGGCACTTCGTCGCTGGCCGCGGCTTTGGTCGCGAGACGCAAGGCTTCGCGCATCAGCGCCTGGTCGTCGCGAAAGAGCAGATCCATCTCCGCGAAGATACGTCCGCCCACGCAAAAGTCAGCGAATCAGGGGTACAATGAAAAAGCTATTGATATTGTTCGGTTTGGTCGCGTTGGCTGGGACCGCCGCGCAAGCGGACGAGCAGGACACGGTGAAGCGTTCCGCTGAAATCCTGCGCGAGTTTCGTTCCATGCCCGAACATCAGGTTCCGCGCGCGGTTCTGCGCAATGCACGCGGTCTTGCCATTATGCGTGTGGTCAAAGTGGGATTCGTTTTTAGCGGCAAAGGCGGTGATGGCGTGGTCATTGCCCGCACCGGCAACGGATGGTCAGGACCATCATTCATTGGAACAGGCGGCGCGGGTTGGGGTTTGCAAATCGGCGGGCAGGTCACCGATTTCGTCTTCGTTCTAAATAATAGAGACGCTATCCGAGCCTTTTCGCGCGGCGGAAACGTCACGCTCGGCGGCGATGTCAGCGTCGCAGCAGGACCGGTCGGACGGGATGTCGAGGCTAACATCGCGCCAAAGACTGCGATCTATACTTATAGCCTAAGCAAAGGATTGTTTGCCGGGGTCTCTTTGGAAGGCGCGGTAATCGTGACAGAGAAGGGAAAGAACGAGCATTATTATGGACGTTCGGTCACTGCGAGCCAGATTCTTAACGGCAAAGCAGCCGCCCCGCCCGGCAGCGCCGCTTTACGCAACGCCGCCGGGCGGTAGACGCCTTTTTCTTTACAAGTCGCGCCGGATTTTGCAGGCTGGAAGGGTGCGGCTTAGCTTGCTCGTCCTTGCTTTTCTTGCCTTTCCGATGGCGAGCTATGCTCAGGAGCAGGAGCGCAAACTGGTTGACCGGCTTTTGAGCCCAAACACGAAGCTGGCAAATCACGATCAAAACAAAACGTTCGCAGGTGGATCGGAGGCCCCAACCCGATCCGCCGCGACCAAGTCCTTTTACGTTTCGGAAAAAAACCTCAGCAAAACTTTCGTGGCCGATCGGAGCGCCGCGACGACTTCATTTCGCACTCGTAACTATTCGACACAATCCGCAACCGTGCCGACTTTGCCGCCAGTGCGGAGTTATCAGACCAAAAGAACTCGCGAAGCTCCCCCAAGCGCTTACTCAACGAAAAAATATGCCACGCGCAATTTTGCCGGCAACCGGCCATTTCTCGGACAAGGAAAAAGCCAGAAAGCATTGCACGCCCAGGACCGGCCACTCACGATCGACGAAGTGCGCGAGTTGCTGAACAAAAACAAGTAGGTTGTTTCCGCGCGCCTGCTGTTTTTAGTGCGCATGAATATGCGCGATCAGCTTACACAACTCACCCGCGGCGCCGCGCAAATCATCACCGAAGCGGAACTGGCGGGGAAGTTGCGCGCGAATCGCCCTCTGCGGATAAAGCTCGGAGTTGATCCCACCAGCGCGGATATCCATCTTGGGCACACCGTTGTCCTTCGAAAACTGCGAGATTTTCAGGAAGCCGGTCATCAAGCTATCTTAATTATCGGCGATTTTACTGCCCTGATCGGCGATCCGAGCGGGCGTTCAGTGACGCGCCCGACCCTCACCCGGGAAGAGGTAGAACGGAATGCAGAAACCTATCGAGAACAGGCATTCAAGATTCTCGACCAGAGCAAGACTGAAATTGTTTATAACGGTTCCTGGCTAGGGAAACTATCCTTCGAAGATGTAATCCGACTTAACAGCAACGTGACTTTGCAGCAGTTGCTGCAACGCGAAGATTTTCGCGCGCGAATGAAAAGCGAGCAGCCGATTCATGCGCACGAAATTCAATACCCGATTATGCAAGCGTATGATTCGGTGATGGTGAAGGCGGACGTCGAACTGGGCGGCACTGATCAGCTATTCAATATTTTACTCGGGCGCGATCTGCAGAAACAAAACGGGCAGCCTCAGCAGATCGTCTTGCTCACGCCCATTCTGGAGGGACTTGATGGGAAACAAAAGATGAGCAAAAGCCTCGGCAACTACGTCGCGTTGAATGATTCGCCAGCGGAGATGTTCGGCAAGTTGATGAGCATTTCCGATGAATTAATGGTGCAATATTATTTGCTGCTGCTCTCGCGCGAGCTTCCGAAGAATAAGCACCCGCTCCAAGCAAAGAAGGAGCTCGCTGCGGAGATTGTTGCTACCTATCACTCACGCGCTGCGGCTAACAAGGCGGAAGAGGAATGGACAAGGCGTTTCAGCGAAAAACGCTTGTCCGAGACCGAGCTTCCGATTTTGGCATCTCAATCTAACGAAACAGTCACAATCGTTGTTAAAGGTTTCGCAGTGCACGGAATTACGAAATCGCGCGCTGAAGCCAGTCGCCTGATCAAACAAGGCAGCATTCAGCTCGATAGCGCCAAACTGCGCAACCCGACCGAGCAAATCACGTTAAGTCCAAATCAAATTCTCCGCCTCGATAAGACGCATGCGGTGCGGATTGCGTGAGCGGAAATCCCTGAGTGTTCTTCGAAAAATAGTCGCACCGGCAAATAGTTAGAGATCCTTCGACTTCGCAGACTCCGCTCGGGATGACAGAGTCTCTTTGTAGCCGGGGATCGGTGATCCCGGCGTTTGATTGCGACATCGGCACAGGAAAAAGGGCGCGGCGTCCCAACCGCGCCCTTTCCGCCTGCCCTACGCAGTTGCCGTTTCGAGCATGGGCAAGATACTTGCCGGCTCGGAATACGGCGCTGCGATTCCCTCAAAGTGTGCTCGGACGCAGCGCAGCTCGCGGTTCACAAATGCATCCACGAAATGCAATCGGCGATCCAGCCACGCGAAAAATTTGTTCTTAATCTCGTAATGCACCGCGAGCGTAATCTCGGTGCAATTCGGACGCACCTCGGTAAAATCGACAATTCCCATCAGGTCGAGATTGCCGCCGACAGACTCGAAAGCTACTTCATCCGGAGAATCGCTTTCAACGGCGAGTAAAACGGTGTGGCCTTCAAAGCCGAGCGGACCGCGGAACGAAAAGTCGACCGTCTTGGATGAGGTAACGGTTGCCCTGGTCACCATCACGAACTGGCGCCGGTAGGAATATATATTGGCCAGCCGGCTCTTGCAGTCCGGCAACGCCTGGCCCATGTGAAGCGTTTTTTGCAGCAGCATAGTGAGGTTGGTTGTGCTGGGTTTCCCAGCAATGCGGGTGCCATCATTTTTTACGAGGGAAGAGTCGGTCGGCACCCCAGAAGAGTGTCAGGATATTAACGTTTATGTTAACTTTCTGAACATGTCTGGTTGCTCGGTTTTGGCAAAGATTTCCGCCCAATTCGGCTCCGTTCTTTCATCGATCGCGACCAGATTTATGTCCGCTAACAGACGCCGAAGTTCCGTTTCGTTTGTGCTTTGCGCTAGGTCCGTTGGTCCATTCGCTGACTTCAAAATCACACCCGCGCAAACAAGTCCGCGCCGTTGCACACTTTCAAGCGTGAGCAGGATATGATTCAAACATCCGAGCCGGTTCTCCGCGACAATCGCCACCGGCAGGTCGAGCTGTTTTGCGAAATCACCGACAAAAAGATCCGTGGTGATCGGCACAAGCCAGCCACCAACGCCTTCCACAATCACGGTATCGAATCGCTCCGACAGATTTCGAAAACAGTTCTGAATTTTTCCCAAATCGATTTCGACTTGCTCGATTTGGACTGCGACTGACGGTGCGACCGGTGATTGCAGCCAGACTGGATTCAATTCCTCAATCGAAATTCCCTCCGCGCTTGCGGCAAGCAATCGACGCGCATCCTCGCGATCGCCACAGCAGATTGGTTTCATTCCGGCGGCACGAATCCCGTGCGCGCGCAACCAGTGCAACAGCTCAATGGCGACGAAGGTTTTGCCGACGCCGGTACCAGTTCCCGTTAAGAACAGACTCACGCCGCGGCTTTTGCGCGCCCGGCAAGAATGGTCTCAGCCATGGAAAGGAAAATCCTGGCGCCATCCGCGCTGCCGAGGCGGGCATCACAAGCGCGGTCAGGATGCGGCATCAAACCGAAAACATTTCCCTCACGATTACAAATGCCGGCAATGTTTTCAATCGACCCGTTCAGATTCGACTCCGGACTGGTCGCGCCAGTCGCATCGCAATAACGTATCACCACCTGTCCGTTGGCATTCAGTTCGCGCACGGTGTTCGCGTCGGCAAAATAACAGCCTTCACCGTGGGCAATCGGCATTCGCAGGATCGTTCCCTCGGGACAACGATGCGTAAAAGCGGAGTCAGGCACTTCGATCCGCAGGCGCACCATGTCGCAAACGAACCGCAATCCGCGGTTGCGCACGAGCGCCCCCGGCAACAATCCCGCTTCGCATAACACTTGAAATCCGTTGCAGGTGCCGAGGACGAGCCGGCCTTCTTTCGCCGCGCGCACGACCTCGTTCATGATCGGCGAAAAACGAGCGATGGCGCCGCAACGCAAATAATCGCCGTAGGCAAAACCGCCCGGTAAGACGATGGCATCAAAGCCCGCCAGCGAAGTCGCTTTGTGCCAAACATATTCCGCGCTCAAGCCGTCGAGCCCATTGATGGCACGAAGGCAATCCTGATCGCAATTAGATCCGGGAAACTGGATAATCGCGAATTTCATCTAAGCATGAGCGAGGCGCGTGGCTCGTCGTTCTTCGTGATAATCATTTACCACCAGACAGGCGTGAATCACTCCCGGGATCCAGCCGAGCAAGGTCAGCAGCAGGCTAAGGAAAAAACTGGCAATCCGCCCCGTCAGCAACACCGCCAGCGGCGGGAAAATCACACAGAAAAAATAACGCAGTGCTTTCATTCTTTCACCAACTGATAGTCTTCGATGACCGGATTCGAAAGCAAATCGCGACAAAGCTTGTGCAAACGGGCCTCGACGTCGGCGCCATCGCGCTCGAGGTCAATCTCCAGGTATTTGCCAATCCGGACATTTTTCACCTCGCGCATCCCGAGATGCTGCATTGCTTCCCGCACGGCCGCGCCCTGCGGATCGAGCACGGCGACTTTCGGCATCACTACCACTTTGGCTTTCATCTTTTCAATCTACGAGCACAAGGCCGACGCGACAATGGTCTTCTCAGGCGAGAAATTTCTTTCAAAGCTCATATTGCCGCGCTAGTTGTCGCCGCCAATGGAAGCACCTCCCGTCATGCAAACGCCATCGCCCGCTCCGCGCGGGATGGGTTGTTTCGCCAAAGGCTGCCTGACTCTTATTATCGTTGGCCTTGTTCTCGTGGTCGTTTTTGTGGGTGGCAGCGTCTTCGTGCTGAACCGCGCCATCCACGTTTTCACGTCGACCGAGCCAGTCCAGATCCAGGTACGGCAGTCAACGCCGGCGGAACTACAAGTGGCGAAAGCGAAATTGGACACGCTTCGCAGCGCGGCGAGGAACCATCAGGAAACCACAATTGAGTTCAACGCCAATGAGATCAACGCTCTGATTGCAAATGAACCAGAGTTCCGCGGGGCAGCCGGCCACGCGCGGGTAGCCATTGCCAACTCCATTGCTTCGCTCGATGTGAGCGCGCCGCTCGATTCGATGCATTGGAAACGACTTAACGGCCGCTGGTTCAACGGAAATATTCAGTTCGGTTTCAGCTATTTGGACGAAAATTTTAACTTCGACATCCGGTCAGCCGAAGCTAGTGGCCATCACTTTCCAAGGGCGATCCTGACCAGCGACTTTATGCAATCGTTCAATCGCAGTTTTAACGACAGCTTCCACAAGGAATCGGCCAAGCGCCCCGACGCCAACAATCTTTGGCAGCACATAAAAATGGCGTCATTGCAAGGTGACAAGTTGGTTGTAACCACGCGAGCAATGTAGCACAGCCATCTTGGCTGTGGGGCCAATGGGCATCTTGCCCGTTGATCTCCGTCAACCTTGAACCGGGCAAGATGCCCGGTTGCCCCACAGGCTGGAAGCCTGTGCCACACTATTTTTCGCGAACGACTTCGCGCGAATTTTTATCGTGACGTAATCCAAGAAATACCGGCTGGCGCAACTTTCGATCACGCGTCCACTCGGCAAACTTGACCTGGCAAACAAACTTCGGGTTTACCCAGCTGTATTTCCGCATTTCGCCAGGCGTGATTCCCTGCACCCATTCGCCGTTTTGTTTCGAGGGCAGATCAGCAAAAGGACAAGTGCTTCGTTCATCCGCACGCATTTGTTTGTGCAGAGTGCTGAGCAATTTGGAATCGAAACCGGTGCCGACCTTGCCGGCAAAAAGCAATCGCCCCTTATCGTAATAACCAACCAACAACGCGCCGAAATGCTTGCGCGCGCCTGCCGGCGGAGTGTAGCCACCGATGACGAATTCCTGCTCGTTCACGCATTTCAATTTGATCCAAACCCCGCTACGGCGGCCAGGTTCGTAAACGGAATCGCGTTGCTTACCGATGAGACCTTCCAGACCGCGCCGCTTAATTTCGGGCAGCAACGTTTCTGCTTCAGTCCCGAGCGCTCCCGAGAAGCGAACGATGTCGCCCGAAGGCGGGACCAACCGCGTCAGCAATTCTTTCCGCAGAGTAAGCGGCAGACTTATCAAACTGCGGCCATTCAGCTGCAAGAGATCGAATACGTAAAATGCGAGCGGCGCGTCCTTGCCATCAAGCTCTGACCGCTGCAAAAGTTGAAACGACGAACGACCTTCTTCATCCATCGCGACGACCTCGCCATCGACCACGCATTCATCGGCCTCAAAATCCGCAGTCGCGCGCGCGACCTCAGGGAAGCGATCATTCAGCTTCTTTTCGTTGCGCGAAATCAATTGCACCGCGCGCCGGTTTTTAATCGCGAGCGCACGAATGCCATCAAATTTCAATTCGTAAACCCAATCGCCCGTTGTTGGCGGGTGGTCCACCAGCTTCGGCTTCATTGGCTCGACGAAATGCGGTCGTGCTTTCGGCAAATTCAGTAGGGAGACGTCCCCTAGTTGTCCCTCGAATCTTTTCTCAGATCGTTTGCCGCGCGTGCGGCCTTCGCGCCTTATTTTACTTTCGTCTTTTTTTTTAAGCGATGCCTTTCTCGCCACTTTTGCAATACGCGCTTTGAACGAATCTTTCTCATCGACGCGATGGGATTGCCATTCCGCATCTCGCGCTGCGGCGATCTGTTTCATTGTCCGACCTGTTTTGACCGATTGATCGTCGCGCTTCTTTGAAATCGGTTTGACGCCGCCGGCGGTCTTCATCAAAAGCCATTGGTTCTTACCCTGGTCCGAGCGGATGCGAATAAGTGCCCATTCGCTCTTCGCTTTTTCGCCGTGTAAAACGACGTGCAGTTTACCTTTACGCACTGCCTCCACCGGATCGCCCGGCGGCGTTAGTTCATAGGTGCCGCGGTCCCAAACCATCACTGTGCCGCCGCCATATTGGCCTTCGGGAATGATGCCCTCGAAATCGGCGTAATCGATCGGATGATCTTCCACTTCAACCGCGAGATGTCTTTCTGCCTGTGCCCACGGTAATCCTTTGGGCACCGCCCATGATTTTAAAACGCCGTCCATTTCCAGCCGGAAATCGTAATGCAACCGGGTAGCATCATGCTTTTGAATGACGAATCGATTGGCGCGTGCTTTTCGCCCGCGCGCTTTGCCCGCACCAGCGGGTTCCGCCGTCTTCTTGAAATCGCGCTTCCGTTCGTACTCGCCGAGCCCCATCACAGATCAATTTAACCGGAGATGACGCGGATGAAACGGATTTTGATCCGCACTCAGCGCAGAGGGGATTTAGGCAGCGGCTTCCGATGCTGGCGCGACAGCGGCATCGTGTGCCAGTGCTTCGCCGACGAGGTAGCGTGTAAAGCGGCGAATCACAATGTTCTCGCCCAATTCCGCGATCTTGGCGCTGACCAATTCCCTGATCGTCTGATCAGGATTCTTGATGAACCCCTGCTCCAGCAAACAAACCGTGCTGTAAAATTTCTCCAATTTCCCGTCGACAATTTTGTTCATTACTGTTTCCGGTTTGCCCTTCACCTGCGCCTTGTAAATTTCGCGTTCAGCTTCAATCAACGCGCCGGGCACATCGTCACGACTGACGTAGAGCGGATGCGCCGCCGCGATGTGCAAGGTGATATCCTTCACGAAAGCACGGAAATTTTCGTTCTTGGCCACGAAATCGGTCTCGCAATTTACTTCTACCAGCACCCCCACTTTCCCCTGCAAATGAATGTAGGACGCAACAATTCCTTCCCTGGTTACCCGCGACGCTTTCTTGCTCGCACTCGCGATGCCTTTCGTACGCAAAATGACTTCCGCCTTGGCCAGGTCGCCGTTCGCTTCGGTCAAAGCGCGCTTGCAATCCATCATCCCCGCGTTGGTTCGGTCACGAAGTTCCTTAACGATTTTTGGATCGATTTGCATGGTTGCCAGACTAAATAGTTGAATTGTTAGATTGTTAAATTGTCAGACTAGTCGCGATTCACAATTCACGAATCACGATTCACGTGCGTCCGCCTTCTAGGCGGACACACCCGCCATCTCTGCCTGAGCCGCGACAGGAGAGTCGCTGCTGGCTGAGACAATCGCATCGACCAATTTTTGCAAGATCACGCGAATGGCACGGATGGCATCGTCATTGCCTGCGATGGGATAATCGATGATTTCCGGATCAGCATTGGTATCGACGATCGCCACTGTCGGGATATTAAGCCGGCGCGCTTCATTGACCGCGTTCTGCTCCCGGGTGGTGTCAACGACGACGAGCGCATCGGGCAGTTGCGCCATTTCCAGAATGCCGTCGAGGTTCCGGCGCAGTTTGGCGCCTTCGCGATTGAGCGCCGCGATCTCCTGTTTTCCCATCTTTTTGAACGCGGGCGATTGTTCGATCTGCTCGATGAATTTCAAGCGCCCGATGCTTTTGCGAATAGTTGCCAGATTGGTCAACGTTCCGCCCAGCCAGCGTTGATTGACATAAAATTGCCCGCAAGCCAGGGCGGCTTCTTTCACCGCTTGCTGCGCTTGTTTCTTGCAGCCAACAAACAAGATTTTCCCGCGCCGCCGCGTCACTTCTTGCAGAAACTGGGTCGCGCGCTGCAATTGCTTTACCGTCTCATCAAGGTTGATGATGTAGATCTGGTTTTTCTGCTCGAAAATGTAGGGCCGCATTTTCGGGTTCCAGCGCTTGGTCTGGTGCCCAAAATG
>QHRA01000217.1:0-11796 GCA_003221295.1 Verrucomicrobiota bacterium | reverse complement strand
TGGAGTAATGAGTTGGAACGCAACGCCCGTCAATCCATCACTCCACTACTCATTTTTCCCCAAGGCTCGACACAGCCTCGCTCTACCGCTAACCCTTCGCGTGCTTCGCCTCCTTCTGCTCGATTTTTCGGGCCAGCAGCCAGCAAAGGTCGGAGAGTCGGTTGAGGTAACGGAGAATCTCGATATTGAAATTCTTGTCGTCGTTTACTAATGCGGCGACGCGACGCTCAGCGCGGCGGCAAGTGGTGCGCGCGTTATCCAGCGCGGCCGAAGCGACCGAAGCGCCGGGGATAACCCAGTCTTTTGGATAAAGTGATTTGTCCTTCTCCAGCTCGTCGATGACCCCGGTTACGCGATCGACCATGGAGCTCGTGGTGATTTCGAATCCATCTTTGCGATAACGCTCCAGGTCTTCTGCAGAAGTCGCGAGTTCACCCATGACTGTGATTAGTTCCTTTTGCGCGCGAAGGATTTCTTCTTTAATCAATGCGCCGTCGGTCGACGCTCGCGCCAACCCGAGCGCGCTATTCAATTCATCAACGCAACCATAGGCATCGACCCGATGATCCGTTTTTCGCACCCGTCGCCCATACATCAGCGAGGTTTCGCCTTTGTCGCCCGTCTTGGTCGCGATGGACATCAGCGGAAGATGGAGGAATGGAGTGTTGGAGTAATGGAGTGATGGGTCCCGCGAAGAAAACCCATTATTCCAACACTCCTCTACTCCCTTGGATTACCCAATCGCGGGCTGCGGCTCAGCTTCCTCCATTACCGGCGCGCCCACCGGTTCGCCTTTTTCGATGAGACGAATCTCGCGATGCTTCGCGAAGCCGGTGCCGGCCGGAATCAAGTGACCCATGATCACGTTTTCCTTGAACCCGCGGAGACGATCGACCTTGCCGAGCGTTGCCGCTTCGGTCAGGACGCGGGTCGTATCCTGGAACGATGCCGCCGAGATGAAGCTGTCAGTTTCGAGCGAGGCTTTGGTTATTCCGAGTAGCACCGGCACTGCTTCCGCCGGTTTGCCGCCTTGTTCAACCACTCGTTTGTTCTCCTCCTCGAATTCGAGCTTATCGACTTGATCACCCCAGAGCAAAGTGGTGTCGCCCGGATCGGTAATTTTCACCTTGCGTAACATCTGACGCACAATGATCTCGATGTGTTTGTCGTTAATCTCCACACCTTGCAGTCGGTAAACTTCCTGCACTTCGTTCACCAGGTGCTCTTGTAAATCCTGCGGCCCGCACACTTCGAGAATTTCGTGCGGCACCACCGGGCCTTCAGTCATTTGCTGACCTTTCTTCACGAAATCGCCTTTGAAAACGATGATGTGTTTGGTCAGGGGAATCAGATGCTCTTCCTCTGCACCGGTCTCGACATCCTTCAAAATGAGACGGCGCTTTCCGCGGACAGTACCGCCCATTTCGACAACGCCATCGATCTTCGCGATCTCAGCCGCGTCCTTGGGACGGCGGGCTTCGAAAAGTTCCGCCACTCGCGGCAGACCGCCGGTGATATCTTTCGTCTTCGCTACTTTGCGCGGAGTTTTCGCCAGTAACGCGCCGGCGCGAATCTTCTGACCTTCCTCGACAATCACGTGCGCCCCCGCCGGAATCGAGTAACTGGCGAGCACTTCCTTCTTCTCGCCCACAATCACGATTTGCGGATGCAAATCTTCCTTGTGTTCGATAATTACCGTACCCATCAGGCCAGTCGCTTCATCAACATCCCGTTTAATTGTGACACCCGCGATCATGTCGCGAAATTCAATCTTGCCGCCTTTGTCGGTAAGAATCGGGACGTTGTATGGATCCCATTGCACGAAGGTCTCGCCTTTTTTCACCTCAGCACCGTCTGGTTTCGAAATGACCGAACCGATTACTACATTGTAGCGTTCGAGCTCGCGTCCTTCGGCATTGTGCACGCCGATGCTGCCGTTCTTGTTCAGCACGATCCAACTGCCGTCGAGCGCCTGCACCGTGCGCAAATCGTTGAACTGAAGATGGCCATCATTCTTCGCCTTAATGATCGGTTGCTTGAAGGTTTGGCTCGCAGTTCCGCCGATGTGGAACGTCCGCATCGTTAACTGCGTGCCCGGCTCGCCAATCGATTGCGCCGCAATGATCCCGACCGCTTCACCCAGTTTCACAAATTGTCCGGTGGCTAGATTGCGCCCGTAGCACATTGCGCAAACCCCGCGCCCACACTCGCAAGTCAGGACCGAACGAATTTTCAATTCTTCCACCCCGGCGCGCTGCAAACTCGCCGCGATCTGTTCGTCAATAAGCTGGTTCGCTTTGACTAACTTCTTCTTTTTATCGACAGGATCGACAATGGTCTGGCAACTGACCCGCCCGATGATGCGCTGGGCCAGATCGACCACTTCTTCGTCGCCCTCGTAAATGGAACGAACCGTGATCCCGTTTACGGTGCCGCAATCATCTGCATTAATGATCACGTCCTGCGCCGCATCGACCAATTTGCGGGTCAGATAGCCGGAGTCAGCCGTTTTCAACGCCGTATCGGCGAGACCTTTTCGCGCACCGTGGGTCGAGATAAAGTATTCGAGCACACTTAAACCTTCGCGGAAATTGGAAGTGATCGGGCGCTCGATAATTTCGCCGCTCGGCTTCGCCATCAAACCACGCATCCCGGCGAGCTGACGCACCTGTTGACGATTGCCGCGCGCACCGGAATCGACCATCAGGTAAACCGGATTCAATTCCTTGCGGCCATCGTTATGTTCGAGGGTGCGGAACATGACGTTGGAGATTTCGTCACCGGCGTGCGTCCAGATGTCGATGATCTTATTGTAACGCTCGCCGTCGGTGATGATGCCCTTGCGATATTGTTGTTCGACGGTGCGGATCTGTTTGTACGCGTTATCGAGTTCGATCTGCTTTTCTTTCGGAATGATCATGTCCGAAATTCCAATCGAGACGCCAGCTTTGGTCGCCTCGCGGAAGCCGAGCTCCTTGAGTTTATCAAGCGTCTCAACCGTTCCTTCCTGACCCGCCACCTGGTAACAACGCCAGATGATGTCGCTCAATTGCTTCTTGCCCGCGGCCCGATTGAAAAAACCAATGTCCTTCGGCCAAATCTGATTGAAGAGGACGCGGCCAGCGGTGGTCTCGATTACGCGTACGGTCTTGTCGCCGTAAATGGTGTCGCGCCCGAAATCGGGATTTTTGAATCGAATGCGGTCATGCGTTTTGACCGAGCCTTCTGCCATCGCGAACTCAACCTCGACTGCATCCGCGAACAATGGCAATCGCGCCTCGCTATCGCCGCCGGCGGCGCGCCGCGGATTTTGCGTGAGGTAATAACAGCCGAGGGTGATATCCTGGGACGGGGTCGTGATCGGTTTGCCGCTTGAAGGTGAGAAAATGTTGTTCGGCGCCAGCATCAGCATGCGCGCTTCCATCTGCGCCTCGACCGACAACGGCACGTGCACGGCCATCTGGTCGCCGTCGAAGTCGGCATTGTAAGCGGTGCAAACTAACGGGTGAATGCGAATCGCTTCGCCTTCGATCAACTGCGGCTCAAACGCCTGGATCGAGAGTCGATGCAACGTCGGGGCGCGATTGAGCAGGACCGGATGCCCTCGCGTAACTTCATCGAGAATGTCCCAAACTTCCGGCGTCTGGCGCTCGATCATTTTCTTGGCGCTGCGCACAGTGTGGACGTAGCCGAGATCTTTCAATCGCCGGATGATGAACGGCTCAAACAAAACGAGCGCCATTTTCTTGGGCAAACCGCATTGATGCAGTTTCAACTCCGGTCCAATTACGATAACGGAGCGGCCTGAGTAATCGACCCGCTTGCCGAGCAAGTTTTGACGGAATCGTCCGCCCTTGCCCTTTAGCATATCGGAAAGTGATTTGAGTGGACGATTGCCTGCGCCTGTGACCGCGCGACCGTGGCGACCATTGTCGAATAGCGCATCGACCGCTTCCTGGAGCATCCGCTTCTCGTTGCGAATGATGACGTCGGGGGTTTTGAGTTGAAGCAAATTCTTCAACCGATTGTTGCGGTTAATGACGCGGCGATAGAGATCGTTCAGATCGCTGGTTGCAAAACGTCCGCCTTCCAGCGGAACCAGTGGACGCAGGTCTGGAGGAATCACCGGCAATACTTCCAGAACCATCCACTCCGGCCGCGCGTGCGAGGAGATGAAGCCTTGCACCAGTTTCAAACGTTTCGCTAGTTTCTTGCGAATCTGTTTGCTCTTGGTATTTCCCATCGCCTGCTCGAGCTCTTTGTTTAGCTTGTGCAGATCGATCTCAGCTAACAATTTTTTGACTGCTTCCGCGCCCATTCCAGCGTTGAACCCTTCGCCGTATTGCTCCTGCGCTTCGCGAAATTCGACTTCGTTCAGCAGCTGCGTTTTTTGCAACGGCGTCTGGCCCGGATCAACGACGATGTAATCTTCGTAATAGATGACGCGCTCGAGTTGTCGCGCGCTCATGTCGAGCATAAGACCGAGGCGGGAGGGCATGCATTTGTAAAACCAGATGTGCGAAACCGGCACTGCCAGCTCGATGTGCCCCATTCGCTCGCGCCGCACTCGCGCCAGCGTCACTTCCACGCCGCAGCGATCACAAATGACGCCTTTGTGTTTGATCCGCTTGTATTTTCCGCAGGAGCATTCCCAATCGCGCGTCGGCCCAAAGATTCGTTCGCAGAAAAGTCCGCCCTTCTCCGGTTTGAATGTCCGGTAATTGATCGTCTCCGGGTTTTTAACCTCGCCCTTGCTCCAGGAGCGCATGGTATCGCTTGAGGCCACGCCGATCGCGACCTGATCAAAACCAACCGCCCGCTCTTCGCCCACTAACTCCCGCCAAGAATGTTCGTTCATTGATGTGTCTTAAGTTCCGCTATTTAGAAAAGTGTATTTAGGCTGCGCCATCAGCACGTTAAAAGATTCCGGGGTGCCCGCTTCGAGCGAGTTATCACCCTTGACAATTGATTCGTAAATCCGGGTGCGCCCCTGCACGTCGTCGGACTTCACGGTCAGCAATTCCTGAAGGGTGTAAGCGGCGCCGTATGCTTCCAGCGCCCACACTTCCATCTCGCCGAAACGTTGTCCGCCATACTGCGCTTTGCCGCCGAGCGGCTGTTGCGTGACCAGCGAGTACGGGCCAACCGCGCGCGCGTGAATTTTATCGGCCACGAGGTGACCGAGCTTCATCATGTAAATGTAGCCGACCACGACTTCTTGATCGAAAGCGTCGCCGGTGCGCCCATCGAATAATCGCGCCTTGCCATTTTCGTGCACCCAACTGAAGCCCTCGACCTTCTTCGCGTCCTTCAAATAATCGCGGATTTTGCTTTCGGCGATTCCGTCGAAGACCGGCGTTGCCACTCTGAAGCCGAGCGCTTTCGCGGCCACGCCAAGATGGGTCTCGAGCACCTGACCGACATTCATACGGCTCGGCACACCCAGCGGGTTGAGCACGATTTCCACCGGCGTTCCATCCGACAAAAACGGCATGTCTTCTTCCGGCACAATTCGCGCGACCACGCCTTTATTGCCATGGCGTCCCGCCATCTTGTCGCCAACGGAAAGCTTACGTTTACTCGCGATGTAAACTTTTACCTGCTTAATGATGCCGGGATCGATATCGTCGCCGCTCTCCACCCGATCCATCGCGCGTTCCCGCTCCAGCTCGAGCTCGGCAAATTTATGTTCGTAGGAGGCAATGATCTCCCGGATCTTGTTCCGGATGGGCGAGGGATCGATCTCGATGTGATCGTAAACGTTCGCCAGCTTGCGCAATAGTGTCTTGGTAATTTTGCGATTCGCCGGAATGATGATCTCGCCGGTCTGCGCGTTCACTACATCAAGCGGAATTTTTTCGCCCAGTAAAATATTAGAAAGCGAATCGGTTAGCTGTTCCGTCAACCCTTCTTTCTTCTTGCGATGATCTTCCGTGATCGTCTTGAGCTGACGTTTCGTCTCCGTCGGCGTCAATTTTTCACGCGAGACTTCACGGCGTGAGGAAACTTTCACATCCATCACGATGCCATAAGTTCCGGATGGAACAGTCAACGACGTGTCTTTCACGTCCGCGGCTTTTTCACCGAAGATGGCGCGCAGCAATCGTTCTTCCGGCGCCAGTTCCGTTTCGGATTTTGGCGTAATTTTGCCGACCAGAATGTCGCCTGGTTTCACTTCCGCGCCGACGCGCACCACCCCGTCCGGGCCCAGATTGCGCAGCGCTTCTTCGCTAACATTTGGAATATCGCGCGTGATTTCTTCCGGCCCGAGCTTGGTATCGCGCGCCCCGATCTCGAACTCATCGATGTGAATGGAAGTGTAGATGTCTTCTTTCACCACCTTCTCCGAGATCATGATGGCGTCTTCAAAGTTGTAGCCGTTCCACGGCATGAATGCGACCAACACATTGCGGCCCAGCGCGAGTTCGCCGTGATCGGTATTCGGTCCATCGGCGACGACCTGGCCGCGCTTCACGTGCTGACCCTTTTTCACGATTGGCTTCTGGTTCACGCAGGTGCCGGCGTTTGAGCGCATAAACTTCCGCAGTTCGTAAACGTGAACGCCCGCCTCCAGATCGGTCTTCAATTTCTTGCGCCCTTCCGGCATGTGGCCGTCTTTTGTCACCACAATTTGATCGGCCGTAACCGAGGCAACTTTTCCGCTCTCGGTCGCGATCAGGACCGCGTGTGAGTCGCGCGCGACCTTGCTCTCAAGCCCGGTGCCGACCAATGGCGCTTCGTTGACAATCAATGGCACGCCCTGGCGCTGCATGTTCGAGCCCATGAGCGCGCGGTTGGCGTCGTCATGTTCTAAAAATGGAATCAACCCCGCCGCCACCGACACCAGCTGTTTCGGCGACACATCCATGTAATGCACCTTCGAAGGTTCGACTTCGAGAAAATCCCCGCGATAACGAACTGAAACTTTTTCGCCGGTGAAATGGCCCCGGCCATCAATCGGGGCGTTCGCCTGCGCCACCAGATAATTTTCTTCGCGATCGCCGGTCAGATATTCCACTTCGTCGGTAACGCGACCGTTGTGAACCTTGCGATAAGGCGTCTCGATAAACCCAAATTCGTTGATCCGAGCAAAGGTGGACATCGAACTGATTAAGCCGATGTTCGGCCCTTCCGGCGTCTCGATCGGGCAAATCCGTCCGTAATGAGAGGGATGAACGTCACGCACTTCAAATCCGGCACGATCGCGCGAGAGACCACCCGGTCCCAACGCCGAAAGCCGGCGTTTGTGCGTCAGCTCGGCCAGCGGATTCGTCTGATCCATGAATTGCGAAAGCTGTGAGCGACCAAAGAAATCGCGGATGACCGCGCTGAGCGCCTTGGGATTGATCAGCTTTTGCGGAGTCATCCCGTCGATGTTGATGTCGAACAAAGTCATGCGCTCTTTCACCAGACGCTCCGTTCGCGCCAGACCGACGCGGCATTGATTGGCCAGCAACTCTCCTACGGTGCGAACGCGCCGGCTCCCCAGATGATCGATGTCATCGAGCGTGCCTTCACCACGGCGCAGATTGATCAAGTATTTGATCGCGGCGATAAAATCCCGGTCAGTCAAAATTCGCTCGTTCAGATCAACGTCGATACCAAGCTTTTGGTTCAACTTATAACGCCCGACTCGTCCGAGATCGTATTTCTTCGGATCGAAAAACAGTCGTTTCAAAAGTGCCCGCGCATTCGCCACCGTTGGCGGATCGCCCGGACGCAAGCGACGGTAAATATCCTTGAGAGCTTCCTCCTGATCGTGCGCCGGATCTTTCCTCAACGCCTTCACCACCGTGTCGTCCGTTGAAATGTCGATTACCTTCGCTTCCTTGATCCCGAGCGCCATGATCTGGCGAACAGTCGCGAGGGTGAGCGGTTCAAACGCGCGCGCCACCGTAACCTCGCCGTCGCGGACCTCCGCGGTCAGCACCTTGGTCGCGAGCATCTCTTCATCGAGCTTTTCGCTCAACTTGAGCGTCTCGATGTTATAAAAAAGTTTGATGACGTCCTCGTCAGGCCCGTAACCGAGAGCACGCAGAAAAGTTGTGGCCAGAAATTTCCGGCGGCGTTTCCGGCGATCGAGATAGATGTAGAGCAGATCGGCGGTATCGAATTGCACTTCGATCCAGGAGCCGCGGTCAGGAATGATGCGAAAACTGTAAAGCACCTTGCCGTTGAGGTGCACCGACGACTCGAACGCGATCCCGGGCGAACGATGAAGTTGCGAGACGACCACCCGCTCCGCTCCGTTGATCACAAACGTCCCTTGCGGCGTCATGAGCGGAATTTCGCCCATGTAAACTTTCTCTTCCTTCGTCCCCTTTTCTTCCTTGAGCTGGAAAGTGACATGCAACGGCGCGCTAAACGTCTGGCCTTCCCGCTGTGCCTCCAACGCGGCCAATTTTGGCTCGCCGATTTCGTAATGACTGAAATCGAGTGTGGCCTTTTCGTCGTAGCTCTGGATCGGAAAAACTTCCTTGAACACAGCCTGCAAGCCGTAGTTCTTGCGTTTGGCCAACGGCACGTCTTTTTGCAAAAAGTCGACGTACGAGTTCAGCTGAACTTCGATGAGATTTGGCGGCTCAATGCCTTCTTTGATACTGCCGAAATGAATGCGCTCTGCCCGTTCTGACATAATTAGTTCTCTGCTAGCGGTGGCAACCGGGCTGCGTCAGGGGAAACGCGGTCCAGTCGTGCGGGGTTTCTATGTCTCCAGCCGATGGCGAAGACGACAAAAATGACATCGAATCGGCAGTGTGTCAAATTGACCACCACCGTTTCGCTGCCTTCCTAAATTTTCTTGTCCGTCGTCCGCCGAGTTAAAAATAAATTTGTTTACTCTTAACGAAAATCCTGTTTGCCACGAATCGTCGCGCCGCGCAAGAAAAAATTTCAAACGCCCCAGGCTTCCTGTAGCGGCGGTCTATGACCGCCGACCTCGTAAGAATTCGGCGGATTGGGAAGCAGCCGCTCCTTGCACGCGCGAGGCTTCTTCGAGTTAGATGGATTTGCTAACTTTTGATCCGCCCGCGGCTTCGCAGAGCACTGCTCTACCAAAGAACCCATCGAACGCGAAAAATCAGTAGGGCGAGACTCCATTGAGCCGTACGTCGTTGACACAAGTCGGCCGCCCAAGGGGCGCCACTTTCTCCCGCGAGTGCGCGGAACAATTATCTGATCTCGACCTTGGCTCCTGCCGCTTCGATTTTCTTCTTCATCTCTTCGGCTTCGGCTTTGGTCACGCCTTCTTTGATCGTTTTCGGCGCGCCTTCCACCAGCGCTTTCGCTTCCGCTAGGCCAAGGCCCGGCACTGCTCCGCGCACTTCCTTGATTACACCGATCTTGTTCGCGCCCATTTCTTTCAAGATCACCTCGAAAGTCGTTTTCTCCTCGGCCGCCGGAGCCGCCGCGCCACCGCCTCCACCCGCCGCGGGCGCCGCCGCCATCGCCACGGGAGCCGCCGCGCTCACACCCCATTTTTCTTCGAGCTGTTTCACTAGTCCAGCAATCTCGAGGACGGTCAGGCCGCTGAGTTGCTCCACAATTTTATCTGTATCCGCCATTTTGTTTTCCTCGGTTCGCCGCTTCCGAAAGCCTTCGGAAAATTAAAGCCGATAGCCATCAGCTCGGACAATTTTCGTTTTCATTGTAGGGCTACCGTTCCCGGTTGCCGATGGCAGGCGATGCGCCTGCCCTACAAATTTTCTTATGCGCTAGCCTCCGTTGGTTTTCCTTCCTTCTGCGCTTTCGCGTTCAATAGCCTCGCCAACGACGCGCCCGGCTCGTTCAACAACCGCACTAGCTTCGTCGCTGGCGACATCAACAACCCGAGCAATTGCGCCAGCAAAACTTCGCGCGACGGCAAATCCGCCAGCGCCTCAATCTCCTGCGCCGACAAAATCGATTTGTCGATCACTCCAATTTTTAGCGCCGCGACTTTGAATTCCGCCGCGAACATTTTCAGAATCTTCGCCACCGGAGCGACATCCTTGTCCCCCATCACGATCGCGGTCTGACCACTCAATTTGTCAGCGACATCAGGCAAACCGGAATCGCTCATCGCCCGTTTCAAGAAACTGTTTTTCACCACCCGCACTTCCGCACCGGCGGGCGCCAGCCGGTTCCGCAGATCGCCAAATTGATCGACCTTCATCCGCTGATAATCGGTCACGAGGACGAAGGGCGACCGGTTCAATTTCTCGGCGAGATCGGAAACGATGCTGGCTTTTTCGGGTCTCATTGGGATCGTTAAATGGTTAAATCGTTAAATCGCAAGAAGCTACACGGTCAGATAGGGCGACGGATCAATATGCACGCCAGGCGACATCGTTGCACTCAACGTCATCGCCTCAAGATAACGTCCCTTCGCCGTTGCCGGCCGCGCCCGGACCACCGCCTCGATCACGGCATTGCCATTCTCAACCAGCGCGTTCTCGGCAAAAGAAAATTTTCCCACCGGCACGGCGACGTTTCCATTCTTGTCGAGTTTGAATTCAACGCGGCCAGCCTTTACCTCCTGCACCGCTTTCGCGGTGTCGTCCGTCACCGTTCCCGTCTTCGGGTTCGGCATCAGGCCGCGCGGCCCCAAAACTTTTCCCAGCTTGCGCACTTCCGCCATTGCGGCCGGCGTCGCCACCGCAACGTCAAAATCCTGAAAACCTTCCTGCACTTTTTGAATCAAGTCCTTGAAGCCGACAAATTCCGCGCCCGCCTCTTTCGCAGAGTCCGCCGCTTTGCCTTCGGCGAAAACAAGCACCCGCACTTTCTTCCCGCTGCCGTGCGGAAGCGGACAAGTTCCACGCACCATTTGATCAGATTGCTTCGGATCAACTCCGAGCCGGAATGAAACCGTCACCGTTTGATCAAACTTAGTCGACTGAAATTTTTTCAATGTCGCCACCGCATCATTCAAGCTGTAGGCCTTCTTTCGGTCCACCTGCTCGGCGGAAGCGCGATATCTTTTGCTACGATTTTGTTGCATGATCTGGTGCAGTTCAAACCCCAGCTACTTCATAGGTGCGAGCACCTTCACGCGAAACGTCAACAATCCAAACATCGTTGTCGCCCGCGCGTTCTGGACTCGTCCGAAGTAGCTGTGTCCTACTAAATTTTTTCCTGTAGCGGCGTTCTATAACCGCCGAAACGGGCGACCAAGCTAGGTGCCCTTCCACATCTTGTCAAAACCACCTGCCGTCATCCCGAGCGTTAGTCGAGGGATCTCCAAGTGCTACCTTAAAGCTTCCATGGCGAGATTTCTCGACTTCGCTCGGAACGACCGTTCTAGAAATCTGCCCCAATCTCATCCATCACATCTTGCGCCGCCGTCTTCGCCGGCGCCGCCGTCGCTGGCCCGTTCCGAATAATTTTCCCTTCCTTCATCACAAACGAAACGCGCTCCGTCGCAGTGATGTCTTGCGTCGGATCACCCGGCATCGCGATGAGATCGGCCAGTTTTCCTTTCTCGAGCGTGCCGATCTTCTGTGAAATGCCGATCAATTCGGCATCATTGGCCGTCGCACTCTTCAACGCATCGAGCGGCGACATTCCCAGATCGGTCATCAACTTAAATTCCTTTGCGTTCTGTCCGTGCGGAAAAACCGCCGCGTCCGTGCCGAAGGAAATTTTCACGCCAATTTTGAGGGCGTTCCGAAACATCTCCGAGCGCGCGTTGTAAGCAGCCAGCGCTTTCGCCTGCAACGCCGACGGATAACCATCGAGTTTGCCCTTAATATATTCCGCCGCCATCAGCGTCGGCGTCAGGAACGTTCCCTTGTTTTTCATCAATGTCAGCGTTTC
>QHRA01000001.1 GCA_003221295.1 Verrucomicrobiota bacterium | reverse complement strand
TCTTTTCTCCTGTGCAATCGCTTCAATACTTATTGTTCCTACCAGCAATTTTTCGCGGGTTACTACAGGAACTTCGCCGACCTGTGCATTAAGCATCATTTGCTCCGCTTCCGCAACTGTCTGGTCGTCGAAGCAATAGGGATTGTTTGTTTCAATTTGTGCTTCTACCGGTTCTGTCTTGGGATCGTGTCCGAAGCCTCCCACCTCCCGGTTCATTTTGTTCTTCGACACCGTACCCAATAATTCGCCGCGTTGATCGATTACAGGTGATGAAACGCTTGCCCGCGCCTGCATTTCGTCCAAAGCCGTCTGTACAGAACCCTTGTTAAAAATACTCTTTGCAGGCTCGATGATATTCTTGACAATGCGGGCTTCGAAATTCGCCGCCCCGAAGGGGCTCGGTTTTATCTGTTCCATAAGCTTAGGGGACTGACGTCGGTTTAAATGAGAGTCGACGAGTCTTCATTTTCTTTCGAATCTCTTGAGGTTCATTAGGTTTAAGCATTGGAGGATTAGGACGATTTCAATTTAGGCTCGTGGCCCTCCCCGTATATTGGACCTTGGTCCTACGCCGCCGCGAGATGCGTTAGATTGCTCACATCAAAACATTTCGGGGCTCTGCCAATGCGGATCACAGCAGCTTGTCTCGGAATCATGGTGGCTTTGGAGTCGAATAAAGGCCGACCAACCTTGCGATCAGGACCGCCACATAGAGCAGTCCCGTCATGGCTTCCGTTGCTGCAAGCATACGCGCGACTTTCGAAACCGGAGTGATATCGCCGTAGCCGACCGTGCTCAGCGTGACGAAGCTGAAGTAGAAGGCATTGAAACCTTCCATCGTCTCTTTCGTTCCAGTGGTCGTGTTGAACGCGAAGGCTCCTGGTGTCAACTGCTCCACGAGCCAGTAGGCCATCGTCCAGATCAAACCGAGCATCAGGTAAGCCGAAATGCTCGCGCAGAGTACTTCACCGTCTACCGAAGAGGCGCGCAGAACAAAGCGCAGCAAATTCACCACGACGAAAGCAACCAGGCCGATTCCTGCGACGAGAAATATCGCCGGCGGAAGCAGGTGCGGTTGAAAATGGTTGAGCCATCGGGCCGCGACCGCCGGGATGGCGAGTAAGAGCGCGACAGTCAGCGTGCGGCCGCGGCTGGCAACGGCAAGAATGGCGGAGAGCAACACCAGGGAAAGCAGGAGCGATACAATGATATCTCCGTCTTTGATTTCTTCGACAAAAGGGAAGAAGAAGAAAAGCAACGCGAGAGCGATCAGTAGTTGAACCATAGAGAAGCGACGCAGTCCCATTACTCTCGATGACTTCTCAACCCCCTTCATTGATCGCGCCTTTTCTCGTTAGGGTTGAATCCTCGGAAAGATGAGCACGGCCTTGGCCTGTCTGGCGAGATAGCACGAGCGCGCCGGTGAGCGCGATGAGTTTGTTCAAGCTAGGGTGCGCTTTCATCGGTGGTTTGTTTGTGCTGATCTCAGTGCAATTTTGCCGTGCCTGCTGGGTACTTTCTATAGGCCTTTATGGCAATGCCATGCGCTGTCCCGCAGTGCTTTTTTTATGGATAATCTGGGTCCGTCATTGCGGGTGTTTTCTTTTTCAGAGCGGTTGGGAAAGTGCGTAAGATTGGGATCATCCGGCGCTTTCGCCGATTCCCTTGCCGTCTTTGCGGCTCCTAAACGCATTGGACTAAGGTCCCATATGCGGCTGTCGGAAGTGCTGGTAAAATCGTGTTTGATCACGTCATCCGACAGTTTCAACTTATTTTCGGCCGGGCTGAAGGAGCCCGAGGGGCCGGATCTTCGCTGGGACACCGTTTAGCGCGATCTCCAGATCCCAACCGGAGCTCATCAGAAAACACACTCATGAAAACAACCACCGCCTCGACGCCAACCTACGGCGTCCGGCATCTGATTTTAATCTCGTCAGACAGCAACATGTAATCCTTATGACTATAGACACCAAAAAGAATGGCGAGCAGCATCAGCCGCTCACTATCGACAAAGTTAGCGTTAGGCCTAAAACACCCTCGACAAATAATGAGGAATTACCACCGGGTCGCGGAACTGAAGATGTCTGGAATTCTGTTCTTCGCACTGCACTTTTGTTGCCCGGTGTTAAAGTTGATCGCCAGGCATTTCTTCGGAGGGCGCTGTCGAGGCACGTTACCGAAAAAGTCTTGCAATCCGCCATTGACACCTCCCCTGCTAAGGCAGGCGTCAGCAAAAACACCATCCGGCGTATCGCCACTGCAAGCATCAAATGGCATCGAGCAGGCGTCAGCGCTCTATCATTCGCATCCGGACTCCCGGGCGGTTGGTGGATTGCAGGCACAGTCCCAGCCGATTTGACCCAGTTTTTTTGGCATGTTCTTGTTATCCTCCAGAAGCTTGCATACCTCTACGGCTGGCCTGAGCTATTCAGCGAAGACAGCGAACTCGAACTCGACGACGAGACTCTTTTGATCCTGACTGTTTTCGTTGGAGTTATGCTGGGCGCTGAGTCAGCCGCGAAGGTGCTTGGCGACATAGCCGAGCGCGCTGCCGCTCAGGTTCTCAAGCGCCTTCCTCGCGAAACGCTCACCAAATGGGGACTCTACCGGCTCGCTCGCGAAGTAGCTAAGCGGAGCGGAATCAAGCTCACCGAAGATTCTTTTGGGCGGTACCTTTCGAGGATAGTTCCCATCTTAGGCGGCATTATCTCCGGCACAGTTACTTGGATTTCGTTTTCCCTGATGACCAGCCGACTTGCAGCGCACCTTGAATCTCTCCCCCTCGCTGCCAACGTGATCAAGCGGCCCAGAAACGGCCGGCGTTATGTGGGCCGCAACAAGAATGGTGAGGTCAAGAAGGAAGTTAATGTTGGTTTCTCTTTAGCAGCGGAGCCCACGCGAGAAGAGAAGGCGAAGGTCAAACCTGGCATGGTGACCGCGGAGATGTAATCTCACCTGAGCGAAGGCTAATGCGGTTCTGCGCATAATTGAGTGCTTGATCCTTGGTCAAAAACGCAGGTTCGACGCCGGGCGATTCGAAAACTTTCCAACCGTCACGATGCGGTTTCACTTCAATCATTGTCATCGTAGGTCATTCTTTCCAGTTCGAGAAACGCTGTCAGTTTTTCGTCAGCGGTAACGATGAATCTCTTTCCGTTGTAGCGCTGCGCATCTGCCGTGAAAAACACCCGGCGATTTCACCGATTCCCTTGCGTCTTTGGGGCTCCTAAAGGCATTGGACTAAGGTCCAATATGCGGCTGCCGGGAGTTGCTGGTAAAATCGTCCTCGATTACGTCATCCGACGTCTCAACGCACTTTCGGCCGGGCTGAAAAGCCGGTGGGGGCTGGATCTTCGCTGAGACACCGTTTAGCGCGATCTCCAGATCCAACTGGAGCCCGGAGTCAGCCGAAGTGAGGCCGCATCTCATCATGCGCCTCGTGAGGGTGGTTCTGGTTCCATGCGGACTGGAGCACTTGAACCAACGAAAAAAGGACCTCACGATCTCGGAAATTATTAGCCGCGCAGCATGTCTGGCGGAACTCACTTCCAATCCCAAATCCTTCTCCAATTGTCCAGACTTGCACGGTGGTGTTCCGGGCCTGCCCGGAGGTAAAATCTGTATGGAGCCCGCTCTAGGTAAAAAAGGTAAGCAAAGCGCCTCGACCCTCTTTTCGCAAGGAAACGGGAACGCCGGCCGCGTTCACAACCAATGAGGAAGAACAAAACGCCATGTTTGATCAACAGCGGCTAGACGTAGCGACGCATCGCAAGGGCGTCCTTATCCCAACTAAGTAGGCAGAATGAAATACACA
>QHRA01000216.1 GCA_003221295.1 Verrucomicrobiota bacterium | reverse complement strand
GTTACGCAGGGTTTTTTTGCGCAGTTGCTGGAGCGCAAAAGGCTGAGTGCCGTCCGCAAGGAAAAAGGACGACTTCGTTCTTTTCTGCTTGGGGCATTGAAATATTTTCTTGCCGACGAACGGCGTCGCGCGATGGCGATCAAGCGAGGCAAAGGACAGCGACTGATCCCGTTAGAACGACTGCGCGTTGATGAGCGGATCGAGATGGAATCATCCGATCCAGTGACTGCCGAAATGATTTACGAACGCCGGTGGGCTTTGACGATTCTGGAACACGTGCTCAGCCGATTAAAGGATGAATACCGGGCGGTAGGCAACGCTGCCTTGTTCGATTCATTGAAGCAATTGCTGCCGGATGAACCGGGCTCGCCGTCACAGGCGGACATCGCCGCGCAATTGGGCATGACCGAAAATGCGCTCCGGCAGGCGTTTTACCGATTTCGCCAACGCTATCAATCATTATTGCGAGAGGAGATTGCTCACACCGTTGCGACGCCCGGCGATATCGAAGATGAGCTGCGCCATCTCATTGCCGTGATCGAGGCGTAACGTATGGGAGAATTTTACGGAGTACCAAGGGAGAGTACGCGGGAGACTCCGACAATGCTTAGGGTAATCAGAATTTGCCGGAAGTGCGGCGCCAAAATTTTTTCGGACGCCCCTGAAGGGCTTTGCCCCAGATGCGTCTTGAAGACAGCGCTGGCGATGCCCTCGGAAGCATCTGTAGCGGGGGTCAGTGACCCCGGCGGCGTGGACAAACTTTCACGCGGCGCTGTAACAGCTGGGCCCGATGGAAAAAAAGCAGCGCGCGCTGCCGAGATGCTGGGAGAGTTAGGCGATTACGAATTGCTGGAGGAGATCGGTCGCGGTGGTCAGGGCGTCGTGTTTCGTGCGCGCCAAAAGAGTCTCAATCGCACAGTCGCTGTAAAAGTCATTAGCCTTGGCCAGTGGGCGAGTAAGGCGCACCTGAAGCGCTTTCGCCTCGAAGCGGAAGCGGCAGCTCGCCTGGAGCATCCCGGTATCGTTCCAATCCACGAAGTCGGCGAGCGTGATGGCTCATGCTACTTCAGCATGAAGTTTGTCGAAGGCGGCCAGCTTGATGAAGTAGTCAGGCACGCGCCGATGTCGAGCCGGCAGGCGGCGGAATTAGTCGCGAGGGTGGCTCGCACTGTGCATTACGCGCATGAACACGGAATTCTTCACCGAGACATCAAACCAGGGAACATCCTGCTGGATGCAAAAGGCGAACCGCATCTGACCGATTTCGGCCTGGCGCGTTTGGTTGAGACAGAAAGCACCGTGACACGCACACTGGAAGTTTTGGGCACGCCTAGTTACATGGCGCCAGAACAAGCAGTGGGAAACAACGCAGCTATCGGCAGCGTTACAGATGTCTATGGGCTTGGCGCAGTACTTTACCAATTGCTGACAGGTCAGCCGCCGTTTGCCGGTGGAACAACCTACGAGACCATCAAGCTCCTCTTGGATACCGAGCCGCGGCAACCGCGTCTCTTAAATCCGAAAATAGATCGCGATCTCAGCACAATTTGCCTTAAATGCCTCGAGAAAGATCCAAAGCGCCGGTATTCTTCCGCTCTCGCGCTGGCCGAAGATCTCGAACGTTGGCTAAGGCATGAACCAATCCGGGCCCGGCACACTGGAATTTTCGCGCGAGGAAGGAAATGGTTACAACGCAATCCAACCAGGGCGCTACTTGCAGCGTCCCTGATCGCATTGGCGGCAGCTGCGGGCTGGATCGTGTGGAAAAGTGAATTTATTCGTCAACCGGTAACAAACGGAGTCGCAGTGCTTCCGTTTGAAAACCTCAGCCCCGATCCAGATAACACTTATTTCGCGGAGGGCATTCAAGAGGAGATTCTGACGCGGCTGGCTAGCATCGCGGATCTGAAAGTCATCTCGCACACTTCCACGCAGCACTACCAGAGCAAACCTCGCAATCTCTCCCAGATCGCAAAGCAGCTTGGCGTAGCAAACGTGCTGGAGGGTAGTGTGCAAAAAGTAGCTGATCAGGTGCGGGTCAATGTGCAGTTAATTAACGCCCAAACCGATTCCCACCTATGGGCCGAGAGCTATGATCGAAATTTGACTGATATGTTGGGTGTCGAGAGCGAGATCGCCAAACGAATAGCGGAGTCGTTGCAGGCAAAGCTAACTGGCCGCGAGGAGGAGGCGTTAGCAGTTAAACCAACAAACAATCCAGAGGCTTACGATGCGTACCTGCGCGGCTTGGCTTTTGAAATACGCAGCATGTCCGGCTCCTTGCCCAGCTCTAGCTCTCGCGGCCTCGAAGAGAAAGCTACCAGTTTTTATGAGCGGGCGGTGCAGCTTGACTCCAATTTTGCGATCGCTTGGGCGCGGCTCTCTCGCATGGACTCGAGTATCTACTTCGATAGCGGCACCGATGTTACTCGGCGCGACGCAGCGAAGCGTGCTTTGGAGAAAGCGCAGAAACTGCAACCGAACTCACCTGAAACCCTGCTCGCCCTGGGTTATTATCAATACCAAGTGCTCCGTGATTACGGGCCCGCCAGAACCACGTTCGGTCGCATCAGCAAAACGTTACCAGGCAGCAGTGAGGTGCTAATGGCCCTCGGGCGAGTTGCCCGACGCGAGGGACACTGGAATGAAAGCATTGCCTACCACGAGCAAGCCCTCGCCCTCGACCCACGTAATGTGGAGTTACTTATAGGCGCGGCATGGACTTACGGCCCGCTTAGACAATTCGCGACAGCGCTAAAGATCTATGACCGAGCGCTGGACATTAGGCCAAACGATCCGGATGTGACGGCGGGAAAGGCCACTATTTATCAAGCTCAGGGTAATCTGCCGGAAGCCGCTAGATTGTTGGCGGAGGTAAACGCGCAAACGAATGCGGACTGGGCCTTTCGAACCAAGATCACTCAATTGAGACTTGAACGAAATTACGGTGAGGCGGTTCGCTTGCTGCAAGCCCACTTGGCCCAATTCCCCTTTGCTTCTGATTACTGGAGAGGTCTTGCTCAAGTGGATCTTGCCTTGATGCAACGCCGTGCTGGCGATACGGCTGGCGCAAAGGCTACTGCTGAACAGGCGCGCAATACACTCGAGCAGCTCCACAGAGATCAGATAGGCGACGTCAACCTTGCGGCAGGGCTATCTCAAGCTTATGCGGCCATGGGGGAGAAGGAATCGGCGCTAGCGGCAGCAGAGCGTTTAATCATGCTTCTGCCCCGTACCAAAGATGCGGCGGACGCCCCTGCCCGCCAAGAGAACCTAGCCCTCATTCAGACGATTTTCGGCGAAAACCGCCGTGCGATCACAACGCTCGCCCAGCTGTTACAAACGCCCTATTATAGCTGGCTTTACGGCCCAGGGGTTGTTACGCCGGCGCTTTTAAGGATCGACCCGATCTGGGATCCGTTGCGCGCCAACCCCGCTTTCCGAAAACTCTGCGATCAAAAGCAGCCGTGAACTCTGCACCGAAGTAAAATTCACCGCGGATTGCACGGATAACGCGGATACAGAAAGGTAGGGCGTCCCGCGGTTGCTGGACCTGGCGTGTCGAATCGAGCATCCAATTGTAGGGTGTCCGCCGCGGCGGACGCCAGCTAGGAATCGAGCGGTGGCATCCGCGACATCGGCGGTTCCTAATCTTCTTAATTTTCCGCGTAACGAACCGGCGGATTTTACGGAGTACACCTCTGAACAGCCCGAAGTGACCTCTCACGGTGGGAAGCCACGGAAGGCCAAAACAATAGAAAGAAAATTAAGTTATGAAAAATAAAAACATTATGTTCGCAGCGGTGCTGCTCTTTGCCGTGGCTTTGTCACTAGTCCCAACGGTTAATGCGAGCGGCCACTTCGCTACGAACTATACCAATGCAAGCCTCACTGGCGTTTATGGGTACAGCAGTTACGGCGAGCACTTAGGACCTAGCAACCCGAATAACAACACGACAAACGTTCCGGCCGATAGCGTCGGCGTTTTGTGGTTTGACGGCCTTGGCACGTTTGAGTTTCATGATACCGCCGATCTTGGCGGCTTCATCATTCAACGTGGCACCGCCGATAACCCCATCGTCGCAACCTACACAGTGAACCCGGATGGCACGGGCACGATGCAGTGGTTCAGTAACGGCGCTAACCACACGCGGGCATTCGTCATCGTTGATGGTGCTATGGAATTGCAGTTGGGCGCAGCCGATGGTCTAGATGTCAGCCGCGGCGTCGCAAAGAAACAATAAGAAAGCTGCTCAGGGGGCATATCATGCACGCTTGACACCTCCCCACATGGGAGGGTCAAGCGTGCGGTAAGGGAGTTAGCTCCCAATTGGCGCTTGCGTGACCGCGAGGCTGGAAGCTCACTCACGGCGCCCTCCTTGCCATCCGAGAATTCGATGCAGCAGCGTGAGCCTCGAAATTACACCGACGCGCAACTTTCCGCGTAACGCCCCGCCAAATTTTACGGAGTACCTGAGTGAACGGCCAGAAATGATTCCTCACGATGAGAAATTAAAGAAGGCCAAAACAATGAAAGTAAGTAACAGTTATGAAAACAAAATTAGTTAAGAGCATAATGGCTCCCTTAGTGGTCGCCTGTGCGTTACTCACCATGGTTGCCGCAACGGCGTCCGGGCAGGGCACGCAAGGCGGAACACTTCAAGGGACGTGGCAGATGCAAATAACTCTAACCGATTGCGCAGGTCACGTGATAAGGAGCTTCCCGTCACTAATAGAATACGCGGCGGGAGGCACCGTAGTGGAGTCGAACGGGGGGACACCGCAGGCTCTGAAGACGCCTGGAGAAGGTGTTTGGCGCCATACCACTGACAATAGCTATGCGTTTCGCTTCAAATTCTTCACGTTTAATTCCCTGAACGTCTTTACGGGCTGGACGATCATTGCGGGGGAAACAACCGTGGATTCGACAGGAAACGCCAATACGGGGTCCGCAACCGTCAAGGTCTATGCCCCAAACGGCGTCTTACTTGCAACTGTATGTGCTGAGACTGCTGGCACCAGGTTCGAGCTCTGATCGATCATGGGATTTGGTGCGTTCCATCCGCGCCAAACCCCAGCGTGGGTCAATTAAAACTGATGCGGTTAAGGTGTTCGCCTCGAGGCAATCCCCGCTCCGAAAAATTGTCGCCCTTTGTGCCAAAAGAGTCGCGCACTGCTTGCCGAGCGCAGTCGATAGGGCAGGCATCGCGAATAGAAATTCCTGGTCGGACTCGACCGCTGCGAAACGTAGGCGAATAAGTTTCGTAGAATCTCTTCCTTAGCTGGACGTTACGAGAATCGGCACGTCGACAGGGTGGCGCAGCCACTTCTTTGACGCGTCCTTCGGCACGAGGGAGGCGACGATTTCCTCAGAGCGCGGGTCGCTGGCAGTGGATCCCAAAGCGTGAGCAGTTTCAAATTGCCGTGGCTGAGGTCGTCCGGAGAGTGGACGACGATTGCAAGCTGTTCGCAGGCGAGATCTTTGTCGCCAACCCATGCGGCCATCATCGGCGAATACCTGATCATTTTTAAGCCGTTGATGGAATCTTTCTCCACAGGCAGAAGGGCAAAATTGTGTCGCGGGTCCGCTCAGTCTCGAGATGCTCCAGGAGTTTTAGAAGCGCTTCTTCAGTGCCACATACCAGGTTCGCCCCTTGATGTTGGCTGTCTGCTCGTCGTAGCCGTTTTCATTGGCGGCGGCTACGAATGGCGGCGCTAAATCAAAAACGTTGTTCACGCCAAGCGTGATCGTTGTGTTATTGAGCCATGCTCGCCAACCGCATGCACTGTATTCCGCGGTGGATACCGGCATCACGTTTTTGTCCTTGATCCCGGTCACCTTCCCGTTCTTGCCGTTATCTTTGGCATACCCGGGCACTTCATTCTGCGCTGCGGGCGCCGCGAAGTTAAAGGTATAATTGAGCATCCAATCTAGCGTAACCCATTCACGGATCTTGCGACCCTGGCCGTCTTTGGTGAAATCCTTAATATCCCAATACTGGCCGATGTAGTGCACGATAAAGCCGGTATCGAGTCCAGCCAGCGGTGAGCCGGCCGGGCCGTCGTAGAACAAGCTCGCGTACCAGCGATTGTGCGTAAATGAACCACCGCCTGCAGTTCCGAGGAAGCCGCCACCGAACTTGCCGACAACACTGTGTTCCGGTCCACCAGCGACGGCTTGAAGACTTACACGATCAATATAAGTGCCGTTCAATGTCGCGGTCAGCGTCCCGCAGTCACCGTGCTCTAGCCTTGCGGTGTCAAACGAATACGCTAGTTCGTAATCCCAGCCCTCCTGTATAATCCGACCTAGATTTTGTTCCGGAAGTAGGAGAAGAACGATCGGGCCGAACGCGTCATCCGGGCCGGTGGAAGGGCCGCGTATGACCTGCCTTGGGAATTGGTCCTCGTGGTTTATAAGATACTGCGGATCCAACTGCACGGTGACGGCGCGGAGATCGATGTGGTAGAAGTCGGCCTGGAGCGTCAGACCCTGAAGCGGGCTCCACCATTTGCCGGGTGTAATGACAGCGCCATAAGTCCATTCATAGGCCGTTTCTGGTTGCAGATTCGGATTACCGCTCAAGTTCGTGGCAACGATTGAGCCGGTAGCTAGACTCCGCGGATCAGATACAGGATCCGCAGCTCCCACCAGTGGCCCGCGGAATAAATCGCTTAGGGTCGGAGCGTGATACGCTTCGCTGTAGGTGGCGCGAATGGTCAGAGCCGAGTCGATCGGCTCCCAGCGCAATGAGAACTTCGGCCTTTCGGTGCCACCGAAATCACTGAAGTCGTCAAATCGCTCCTGGTAATCTAATTCCAGGCTATAGAGGCCAGGAAGGTTCCAGGCGGGACTCGTAACAGGTAGACGAACCTCCCAATAGATGGACCAGACGTCCCGGCTTCCTCTGGTTGATGCAAAGGTGACACCGCCAAGGGTGTGGCCGGACGAGATGAGCGCGTCGGGCTGATCGCTGGCGCGTTCGGTGCGACGTTCACCGCCAACCGCGAACGAGATCGGGCCGGCCGGGAGATTGAACAGGTCGCCGATCAACTTCAAGTCCTCGAGGGTCAACGACGTCCTGCCGAGGTGATGGGTGGTGACGAATATCTTGTCAATCACCGCGCGCGAGTTTTGGTTGAGGCCGAATGGATTGAAGGCGGTTGCCGGATTGGTATCGAGCAATGCCTGACGCAAAGCATCGGTGTCGACGACCCCGCCGTCGCGCTCCACTCGGCTATCTTCACTATAACGGAAACCGGTTTCCCAGTTCCATGTCTTAAAGTAATCACCAAACTCACCCAAATTACCTTTGAGGCCGCCGGTAAACTCGTAATTATCCGTTGTAATCTTGAAGGTGCGCGGCCCGGCTTCCAACGCACGGTATCTGACGAAGGTGGTGAACTGAGTGCCTGGAGGTGCAGCACTTGATTGAGATTGCGGGAACCTCGGATCAAATCCTCCAGGCGAAGTGTACTCCGCCACGGTGAATGGATTGAATGGGTTCTGAATCGGTACACTGAAGCCGTACCCCGTGGGAGTGATGAAGAAGGGGTGCGTCACATCCGTCCATACATCAGGAGTAAATTGAAGCTGCGCCTGCGCGCTATCCCAGAAAGTGCGCACATATTTGAAGTCGGCAAAAAGCTCCAAGTATTGGTCGCAAATTTTGCGGTCGAGCGAGCCATAGAGATATTCGCGGTCGACCGCGGGGAGTGCCGGAGTTCGGTCTGCGAAGTTAAAGCGCTGTTGTTCCCGCGGAAGACTAGCAAAGGGCACATATTGCGGGTCGTGCGCTACGTCTTGGTATGCGTGCGGCGTGGGTGTTAGCGCGCCACCATTCAAACCTGGCTGGTAAACAAAGCTGTCAGGGCCACCCGGGGGTACCAATGACGGCGGCGGGCCCACGTGGCCGGCGAACGCACCGCTACGGTTATCCGGGCCGCCAAACCGCGTGACGTCCGCATTACTAGAAATATCAGCGTCGCGCGAAAAGATTGCGGCCCGATTGTAAAACTCGGCGTAAACTACAATGTCCGTTTTATCGTCTCCAGTACCGGCGAGGAGATATCCCCTTTCTTCACCCGCGTCATTGGCAAAGCCGAGATTGGTGTTGCCATAGCTGGAGTAGAGCTCGAGGCCACGGAACCTGTGGATCAACCAAACGTTGAACACACCGGCGACCGCGTCCGCGCCATAAATGGCGGAAGCCCCGTCCTTCAGGACGTCGATGTGATCGATCAACCCGAGCGGAATCGTGTTGAGGTCGACCGTATCACCGGCAAAGCCAACCGGCGCCAGACGGCGTCCGTCCTGCAAGACCAGAGTTTCCTTAGCGAGAATACCGCGCAGGTTAATTTCCACGCGGCCGTCACCGCCGTTGACGACGTTTTCATTGATTGCCGATCCAGTAGCGGCAGGCAACTTCTGGATAAGGTCAGTGGCTGAACGCACCCCAAGCCGGGTAATATCCTCCCTGCGATAAGTATCGACCGGGTCCGGACCGACTTCTTCGGAAGTCGGAATGTTTGAGCCGGTCACGATTACTTCGACCGCCGTAACAACGGGCTGGCCGGTTGTCTGCGGCATGGGTGTGACATCTTGCGCTGACGCCGCACTGACCGAAGGAAGGACGCCCGCGATGATCGCGAGACGTAAGCCGGTGTTGGCGCGCTTCTTCATGGCAGCGCATTCCTGTAGTGCGGCTCGCGAGTTTTCCGCCAAGAGCTGTAACAACCGAATGGCAGCGATCATCGCCGAATACCTGATCATTTTTAAGCCGTTGATGGAATCTTTCTCCACCGGCAGAAGGGCAAGATTGTGCCGCGGGTCCGCTCAGTCTCGAGATGCTACAGCAGCTTTAGAAACGCTTGGTCAACGCCACATACCAGGTTCGCCCCTTGATATTAGCTGTCGCCTCATCGTAGCCGTTTTCGCCGGAGCCGGCGACGAACGGCGGTGCCAGGTCGAAGACGTTGTTTAAGCCGAGGGTAATCGTCGTGTTATTAAGCCATGCCCGCCGGCCACACGGATTGTACTCAGCGGTAGAGACCGGCATGACGTTCTTTCCCTTGCCATCTTTCATCTTCGAGTTCTTGCCGCCATCCCTGGCAAATCCGGCGACTTCGTTCTGCGCCACGGAGGCAGACAAGTTGAACGTGTAGTTGAGGACTAAGTCCAGCGTCGTCCATTCACGGACCTTGCGAGGCTTTTGGTCCGACGTAAAAAGTCTGTCATCCCAGTAGTCGCCAATGTAGTGAACGATGAGACCGGTATCCAGTCCCCCGAGCGACGAGCCCGGTGGGCCGTCGTAAAACAGACTCGCGTACCAACGGTTGTGCGTAAACGAGCCAGACCCGAAAGCAGCACCGGTCCGGAGGAAGCCGGCGCCGAACTTCCCCACAACCGACTTTTCGCGCGCATCAGGAGTTGCTTGAAGCACGGCACGGTCAAGATAATTACCATTGAGCCTCAGGGTCACGGTGCCCCAGTCACCATGGCCGAGTCTCGAGGTGTCGAAGGAATAAACCGCCTCGTAATCCCAGCCCTCTTCTATGAATCGCCCTAGATTTTCCTCCAGAAGGAGCAGACGAACGATCGGGCCGAAAGGGTCACCCGGCCCAGTTGACGGGCCACGTATGACCAGACCTGGAAATTCGTCCTCGTGATCTACAAGAAACTGCGCAGTCAACTGGGCGGTAACACCGCGGATATCGATGTGGTAGAAGTCCGCGCTGATTGTTAGGCCTTGCACCGGGCTCCACCACTTGCCGGGCGTAACGACAGCGCCATAAGTCCATTCATACGCCGTCTCAGGCTGCAGATTTGGGTTACCGCCAATGGATATCGGAACTAAAAATTCGGTAGCCGGGCTCCGCTGATCGAAGACGAAGGAAGTTCCTTGTAACGCGCCGCCGAACAAATCCCTCAAGGTTGGAGCGTGAAACGCTTCGTTATAGGTGGCGCGAAAAGTCAGTGCCGAATCGATCGGCTGCCACCGAAGGAATACCTTCGGCCTTTCTGAACCTCCGAAGTCGCTGTAGTTGTCATATCGTTCCTGGTAGCCTAATTCCAGGCTGTAGAGACCGGGGCAGTTCCAGACGGGGCTCGTGACTGGGACACGAACCTCCCAGTAAATGGACCAGACGTCCCGGCTCCCCTTGGTTGGGCCGAAGTTTCCGGCGAAGGCATTCGCGCCAATTGTTTGGCCGGAAGCCGTAAGCGCGTCAGGCTGATCCGTTGCGTGCTCGGTCCGGTGTTCGCCGCCGATAGCGAAGGAGACGGGCCCTGCTGGGAGATTCCAGAGGTCACCGTATAACTTGAGGTCTTCGAGTATCAGCGAGGTTGTGCCGAGGCGTTGGGTCGTGACAAAAACTTTATCAATCACCGCGGGCGAGTTCTGGTTAATGCCGAATGGATTAAAGGCGGTTGCCGGATTGGTGTCGAGCAACGCGGCGCGCAACGCATCGTTGTTGACGATTGGGCCAAAGCGTTCGTTGCGGCGATCTTCGTTATAGCGGAACCCGGCCTGCCAGTTCCATGTCCTGAGATAGTCTCCAAACTCACCCAGATTACCCTTGAGACCGCCGGTGAACTCGTAGTTCTGAGTCGTAATCTTGTCGGTACGCGGCCCCGCTTCCAATGCACGGTAACGCACCCCCCTCGTGAACTCTGTACCGGGAGGTGCGGCACTTACTTGAGTCTCAGGAAAGCTCGGGTTCCCTCCGCCCGGCGAAATGTAGTCCGGCACTGTGAACGGATTGAACGCGTTCTGAATCGGTACGCTAATGCCCTGGGAACTTATCCCTAGAGGGTTAGTTGCATCCGTGAATACGTCCGGCGTAAATGGAGCCGGCGCCAGGGTGCCGTCCCAGAAACCGCGCACGTATTTGAAATCACCGAAAAACTCCAGGTATTGCTCATAAATTTTGCGGTCGAGTGAGCCGTAGAGGTATTCACGGTCCACCGGAGCCATTGCCGTCGTGAAATCGAAAAGGTTAAACCCCTGTTGCGCCCGCGGCAGACTGGAGACCGGCACGTATTGCGGATCGTCAAATAGATTTGGAAATGCATGTGGCGTGGGTGATCGCGCGCCACCGTTAAGGCTTGGCTGGTAGACGAAGCTTCCAACACGCCCGGCATAGTTACGGCTACGAAGGTCCCCGCCGCCAAACGGTCTGAAGTCCGCGTTATGCGAGATATCGACATCGCGCGAATAGATCGCGGCCCGGTTGTAAAACTCGGCATATACAACAATATCGGTCTTGTCGTCTCCCGTCCCGGCGAGGAGGTATCCCCGCTCTTCACCCATGTCATTGGCAAATCCGAGATTGTTGTTGCCATAGCTGGCGTAAATTTCCACGCCGCGAAATCGGTGAATCAACCAAACGTTAAACACACCATCGACCGCGTCACTTCCGTAGATGGCGGAAGCGCCGTCCTTTAAAACGTCGATGTGATCAATCAACCCAAACGGAAACATGTTGAGGTCAACCGTATCACCGGCAAAGCCCACTGGCGCGAGACGACGTCCATCTTGCAGCACCAGAGTTTCTTTGGGAAGAATACCGCGCAAGTTAACTTCTACGCGGCCGTCACCGTTGCTAGTTATATTTTCATTGATCGACGCTCCAGTAGCCATGGGTAACTTTTGAACAAAGTCAGTAGCGCTACGCACTCCGAGCCGGTCGATGTCGGCCTTGCGATAGGTATCCACTGGTTGCGGCCCAACTTCTTCAGAGGTAGGGATGTTTGACCCGGTCACGATAACCTCCACCGCTGTAGCGATGCGTTGGCCGGCTGGCTGCGGTGTGGGCCCGACATCTTGCGCTAACGTGACTAGGAGGGGAGCAAACACGCCTACGATGGACGCGAGACACCGCCCGGTACCGGCGAACTTCTTCATAGTAGCGCATTCCCGCAACCTTCCTCGCGAATTCGTCGCCGACAGGTTTAACAGATTCTTTCATCCGCTGACAAGCTTCGTTTTGAAAACTCGTCGGCGAGATTTTGGAGTGCTTAAAGCTAGTGCGGAGGGCTGGGCGCCGGATTCGGCGGAGAAACGGGCTGATCCTCGGGGAAGAGCGTTAGTAATTCCGGTGGCGTCGCTCGCGAATCTTGTAACTGGCCGTCGAAGTACACTCGAACTATGAATCCGCCATATCGACGTTCATCAGTGGAAGGCATTTGGTTCTTCGGACGCACATAAGTCGCGGCGAGAAACTTGGGAGTCGCGTCCGTCCAGTCGCTTGCCGGCGTAAGCCAATCATAACCAACTCGCGCATTAGTTGGCTTCATTTTACTATCTCTGGTGAGGTCGTAGAAGGAGACGATAATTCTTACAACGTGGCCATTTTGCGTACCTGGTCGTGGCTTTACTCCAACTTTGAGCGTGAAGTGACTCTGCGCGTTCGGATCATGGATGTCTGACAGAGTTGTCTCGGTGATTGCTAGGATTGAGCGCGAAGCACCGATTCGCCGTAAAAGATGAGGGAAGCGTGCGTCGGAATGCAGCGGACGAAATTCGGGAAGAAACGCGATCCACTGTAGGATTGCCGAGTGTTCGGCAAATGCGCGCTCGAGCCACCGGAACGCTTCTTCTTTTTCGCTAAACGCGACGTAAGCTGCCGCGATCAAGGGCGCCGAAACGTATCGCTTCTCCCTTTCTTGCAGAAGCTGCGCAAGAATATTTCGCGCCTCCATTTGCCGGTCCATCCGAGCGTAGGTGATGGCAAGTCCGCTACTCGGGAGATGCGTTGCCTCCTGGGCTTTGGTGTAGAGAGCGATCGCTTCCGGAAAATTGCCCTTCTCGCGATAGGCCGCGGCAAGATCCGAATCCAGATAAAAGTAATTTGGGTCGAGCTGCAGCGTCCGCTGCCCCTCACTAATTGCGTCATCGATCTGGTCGTTAGCGAGGTAGGCAGCGGTGGCAACGTAGCTGGTGATCGGCGACACCGGATCTAATTTCTCGGCCTCCAAGACAAGTCGAAGACCTTCTTTCAGCTCGCCGCGGAAGAGTGGGAGCAGCGCCGAGAAGAAGTGAGCCGGCGCCGAGTTGGGATCGAGTTCGAGCGCGCGCTTCAACTCTGCATCCGCGCCGGCCAGGTCCCAGTCGAGAACACGTTTCGCTTCGCTAAGGTAGCAGTGGGCCTCGGCATCCTTCTCGTCGAGCGCGATTGCCTTTAAGGCGGCTTCTTTTGACGCCGGGTAGGCCTCGAGTGGTTTTGCGTAGACGTCGGCCAGAAAATACCAAACCTTCGCGATCCCAGTCCAGGCACGCGCAAATGTCGGATCTTTCTCGACGGCGCGCTGAAAGAAACTGAGCGCCCTTCGCAAATCCTCCTCGCTACTCTTGTTTGAGAAATAAAGGCCTTGGAGGTAAAGATCGTATACCTCGATGTTACGTTGTTCATGGGCGGGAAGCGAAACGGCGAGCTTGATCTTGAGCGCGTCAACGATGGAACGAGTTATTTCATCCTGGAGCGCAAACACGTCCTCCACCTGACGGTCATAAGTTTCCGTCCATAGGTGAAAACCGGTACGCGTGTTAATCAATTCGGCAGTAACACGAACGCGGTTACCCTCGCGTCGCAAACTTCCTTCAAGCACATTCGCAACGTTTAGCTTTTCTCCAACTTCCCTCGCGTTCACGCTCTTCCCTTTGAATGAAAAGGACGAGGTGCGGGCAACGACACGCAGCCCATCGACTTTAACCAGGGCTTCGAGGATCTCCTCGCTCATGCCGTCGCAGAAATACTCTTGGTCCTTTGTCTGGCTCAGATCGAGGAATGGAAGCACGGCGATGCTTTTGTCCGGTGGTAAGCTCGTCGTCAGGTTCCGATGCCAGTAGAAAGGGAGTGCTACGGCGAAAGCAGCTACTAACAATCCGAGCACCAGAGCGGTGGGCGATCGTGTCCAACGCAGCCACGAAGAAGCCGCAATAGAGCGTGCCAAATCAGCCTCGAATTCCAACTTGTGACGAAGACCTTTGAGCGCGTCTAGCAACTCGTGTACGCTGCGACATCGGTGCCCGCGATCTTTGCGCAGCATTTTGCTGATGATCTGCTGAAGCTCAGCGGGCGCGGGCGTGATGTAATTCGTAAGCGGCGGTGGCTCTTTCTCCAGAATCGCAGACACCACCTCGCTTGCTGTGTGG
>QHRA01000215.1 GCA_003221295.1 Verrucomicrobiota bacterium | reverse complement strand
TGCGGACATTGCGGGCGCACCTGGAAGGGGAAGGAATTATCATCGCCGCGCCGGGAAAGAGCTAGAGCGCACTGTTATACCGAGCGAGGCCGCGGCAACCCGTTGCGAAACCTTTAAGGTAACTTGGCGGGATCCCCCGACTTTCGCTCGGGATGACAGTGTAATGGGTACCGAGATGACCGTGTAATCGTGTCTGTCCATGAATAACGAACGCGATCAATCTTCTTCGCTCGTCCGCGGTCTTGGGTTGCTCGATGCCACCATGATCGTGATTGGCTCGATGATCGGGTCGGGGATCTTCATTGTCTCGGCGGAATCGTCGCGATTAATCGGTGCTCCGGGCTGGTTGTTGCTGGCGTGGACGATTGCTGGATTGCTGACGATCACCGGGGCACTTTGCTGCGCGGAGCTAGCGACGATGATGCCGCGTGCAGGCGGCGTTTATGTTTTCTTGCGCGAAGCCTACGGACCAGCGCTTGGATTTTTATTTGGCTGGACCCTCTTTCTCGTTGTGCAAACCGGAACCATCGCTGCGGTGGCAATCGCATTTGCGAGATTTCTCGGCGTCTTCGCGCCAAGTGTTGCGGGCGATCATTATCTGATCGCGCCATTCGTCCTCTTACCCGGGTATGCGATCAGTCTTTCAACCGAACAACTGGTCGCGATCCTTTTAATCGCGCTCCTCACCTTTTCGAATACACGCGGCCTTCGCGTCGGCAAGATTGTGCAGAACAGTTTTACGTTTACCAAAACCGCGGCGCTCATCGGTGTAATCGTGATTGGACTCATCTTCGGATGGAAAGCGAATTGCGCGGCGCTGGCATCGCACTGGTGGGATGCGTCGGCCAACGGCTGGAGTGCACAGGCGGCCCAACCAGGATTCGCCATCATCGGCGGACTCGCGGTTGCCTTATTATTTGGCAAAGCAATGGTCGGACCGCTGTTCGCGCAGACGGCGTGGACCAATGTCACCTTTATCGGCAGCGAAGTGCGCGAGCCGGGGCGCAATCTTTCGCGCGCGTTACTTTACGGTTGCGGGATTGTAGTCGTGCTCTATGTGCTCGCGAACGTCGCCTACATTGCGTCCTTGCCGTTAGCCGAAATTCAAAACGCGCCGCAAAATCGTGTCGCGGTCGCAATGATGCGCAGCATTTTCGGAACCCCCGGGGTGCTGGCGATGGCAGCGGCGATCATGATCTCGACCTTTGGTTGCAATAACGGGCTCATCCTCGCCGGCGCACGGGTTTACTATGCCATGGCGCAAGACAATTTATTTTTTCATAAGGTGGGAACAACAAATCGCTTTCACGTGCCGGCGTTCGCGCTGGTGGTGCAAGCAATCTGGACGGCCTTGCTCACTCTACCGCGCACGGTTACGACCAACGCGCAAACCGGGACGCCCACGTTCGGCAACGTCTATACGCAATTGCTCGAATACATCGTCTCGGCAGATTTGATTTTTTACGTGCTCCTTGTCGCTGCGGTCATCGTCTTGCGCAAAAAAAATCCCACTGCGGAGCGTCCTTACCGTACCTGGGGTTATCCCATTGTTCCGATTATTTCCATTGCTTTGGCGGTGATCGTAATCCTCGACCTGGCTTATCTCGCTCCAAGTACATCAGGAATCGGAATTCTGATCGTCCTCACCGGGGTTCCGGTTTATTTTTTGTGGCGACGCAAACCGGCCTGACTGTTCTGCGCGCAACGCAACCATTGGATTGACGCTAGGTGGTCTCTCCATGGCTACCGGCGACAAACCGGCCAAGATAGGTTGCAATTCCCGATTTATTCCGTGCGCAATGCTTGCACCGGATCGAGCATCGCTGCCCGGCGTGCGGGAAAAACACAAGCAAACAGCGCCGCAAGTCCGAGGATCGACATCGTGGCCGCGAGTAACAGAGGATTGTTAGCGGAAGTTTGATAAAGTTGCGACGTGATCAAACGGCCGAGGGCCAGCGCCGCGGCCAAACCGGTAACCAATCCGAGGACGACCGGCCGCATTCCCTGACTTACAATTAATCGCAAGATATCCTTGGTTTGTGCCCCGAGTGCCATGCGCACGCCAATTTCGCCGGTGCGTTGCTCGACTGTGTAAGCAACTGCACCGTAAATTCCAACCGTCGCCAATAGCAATGCCGCACCGGCAAAAATTCCCAACAGCCACATCATCAGCCGCGCCTGACCGAGTGCTTGGGCGACAATTTTGTCCATCGATTGGGGAATTGCGATCGCCAATCCGGCATCGACTGTGTTTAGCGACGATTGCACTACTTTAGTTGCTTCATCTTCTCTCAAATTGCTCCGGACCGCGATCACTGCGAATGGAAAATTCTCCTGCGCCCAGGGCCGGTAGATTTCCACGTCATTCGATTTTGCTATGAGCCGCGACCGCACATCGCCTACCACACCGATGATCTCCACCGGCGTGCTCGCACTCGAGACCAGAAGTGTTTTGCCGATCGGATTCTGGTTGCCAAAGACTTTGCGCGCGCCTGCCTGACTGATCAGCATCACGTTCTGATGATCGGCCACGTCGTGCTCATCGAAATCGCGTCCAGCCAGGATTGGAATGCCGAATGTCTTCAAATAATCCGGAGCAATATCGTGGCCCGCGGCTGCGGCACGTTTATCCACCGGCAAAATTTCTCCGTCCGGGCGAGTGTAAAGCATGTTACTGCCGGCAGCGGCGATCAACGGGATGTCGCCGCTGATCGTGGCGCTTTGAAGTGATGGAATCCGCTGCAATGCGGCGAGCGCCTTTTCCACGAAACGTTGGCGCGTGGCCGAATCGGGATATTGCGCCTGCGGCAATGTCACCAGACCGATCCACATATTTTCGGGACGGAAGCCAATGTTCTGCCGGCTCAACTTCACGAAGCTGGTGATGAGCAAGGCCGCGCCGGCGAGCAGCGTGACAGACAGCGCCACTTGCGCGCCGACTAAAATTTTGCGGAACCGTTGCTGGTGCACGCTGCCACTGGTTCCGCGGCCGCCTTCTTTCAATCCCCCAACCAAATCGGCACGCGAACTTTGCAGTGCCGGATAAATTCCCATGGCCACCCCCGTCAGGATCGACAACGCAATCGTGAATCCGAGCACGGAAAATGAAAGGTTAACGCCAGTATCGGGATTGAACGGAAGGAAATTTGCCGCCATTCTTGGCACGAGCGGCACGAACTGCGACGCCAATACCGCACCGATTACTCCCGCGAGAATGCTCACGAGCAAACTTTCGAAAATGAAAAGTCGCAACACGCTCGCGCGCGAGGCGCCCAACGCCATGCGCAACGCGATTTCCCGGCGGCGCCCGGTAAATCGCACGAGCAGGAGATTGGCGACGTTGCTGCACGCAATCAGCATTACGAACGCCACCGCGGCGAGCAAAGTGGCGAACGCCGATCGCAGATTTCCGGTCACATCCTCGGGCAGCGCTTTGAGACTCATGACCGATGAGCTGTCGATCTTGTCCGGATACTGAGCGTGGTAACTTTGCTCGAGAGGCGGCAACGCGGCCCGCGCCTGTTCGATCGTCATCCCCGGTTTCAATCGCCCGACCACGCGCAGAAAACCGCTCCCGCGCATCGTTCGTTCGTAGGATAGTCCGGGAACCACGAACGGTTTTGTCGTCCAAATCTCGGCATTCGGTCCAGTCCAGGAGAACGGCAAGTTCGGCAACACGCCCACGATCGTGTGCGGCACACCGTCGAGCGTAATGCTGCGGCCGATCACATTCGCGTCGCCCCCCATGCGTTTCCGCCATAAGTTCTCGGTCACCATGGCCACATCGGCGTTCTCTTCTTCCTCCGGCAAAAAATTGCGGCCGCGAATCGGACGCACGCCGAGGACATCGAAATAGTTCGAGGTAACCTTGCCGCCAAAAAGCTGAACGGGATCCCCCAGCCCGGTCAAAGTGAACGGAACCGCGTTTTCGCCGCCGAAGCTATCGAAAATCGTCTGGCTATCCCGGAAATGCTGAGAGCGGGGCACCGACACCGGGAGTTCCAGCGAATTGCGCTCTCTGGCGTTCGAATACATGTGCACGACACGTCCCGGCTCTTTGAACGGCAGACCGCGCAGGAAAAGATCGTTGATCAGGCTAAAGATCGCAGTGTTCAGTCCAATCCCGAGGGCGAGCGTGAGCAACGCCAGCAAAGTGAATGCAGGCGACTTAAGCAATTGCCGGAGAGCGAAGCGCAGATCGGTCATCACAATTAGATCGCTCGCTTATGGACTTCGCAACGGCATCACTCGTATCGCAATGCAACCATTGGATCGACCTGGGTGGCGCGGCGTGCGGGAACGAAACAAGATGCCGCCGCGACGAGAGCGAGCATTCCTGCAACTGCGAAATAAATGAACGGATCAAGCGTGTTGACCTTGAAGAGAATGTTCTGCAAAGCAGCGGCGGCGAGAACTCCGAGGAGCAGTGCGGCGCCGCCGGCGCCAAGGACAAGCCCGATCCCCAACTGCCAGGCGCCTTGCGTCATGACCATGCGAAAGATGCGAGCGGCATCCGCGCCTAGCGCCATACGGATGCCAAATTCCTGCGTCCGCTGAGTAACGGAAAAGCTCATCACGCCGTAAAGACCAACTGCCGAGAGCACGAACGCGACCGCTCCGAAAATGCCGAATAAGGTCGCGATAATTCGGTTGCCACCGAGAATTTCATCGTGCAAGCGTGCTGGCGTTCCGGCGAAATAAGTCGGCAAATTTGAATCGAGTTCGGCGACTGCCCTGCCAAGGGCCGAACCGAGGGTATCAGCTCGCTGTCCCGGACGGGGGCGAACAATGATTGTGCAAAATTGCGTGGCCGGCGCGGCGCCGAGGAGCGGCATGTAAAAGCCGGCGGTATCGGTCTGTTGGTCGAATGGACCCTGCATCAGTGTGTCCGGAACCACTCCGACAATCGTTCGCCACGGCTGCGGTTGACCGGGATTATAGATCCGGATCCGACGCCCAATCGGACTTTCGTTACCGTAATACTTTCGCGCGAAGCTCGTGTTAACGATCGCCACCGGTTGTTTGGCATCGGTGTCATCAATGATGAAGTCACGGCCTTCCAAAACCTTCAAACCGAGTGTCGCAAAATAGTTATCCGAGACCGACTCGAAGTTTCCCCGGGGCCGATCGCGGTCCGTCGTATAATTTTGACCGTCCACTTCATATTGACCTTGGCCGGCAAACGTCATGCGGAAGCGATCGCTCATCGCTACAGATTCGAATTGCGGATTGGCTCGCAATGCCCGCACCGCACGAAGAAAAAATCCACGGCGAGCGTCCTGCGTCGGGTAAGCGCCTTCCATCAGGGCCATGCGCGCCGTATAAATGGCACTCTCGTCGTAGCCATAATTCAGCGTGATCTGATTTCGAATCGATTTGATTTGCAGCGTCGCCGCAATCAGGAGCGCGGCTGTCAACGCGATCTGCCCGACCACGAGCGCACGAGTGATGATATTGACCAACCGGCTGCTATTGCCGCGGCCGCCTTCTTTCATGATCTCGGCGGCATTGCCTTTCGAACTGACTAACGCCGGGACTAAACCAGAAACAATCGTTGCCACCAAAGTGATCGCGACGGTGAAGACGAGAACCGGGCCGTCTATCCTATATTGAATCCAATAAGGTGGCGGAAACGGCAGCGAATTCGTCGCCCGAATCAGCAGGTCGACCGCCCAATAGGCCAACATCACGCCCGCGACTGCGCCGAATGTCGCGACAACGAAACTTTCCGTCAGCATCTGGCGCACGATTCTCCAACGAGTGGCGCCAAGCGCACCACGAATCGCCAATTCCTTTGCCCGTAAGGCGGCGCGACCAAATTGCATATTCATCACATTCACGCACGCGATCAGCAAGACGAGGATGACCGCGCCAAGCATTCCCCAAACCTGCTGACGTAGTTGCGGGCCCGTCATTGCCTTCAAAAGGGGCTGGACGCTCGCGGACGTGAGAGTGCTGTTCGTTTTTGGATTGTCCTGTGCCAAGCGACGCGCCAGGCCGACGAACTCTGCGTTCACCTGATCGATGCTGACGCCCGGCTTGAGCCGGCCCATGACCGCGGGTGCGGCGTTATTGGCACCGATCACGAGCTGACCGCGGGGTATTGGAGGAAACTCATTGTAAAGGGTGACCCAAAGTTGTTCGGAAAATGGAAATTGAAAATTTGGTGGCATCACGCCGATGATGGTCGCGGCCTTGCCATTAATCCGAACGCTTTGCCCGACAATGTTGGGGTCACCATTGAAATCCCGCTTCCAAATCTCGTGACCTAAAATGGCGACTTTTTCTGCCCCGGGCTTGTTGTCGTCAGCGGTGAAGTCGCGGCCCATGATCGGCGAAACGCCGATAATCTTAAAGAGATCCTCGGTAATGTAGGCGCCAGTGTAACGCTGCGGATTATTTTTGTAGCTCACGTTGATTGTCGATCCGCTCAAATAACCGGCCATCTGGGCGAACGATTGCTGGGCCGCACGCAAATCCTCATAGTCCTGGGCCGTCGGGATGTTGCCGAGACCGAAATTATTGTTTGGCGCACTAGCCTGGGGATCAATCAACCCCACGCTCATCAGCTGTTCTGGATGAGGAAACGAAAACCCGCGCAATACAGTGGCGTTGACGACTGTGAATTGAGTGGTCGCGCCGCCGATGCCCAGTGCGAGCACGAGCACGGCTAGGAAACAGAAGGATTTCTCCTTGAACAAAACACGAAGCCCCACCCGCACGTCCTGAAAAAATGATTCAAACATAGTTCGTTCTCTTTTCCGTCTTCATGCTTGCGGGACGCTTTGTGCCACTGGTAGCAACGGTGTCGTCTTGTGCCCACTGCAAAGGTTGTGCCAGCACTCCACCTCGTGCGTAAACTGCAGGGTTTGATTGGGTTGGCCAGGCGCAATCCCTTTCGATAACTCGAATGGCTCTTCGGTTTCGGGAAATTTCTGTCCCGATTTCGGGATCGCATTTATGCACCCATAGGCATGAGACCCGATGTTCTCAGCTGCAGACGCCGCCACGCAGGATTTTTTATCTAGACGGCATCAAGTCATCTCAAAATTACTCCAAAATTCGGAAAGCAATTTCAGAGCTCGAGAAACTTGATAGCTTTGAGCCGTTAAGTCCATCTGCACCGACAGCAGAATTGGATACGCCTTAAAATCTAAATTGGAGAGCCTGTTCCTCCAGGAGATCCTTTGGTGCGGTCACCGACCGCGCTTACAACTGTAGGCGGTCTCGGTAAGACGGCCATTTGCTAAATTTCTTTGTCCATCAACGCTGAGAATGCTTCTGCTAACGACTCGAAGGTAGCGAGCTTGATTTGCGGGCCGTAATGAAATTGCGAAAGAATATTCAAGCCAATGTCTTTGTGTGGATCCGGAATCACCCGTACCACTGTCGCGACACCTTTCTCCGCCAGCGCATCCATGATTTCGGCAAGGTGAGCCGTTGCCGCCGGCTCCATCCGATCAAGCCAGCGAAAATCGGTTAAGACGCGAAATCCGGGAGTCATCTCCTTCATCATCTTGCAGACTCGCAGCGCCACGGTTTCCACTTCTTTCTTCGTCACCTGACCAGCTGCGCTAATCACCAACAGCCGCTTCGATCGATCGGATTCGATGGAATACATCGATACGGGCGCTAGATTTTAATCGCTGGTTTGGCGCTTTGGCGCCGGCACTGGCTTATCGGAACTTCGTCTTCTTTCGTCTGAATTTTATCGCTGCCGCATACGCCGCCAACTCTCCCTTGGGATCTCGCCAGGAAAAAGTTCGCACCCGCGTCCGTCCTTTTTTACCGTGATAGGTGACAGAGTAGAATCGGCGGGTCTCGTAACGAGAAACCCCAACGACCGGCTGCTTCAAACGCAGTTTGCTCAGGATCCGCGACGGAATTGGCTGGCTGCGTTTATTGGGAAGCAGGCGAAGAACGCGATCGCGCCAGCGATGCGCCGCCTTGAGCGACTCCTTCGAATGTCCGGCGAAATGCTTGCTGTATTCCTTTTTATTGCGCGTGATTGCCACCTGATAGCCACTTGGCAAAATGCGGATATTAGTAAACTCGCGATATGCTCCTTGCCGTTTCTTCATTCCGCCACCTTGCCACCGTCTTAGGAAAAATGGAAGAACGTCTAACGAAAAATCGATATTTTTTTGGGTCTGCCGAAATTGATGGAGTCATTCGCTAAATTTGAACACGAAGGCTGGCAGCGTGTTGCCGGCAAATACGATTCGGTGTGGGCGAGATCGACCCGGCAATTCATCCCATCACTACTCGATGCCGCCCAGGTTAACTTAAACATGTCTGTTCTCGACGTTGGTTCTGGCCCCGGCTACGTCGCAGCCGCAGCGGCCGAGCGCGGCGCCATATCCCGCGGCCTCGATTTTTCCAGGGAAATGGTGGCAATCGCGCAAAAGATGTTTCCGCGGATCGAATTCTGCGAAGGCGATGCGCAAAATCTGCCTTTCACCGATGTGACCTTCGATCGCGTTCTGGCCAACTTCGCTTTGCTTCACGTGTCTGACCCGGAGCGCGCTTGTGCTGAAGCGTTCCGCGTCCTCAAGCCTGGCGGCAAATTCGGCTTTACGGTTTGGGCAGCGCCCGAGGAAAATCCATACGCGAAGATCATCGACGACGCCATCCAGGCACACGCTGATCTCGAGGTCAATCTTCCAGCCGGCCCACCGCACTACTTGTTTTCTGGTCGCGAGGAATTTCCCCGGGCGCTCGAACGCGTCGGGTTCGATGGCGCGTCAATGATTTTTAAACTCCATACCATTCAATGGAACGTTCTCACCGCGCGCTATCCATTCGATGCGGAACGAGACGCCGGTGTGCGTACCGCCGGATTGCTCGCGCGCCAAACATCCGAGAGACTCCGTGCCATTCAGTTAGCGATCGACAAGTCCGTTCGTCGCTATGCAAAAGGCGATAGCTTCTCTATTCCGAAAGCAGCCTACGTCATTGCGGTTACTAAGACGTAAAAGAAAGGCGGGTTTTAATTTCCGTTTCTACCCAATTTTGTATTCGATTATGAAACTCCTCGCTATTTTCCTTATTCTTGCCTGCGGCTCAAACCTCGGATCCGCTGCTGAGAGAGACGCAGCCATTAGTGAGAACGAATTGGTTCGGCGAACGCAAGAGCTGTACGACGCCGTAGTTCCCGGCGACCAGGCTCCCTGGAAGAAGTATTTCGCCGACGATTCCATTTTCGCGGATGAAAAAGGACGCACCATGGATAAGCTCAAGCTGATTGCGGATATCACGCCGCTGCCAGCCGGATATTCCGGTGCGATCAAACTCGAGCATGTACAAAGTCGGATTTACGATAACGTGGCGATTCTTAGTTACGACGCTAACGAGACTGAGACAATCTTTGGCCAGAATCTGAGCGCGCGTTATCATATTACCGATACCTGGCTGCGACGCGACGGGAATTGGCAGATCATCGCCAGCCAGGCGCATCGTTATTATGAAGATCCGGCCGTTGGGAAAGCTGATCCAATGAAGTTCCCCGACTTCATCGGCAACTATGAGCTTGCGGCTAGTCAAACACGAACCGTCGTCGCCGATGGAGAGAGCTTGTTCATCGAAAGAAATGGAAAGAAAGAGCAACTATTTCCGGAAACATCTGAGCTTTTCTTTCGCAAAGGTATCGAAGGCAGAATCCTGTTTCGCTATGACAAGAACGGGAAAGTCGACGCACTTATCGATCGTCGAAATAACGAAGATGTTGTTTGGCGCAAGGTTGCTGGCAAGTAGGCACCGCACTTGTAGCCCGCGACTGTTGGGTATCAGGCACGGTTTAATTGCATGAGCGGAACACAGGCCTGTGGCGTGTGTGCCCTGTGGGGATTCTGCCCGCTGTTCTTGAGACTGGGTGGCAGCGGAGTAAAACTCCGCTGGGCGCGCAGACTTGAGAGTCCGTGTTCCTCATGACGCGGCTCCGCAGAGCGTCGCCCTACCGCAGAAGGTCGCAATGCTGCCTTAGTGTTGTGATTTCCTTTGATAGACAAGATCGGCGGCGGCGACATCCTCTGCCGCTACGCCCACCGATTTAAATAGCGTAATCTGCTCTGCTGACGTTCGTCCGCCTTGTTTTCCAGCGATCACTTCGCCGATCTCGATCGGTTCCTTCCTCGCCGCGATGACGTCACCGGATTCCTTTAGTGCAGCCTCGCGCGATTCCACATAGATCGTCGCCCGCCGCAATACTTCGTCATCCAGTTCGCGCCAATTTGGCCGGGTCGCGCCGACGGCGTTAATGTGTACGCCGGGTGCGAGCCATTCACCGCGCAGAACTGGTGTGGTGGCTGAGGTTGCTACTACGATCACATCCGCTCCGCGCACCGCTTCTTCGGCCGAAGCTGCGGCGTGCACCCTGAACTTGCGGGCGAAACGATCAGCCTTACCCGGACTCCAAACTCTTACTTCAGTAAACTCCCGCACCAATCGTAAGGCCCCGAGATGGCTTCGCGCCTGCACTCCCGATCCAAGGATCGTTAGCACCTTTGTATCGGCGCGAGCGAGTAACTTCGTCGCCACCGCCGATACCGCGGCTGTGCGCATCTCGGTAATGAGCCGGCCATCCATTACCGCCAGGGGCTCGCCTGTTTCGGGTCGAAAAAGCAAAATCATGGCGTGATGTGTCGGGATCGCTTTGTTTTGCGGATAGAACGTTACCAACTTGGCCCCGAGCGCGCGTCCGCAGGCTGGCATGACGCCCAAAAAACCTTCATGCTCCGATACCGGAAGGACGGTTCGCAACGGTTGCAAGACCGCGCCGGCCGAAAGGTCCCGGAGCGCCTCGGCCATCGCGGGAATCAAATCCTCCATTCGTAAAAGCTTTCGAACTTCGTCTTCACTTAGAACCATCGGTGAACGTTGCATGGGCGTTATCAGCGCAATACTCGATAGACTTGCTCTGTCCGTCATTCCGAGCGCAGTCGAGGAATCTCTAACTATTCTTCCCCGAAAAAGCTAGAGAAGAACGGCCGCCCCAAAGCCGGCGAGCAGTAAATTCTCCCGGTCTGAGCCGGACTGGCATATTCGCTCGACATGACAAAGGTAAATTTTCATTCCCAAACTTCCTTTATGCACGCCGTCACATCTGAACCTCCATTTCGTTTTCTTAGCTTCCATGATGGGTTGCAACCCGAGGTTCTATTTCAAACGCAGCCGGGAAATATCTAATTTGATATTCTCACGCGCCTTTCGCCGTTCCTGGCGTGTTGCCCTGAGGTAAAGAATCGTTCCGGCAATGCCAAATGCAGCCGCACCGAGAAAATTGGCCGCGGGACTTCGAGTCCAAAGGTACGCTCCGAGAATTGCGCCGACACTCACGATTAGGTCGCGCATCAGGTAATAGGCGCCGATCATCTGGCCGCGTCTTTCCGGTTCGCTATAACTGACGATGAGGGCTTTGCGTGAGGTATCGCCAAACTCTTTCAGGCCGCGAATAAAGAAGGCGATCATCAGCGCGGGAAAGCTACGCGAGAAAAGCAATACAATTGGAAAAAGGGTGAACATCACGAAAGTGGTGACAACAAAAGGTTCGCGCCGTTGTTTATCGGCAAAGTGGGAAGTAGGAATAATGCATAGGGTTGCGACGAGCACTTCGATAGTGGTGAGAAGGCCTACTTCTTGTCCGCTGGCCCCAGCGTAATCCATGGCGAAGATCACGACCCAGGCGAATGGGATTCGTTCGCAAAAGCGAACCAAAATATCACTTAGCAACAACCAGCGCATCGGCGCGTCGAACTCGCGAAGACAGCGCAGCAAATTCCACCGCTCAGGCGATGGCGCAGTCTCTTCACTTTCTTTTACTTCTTCGCGTAATTCCCGGAGGGCGATGAAGGTAACGCCGGCAAGCAGGATCGAGATAATAAGCGCGACGCGAACTCCTGCGATCACGCCGAAGCGATCGATCAAGATTCCACCGATTAGCGGCGCGACCATCATCGGCACGCGCTTTATCACCATCTGAACCCCGATCCCCATCGAGTATCGGTTGGCGGCAACGGTGGCGCCGACGAGCGAGAAGGTGGCCGGGAGAGAGAAACAGGTCCAGGAGAGAAACAAGAACATTCCGGCAATGACCGCGCCCCAATGCGGAATCAGCAGGACGAGTGCATAGCCAGCAATCGAAACGAGGTTGAAGGTGATGAAAGCGCGCCGGTGTCCCCAACGATCGGCGAGCATTCCTCCGGGATAGGCATAGATCGCGCTGACCAAAGTGCGCAGAGCGTCGTAAAGACCAATGACGAAGACGCTCGCGCCAAGAGTTTGGAGATATTTCGGAACGAATCGCATCCATAGTTCCTCCCCGGTTCCGATGACGAAAATCGCGATCAGGATGATGACGAGATTACGTTTGAGCGCGAAGAAATCCGTGAACTGCTTCCCGCGACTTATTTCTGGTTGATTCGGCGCTTCCATTTGGCGTCAGGCGGGTGGAGAACGAACGCGAGCTTGAGATTTCGCTGACTTATCGGTCGAAGCCGCCGAAATACAAACGATTCACAGCAGAAGAGAGGCCAGAGGCTCTCCTAAAAACCCTAGAGTGTGGAGTTTCCTGGAAGGTTGCACCTACCTTCTCCCGTCGCCGCGAGGGTGAATCGCATTCTGTCCTTGCGAGACAGTCGCCAGCATAGTCTCATTCTTGTTCGCAATGGGAGACGATAAGACCAACAATCTGTCGCATGTAATTGTTCGCGGCAGCGCGAGCGGCTTTGCGCAAGAGATTCAAATCGGCTCGCATCGTCTCACCAGTGACGAACCAGTTTCTTTTGGTGGGACCGACACGGGGCCATCACCGTACGACCTTCTCCTCGCTGCGCTCGGCAGTTGCACGTCGATGACGATCTCGCTTTACGCCCGGCAAAGGCGTTGGCCGCTTGAAGAAGTAACAGTTTTCTTGTCCCATTCGAAGATTTATGCGGCGGATTGTGCCGAGTGCGAAACAAGAGAAGGAAAGATCGATCGAATTGAGCGCGAGGTTCAATTGATCGGCTCACTCACTGCCCAACAGCGATCTGAGTTAATGGAAATCGCGGATAAGTGCCCGGTGCATCGAACCCTTACTTCGGAAATTAATATTAGGACAAGAGAGAAGGTTAATAGCTGAGAGGCGAGGAACCATTCGAGGAACAGGCGGCGACCGTATTAACATTCTGCATGGCGGAGAATCCGGTTGGGTAACGCACGCGTCTCGCGTGCTATGCCAGTCCGGCTCGGACTTTCTGCGTCCCGCGGATCCAAGGTAATTTGCGAGCACTGACTATTCCGCTCGTTTTGCAAACACGAAAGCCAGAAGAGAAAGCAGTTGCAGGATGACTGAGAAGATAACGAGGATAAGGATCGATTTCTCGTAGAGAATACCCATCACCCAACTGCCGAGAAACCAGGCGACGCCGAAACCAGTATCGAACAGACCAAAACCAGTGGCTCGGACGTCGCGGCGAAGCAGAGGAGCGATGACGGATTTCAGGAGCGAATTCTGGGCGCCCATGCCGATTCCCCAAAGGATCATTCCGCAAAGCGCAACCCAGGATCGGCCGAAAAAGACGAGAGGCGCGAAAAAGGCGGAAACAAAAAAAACGGCAATCAGGATAGATAGACCAGCTTTATCAAACCATTTTCCGAAAACGAGAGCACCCACTCCCCCCAACGCCATTGCTACGGCGTAGTAGATTGGAATAACCGGGCCGACGACCGATCCGCTTCGTTGAAAGTGGTAGGCGATGAGCGAGAAATCGGCAAAACCGGCGGCAATAAAAGCGCCCGCAACTAAATAGAACCAGTAGGAGCGCGAAAATCCTTTGGTTTCCAAAGTATGACCTGCCTCCAACTCGCGCGGATTAGGGAAAAGCTTACTAGCGGCGAAAACAATCGCGATAGTAAGGAGCGCGGAAACTAGCAGCAGCGCGAAACCCGTTCGATAACTACCATGCCTGAATAAAACCAACGAAATAATGAGCGGCCCCAAGGTCGCCCCAGCCTGATCGAATGCTTCGTTCAAGCCAAAGACCCAGCCGCGGCCGAGTTTGTGACCGGCGAACGATAGCATGGCGTCGGTAGATGGTTTACGGATAGCGCGCCCGGTTCG
>QHRA01000214.1:13710-14425 GCA_003221295.1 Verrucomicrobiota bacterium | reverse complement strand
GCGAGTTGTGCCAACGCGATGCGGGTTATCGCCGGAGCGCAACCGGGAAAGAGCGGAGCTTCGTAGACGACAACCTCGTGGGTGGGTGGGTAATGTTCGAGGAGCTTGTGAAGGAGGATGGGCAATGAGCGCAGGTCGTATCCCGAGCGGCGATAAGTCCAGTGTCCCAGCACGCCGATCTGCCAGAGGATGAGCTGACTGGAAGGGTCGATGATACGCCGGTTGATTAGGAAATCCGTCGCCTCGTATGACTGACATCCGCCAACCGCTGGATCGACCCCGAGGTCGGCAAAGAGGCAATCTTCTGCTGAAATCCCCGGGAGCATCCAAGCAGCGTACCCCTCAGCGCGCGCCCGGCGAATCGATTCGTGCGGCGGATAAGCGAACACGCCGGGGTGCCCGTAGAAAGCGCCACACACGAGAACGCCAGCGCGAACACGCGACAGGATGAACTCGATCATCTCGTTGTAGCTCTCGGCACGAGGCTTTCCCTCGCTGTAGAAACCTTGAAGCGTGAATTCCTTTCCAGGCTTTAAGCCCGCGATCAAAGCTTCTGCGACGGGGTCCGCCACCAGGTGAATGATCTCGTCGGCGCGCTGCATCCAAGCGAGGGCCTCCATCGTCAGCTGCCCAACCGTGCGGATGCCGGTGCCGACGATTACGAGTGCGCCTGCTTTATTGGCTTCATTTGTCATGCCGCACCCTACCGGGGGTA
>QHRA01000214.1:0-13616 GCA_003221295.1 Verrucomicrobiota bacterium | reverse complement strand
GCGGCGTCGCCGCGATTGGGTGGATCATGTACGCGATAAATGCCTTTTCCAGCGGCACTCCCGCGAGACGGGCGGCGACCATCCCCGCAACACCGCTCCTCAGGGCGGTCTTATCTGCTTCCGAAAGGTTCGCAGCGGACATCGCGGCTTCGGGCTCGTGCAGGAATTCACCGAGCTTCCGTGGATCAGTCGCAAGATTTGACAAGAACTCTTTCAGATCGGTCGCCTTAGTCTTTCCTTTTGCACCAGTTGCCGTGGTTTTCTCTTTCACATCAGTAGTCATAGCTTTTCCCTTCACATCAGTAGTCATAGTTTTTCCTTTCACATCAGTAATCCTAGTTCTCCTATGCAACAGATGCCGACTTCTTGACCGCTCTGCATAGAGATGGGGAATGTCTTCACGTTGATTTACAGGCTAAGGCACTGGGACTTGTCAAACTTAAAATAATATTTATTTCCTTGAAATCCTGACGATTGAAGTCGGCAGTGGAAGCCACTCCGGAAAATACCGCATTCCCGCAGACGCAAGCGCGCCGCGCCGATAGCTGCAACATCCAATCGGACCCTGTAGGTGATGGCCAGGCACAACGCAGCCCCAACTCCAACCGGCTTTGCTGAGATGATCCACGATGATTCCTCAATACCTCAATCACATCGTCCGCTGCATCAGCAGCGCATCGGCTACGCCAAGTTCTTCAGCCGGTCACATAAGGCTGTGGTTCGAGTTTATCACGAAACGGGGAATGTGATCGAGACGCACGAGCACACTCGTGATTTCAAAGAGCAAGTATCGCCACCTATATTAAGAGCCAAGCCGTGACGGCACAGGCAATCGCGACCCTCGTAAGCGGTGCGACGCCTTCAGTTCAGCGAGAAAGTTCCGAAGATTCAATTCCTGTTACTTGTTAGGTCCGATCTGCTCGGGGCCTGAGAGGAGCTTCTGAAAATCCGGACGGTTACGGATTGGATCCCAGACCGGGTCAATCTTCAAACGTGCTATGGAAACTTCCCAGCCCGCCGGGATGGAGAGCAAACGTCGAAGCCTCTTAATGGCTTCCTCAGGTGCGCCCACGCGCGCCTCGATTTGCGCGAGCCCGATCTGGAAATTTGGGCCAGAAAAAGCGTCTTTTTCGATGGAGATTGTATCCGCCGCCTGCCTGGAAAGGCGTAGAGCATCGGCATTGCGTCGGAGGGCGAGGTAAACCCAAGATAGCTCCGTCATCGCGAAAGTGTCATCCGGCCGCTCTCTGAGTCTGGCCTCGAGTGAGGGCAGCCCTTCTTCTCCCGCGGATTTAGCCATGTCAGACTCTCCCGCCAGCAGGCGAAGGGCGGCGCGCCCGGCGAGCTGCTGCAGACGCCCAGGATCCTTGTTGACCACTTCCTTGTCGAACGCTTGAAAAGCATCGGTGAAACGTCTTTCCATCACGTCGAGATAAACCCACATACCGATCATAAATGCAACGTCGCCGATCCCGGTAGGGCTACGGCGGCTGACGAGAGTGAGTGACTTAGTGGCCTCTGGAAAACCATCAAGAGCTCGCCGGGCCGCGCCGACGTCGCCCGTCGCGTTGAGGTGAGAAATGAGAAGAGACAGCGCTGACCACCCGTTGTGTGGATCGATGGCGAGAGCTCGCAGTTCGGCCTGCTCCGCATCCTTCCACTGACGCAATGTCAAATAAGTTGCACCGATATTCTGCGGGATTTGTACGTCGCGCGGATCGAGTTCCTGCGCTCGTTGAAACTCCGCCAGCGAGCGCTCCCATTCACCGCGGCGACGGTAAACCCACGCGCAGTAGGTTCGGGCCAAAGCACTATTAGGTTGCAATTCCAGCGTGCGGTTGAACTCCGTCAGCGCCATCTGGTATTGGCGATGACCCCAATAAAAGAATAATCCCAGCGCCAAGTGCGCTTGCGGCGAATTTGGAGCCAGAGCCAGAGCGCGGTCGATAAGCGACTTTACCTCCTCTAATTCCGCTGGCTCCAAAGGCGAGACAAACCAGTGCCGCGTTAGCCGACCGCGCGCGAGTGCCGCAGCAGCCTCGGCAAAGTTTGGATCGCGCGCCAGCGCCTGCCGGTAAAACGCATCAGCACGATCGTAGGTCTCCGCCGACTCATTGCTTTGGGCCTGGCGAAACTCATACTCGCCTCTCAAAAAAAGATCGTAAGCTTCCGTGTCAGGCGTCCGGACCGCGGCCAGAACATGAGATTCATTTGGCGAAAGGTTCGCTTGCAACGCGGCCGCGATTTTCTGAGAAACCTCACTCTCAACCGAAAAGATGTCGGTCAGTTTGCGATCAAATGTGTCGGCCCAAACATGAGAATCGGTGGCTGCGTTGATCAGCTGCACGTTGACGCGCACAGCATCGCCACTCTTCTGCACGCTGCCTTCCAGGATATGAGCGACTCCAAGCTCCCTGGCGATTTCCCGCAGATTTTCTGGCGCACTTTTGTAATGCTGAGTGGATGTGCGCGAGATCACCTTCAGATCAGCAATTTTGGATAAACGGGTCAGAATCTCGTCCTGAATTCCTTCAGCAAAATAGGCGTTTGCCTTCTCTTCGCTCCGATTCTCGAATGGCATTACAGCGATGCTTTTTTCGGGAATAGGAGAAGCAATGCTTTCTTCGGAAAATGTCCGCGTAACGTTCGGCGACCCTCGACGAAAGAAGATCGAGAAACTAATCGCCAATGCTAAAGCTGATAAAAGCAAAGCAACGATGAGTGTCCGCTTCGGCCAGACGGGGGCGCTGATTGGCCGAACCGTGGCACTGGTGGTTTGTTTCCACCTTTTTCCGCGTCCGAGTTTTTTTGGCAGAGCCGAATTCCCGAGGCCGTCCTTGTAGAGATTAACAATATGAAGTCTCAGTCCGTGTTTAACTTCACATTCGCCAACGTCGTGTAAGTAAGGCTGCCAATGGCGATATTGGGCCAAATCATCCGCCAAATGCTTCGATAAGAGAATATGTCCGGCGTCGCCACAATCCATCAACCGCTGTGCTACATTGAATCCCGTTCCAGCCACGTTCACTCGGTCGTTAACGTCAGTGACCTGATTAATCGGACCGCTGTGAACCCCCATTCGCACCTGAATGTTTGGCGACTCTTTCAATGCCTTGCTGATTTCCAACGCACATTGCACGGGCTCTTCCGGGCTGCGAAAAAAAACCAGCGCCATCCCATCTCCGGTTGGCACCCGGATGAGCTTGCTGCTTTTTTCCGCCGCTTGGAAACATTCGGTGCGGCGCACGATTTGGTTCAGTTCATGCACCAATTCAATTTGTTCGTTGACTAGCAGCTTCGAATAACCGACCACGTCGATTAACAGGAGATGTGCGATCTCGAGCTGGAGATCCGGCTTTAGCTCAGCGGACATGTTTAGTGCGCAAGCACCCTCCTTTACACGTTCCAATCATCGCCATTCCACAGTCGCTGGTCGAGAGCAAATAATCCAAGCAAGGTTTAGCGCTGAAAACGAACATGTTGATTATGGAGCGACTTGCTCTTCTAACCGAGAGTTCGTTCTTCACTGTCAAGTTAGGTATGAGGCCAATAGTATCGACCCGAAGTCGCGATTTAAATTACGGTCAGCTAAAATCGCACCCATACTGGGATACATTGCGCGGCGGCCCGCGTTTCGAGAAAATCGTGGCCTCGCTTGTGCCCAAGTAAGTTCACTGAGCCGGGCGTTCGCTGCTCTGCACGATGAGAATTGGTGCTCGCCGTCCGATGCGCTTCTCGCCAAAATTCCAACGGTCGTGATTGATCGCATTCACATCGAGCAACTTGAAGTCCATGGGCGCGTGGGCGTGCCGGATTCTGAGCGCGCGCAACCGCAACGCTTGACCTTGAATCTGACGCTGTGGCCGAAGATTGCCGAGCTGCAAGACAACCTTGCCAATACCGTCAATTATTCAGCGGTCGCAGAATGCGTGAAGGAATTCGTCAGCCAGCATGATTACAAATTAATCGAGACGCTCGGGGAGCAGATCGCGGCGCATTTGTTGGCGCAATTTAATTTGCGCAAGGTCGAGGTCGAAGTGCGCAAATTTGTTTTGCCCGACGCAAACTATGTTTCAGTGACGGCGGTTCGCGAAGACGAAGCGACGTAATCATGAGAGAAGGAAGATTTTCCGCGGCAGAGTCTGAAATCGCGCAGCGCTACAGCGAGTCGGTTTCCTTCGACCGGCGGCTTTATCGTCACGACATTGCCGGTTCGATCGCATATGCCTCGGCCCTAGCCAGTGCCGGAATTCTCTCCGCCGACGAATTTGAGATGATCGCGCGCGGCTTGCGCGAGATCGAAAACCAAATCACCGCCGGAACATTCGTCTGGGACGCTTCCTTGGAAGACGTCCACATGAACATCGAGGCGGCGTTGACTAAACGGATCGGACTAGCCGGCGCCAAATTGCACACGGGGCGCAGTCGCAACGACCAAATCGCACTCGACCTTCGTCTTTTTACCCGCGATGAGATTGACCAGATTGTTGCACGTCTCCGCGCACTGCAAGACGCGCTACTGCTGCTGGCGCAAAAATATTCCGAAGTCTTGATGCCCGGGTACACCCATCTGCAACGGGCGCAACCGACCTATTTCGCGCATTATCTGCTCGCCCAGCTCGAAGCGCTCGAGCGCGACCACGAACGACTGCGTGATACGCGTCGCCGGGCCGACGTCATGCCGCTCGGTTCCGGCGCGCTCGCCGGTTCAACCATTGCACTCGACCGGGAAGGAATCGCAAAAGTGCTCGGCTTCCAGCGCGTCACCCAAAACAGCATCGATGCGGTGAGCGATCGCGATTTTGTCGGCGATTTTCTTTACAGCCTGGCCATGATTGGCATTCATCTTTCCCGATTCAGCGAAGACTTGATCATCTGGAGTACGAGCGAATTTGGTTTCATCGAATTCAGTGACGCCTTCGCCACCGGTTCCAGCCTGATGCCGCAGAAAAAAAATCCGGATATGGCTGAGCTGACGCGCGGGAAATGCGGCCGCCTCATTGGAAATCTCGTCAGTTTGCTCACCATATTGAAAGGCTTGCCCAGCAGCTACAATCGCGATCTGCAAGAGGACAAGGAAGCGCTCTTCGATTCGGTCGATACCGTCCGGAGTGCGCTCGAACTTTTCAGCGCGATGTTGCCAGAGCTCACCATCAATCGGGAACGAATGGAATCATTGGCGAATGATCCGCAATTGCTGGCGACCGATCTGGCTGAGTATCTCGTCGGCAAAGGTGTCTCGTTCCGCGAGGCGCACACGATTGTCGGAAAACTCGCTGCCAGCGGCAAACAGCTCGATGCTCTTTCGAATGATGAGTTTCGCGCGGCCTCGAACGCGTTCGAGGAGGATGTGCGCGAAGTCTTTGACGTCCGCAAAGCACTGCAGCGCCGCACCGCCACTGGGTCGCCTTCACCGGAGAACATCGAGCGCCAGATCGCGCGCTGGCGCGAATTGCTCGAACCCGAATAATTCGCTTTTCGCCCGGCGACGTTTTTATTCCCGCAGTGGAGACGCCTGATAATTGGACCACGATTTCCAGCGAAGCTCATTTCGCCGATGATCATTTGTCGGTCGTGACCGAGCGCGTCCGCACACCGCACCGGGCCGAGGCGCACGCCTGGACGATCGTGCGGCGCAAATCCGCGGTGGTAGTCGCAGCGATGACGGCGAAAGGAAACTTCGTCCTCATTCGGCAGGAACGCATTCCCATTCGCAAAGCGATTTGGGAAATGCCGGCCGGACAGGTCGATCAATTGTGCGATTTCGGCTCCTTTCGAGACGTCGCTTTGCGAGAATTGCGCGAAGAGACCGGTTACGAGCTCGCGCCAGATGGCGAAACAATTTTCCTCGGAGACTTCTTTTCCTCGCCCGGGTTCACCGACGAGCGCGAATTTCTATTCCTCGCCCGTCCCGTCCAGCGCACCCTTCAACATCACACCGATCACGATGCGGAAATGATTCTGGACTGCCGCGAATTTTCGCCGGCGCAGATCATCGCCATGATTGCGGACGACACCATTCGCGACGCTAACACTCTCAGCACATGGGCACGTTTGATCGCGAAAGGAATCATCCAATTGCAGCCCCGGTAAAATGGCGCTGCGAGATATCTTCAAGTTTCGCGAGCTGCCGGAAAGCGAAACCTCCAAGCCCTTTCTCGAACATCTCGAAGACCTGCGCTGGACGATCGTGAAAATGGCGATCACTCTGATCGTGGCGATGATTTTGTGTTTCGCCTTTCGCGGAACACTCGTGCGCATTATGCAGGCGCCTTTACACGAGATCGATCAAAATCTGGGCGTTCTCCGCGCGCTCGGTATCACGGACTCAATCGTCGTTTCCTTTCACCTTGCTTTTTACGCCGGTATCGTCATCTCCTTTCCGCTGCTTTTGTTTTTTACCGCCGAGTTTGTCCTTCCGGCCCTGACGCTGATGGAGAAGAAAATCTTGTTCCCGGCCATCGGCGTCAGTTTTGCACTTTTTCTTACCGGCGTGCTTGTTTGCTATTTTTGGCTGCTGCCGAAAACGATCCTTTTCTTTTTTCACGACACAGAGTCGCTCGGCTGGGCTCCGGCCTGGACAGTGCAGCAATATTATTCGTTCGTAACGCGGTTTACCCTCGGCTTTGGGCTGAGCTTCGAATTGCCCGTAGTAGTGCTCGTGCTGGTCCGCTTCGGATTGATCACGTACGAATTCATGGCCCGCACCCGGCCTTACGCCATCGTGCTCATTTTCATTCTCGCCACCATCATCACACCCACACCAGACGTGCTCACGTTAATCGCCATGAGCCTGCCGATGGTTGTGCTCTATGAAAGCTGCATCTGGATCGCCTGGTTCATGAAACGCCGGCAAACCCGCGCGACATGAGCGCGCTCCAACTGGGGTCATGGAGTATGGAGTGATGGAGTAATGAAATCTCGGTTCCCGCTTCACTACTACTCCATTGCATGTTCGTTGCCGAAATGATCTACGAGCATCTGTTCGACGTGTTCGCCTTCGTTCTCGGCGCTTGCGTCGGATCTTTTCTCAACGTCTGCATTTATCGGCTTCCACTGAATCTTTCCGTCAACCAGCCGCGGCGCTCCTTTTGTCCTTCCTGCAAAACGCAAATTCCATGGCACCAGAATCTACCTCTCGTTAGCTGGCCGGCATTGCGTGGACGCTGCGCCAATTGCGGGGCACGCATCGCTTTTCGCTATTTCGCGGTCGAACTACTCACGGCCCTTCTCTTTCTTATTATTTGGAAAGCGTTTCCGTGGCAGATCGCGATTGCCTACTGGGGATTTGTCGCGCTCGTCATCGCCGCCACCTTTATTGACTTCGAGCATTTCATCATTCCCGACGAAATTACCATCGGTGGAACCATAGCCGGCCTAATCGCCTCGACGGCGGTCCCACAATTGATGACTACAGATCGCCGCCTCAATGCGCTGCTCATCTCCGCAGCCTCAGCGGCGGTTGGTTATGCGTTGCTCTGGCTCGTGCTTGAAGGTGGCAAACTCGTTTTCGGCAAGAAACGGATCCGCTTTGAAAAATCGGCGGCCTTCACCTGGGCACGCCACGGCGACGATGCCGATTTTGTCGTGGGCGATGAAAAAAGCCAGTGGAGCGATTTTTTCGCGCGCGAGAATGATCAACTTTTGTTGCATTGTTCGAGCGCGAGAATGGCCGAGCGTGAGTTTGCCGATACCATCCTGCGGTTTCATTACAATCGCGTCCGGGTTGGCTCGGAGAATTTCAAGCTCGACCAGCTGGATGAGATCAGTGGGCTAGCTAACGAGATTGAGATACCCCGCGAAGCCATGGGGCGGGGCGACCTCAAGTTCCTTGCGTGCATCGGCGCTTTTCTCGGCTGGCGCGCCGTCTTGTTCGCCATTTTCGCGGGCTCGCTCTACGGCTCCGTTATCGGCCTCATCACTCTCGTCCTGGGCCGACGCGTCTGGTCACTCAAACTACCTTTCGGTCCGTACCTCGCCTTCGGCGCAATTACCTGGATGTTTTTCGGCGACTCAGTCGTCCGTTGGTACCAAACATTGCTGCGACCGTAGTTTAAGCATCGCGAGTGGTCGGAATCGGCATCCGCTACCTGTTGCACTGCAATCTATCCAGGCGCACGGCAAATTTCGGCGGCTTAGACGACGAATTTCGCGCGAATCAGCCCAATAATCACACCGCCAACTGCGCCGATGCTGAGGATTGGCACGAACATCTTAGTAATAATCGCTGGTGGCAGACTGAGCAGAATTCCTATGGAGAGACCGATTAGCCATCCCGAACACGGGATGTCGATAAGGATAACCACAAAACCAATGGCGAATCGGTTGAAGAACGCTCCGAGCAGCGCTGCGCGTTTATCCGGGAAGGACATCGGCAACATCGACAGCAAAGTGAGCGCGCCAAAGGCCAGACCGCAAAGATTTGCCAATGCGAACCGGGACAATTTTTTCCAGTCTGGAACGTCTGATGCCTAAGCAAAGCCAATTCCTCCGCACTGCGCAATCATGGACTGGCGTCGGCTGAAGTTGCCCTCGCTTTCGATTTCCAGCAGAAATAATCGCTGCATACTCGAGGCTATTGCAGCTTACCCGGGCCAGCCAGCGCACGTCCTGGTTTCGCCCCGGTATGCTCGCCGTCTTTCAGAACTTGCACGCCGTTGACGAAAACGTGCTTCATCCCAACCGCGTACTGGTGCGGTTTCTCGAAGGTTGCCCGGTCCGCAATTATCGCGGGGTCAAAGACAACCACGTCGGCGAACATCCCATCTTGAATGAAACCGCGGTGGTCGAGGCCGAGATTCGTCGCGGGCAAGGCGCTTAATCGTCGCACCGCTTCCGGCAACGTGATCACCTTTTCGTCGCGTGTATATTTCCCGAGGACGCGCGCGAAATTCCCGTAAGCGCGCGGATGCGGATTGGATTTCAGGAAAACGCCTTCCGGCACCTGCGAAGCCTCGTCTGAGCCGAATGAAATCCAGGGCTTGGCCAATTCTTTTTTCACGTTCTCTTCCGACATCAGAAAATAAACGGTGCCGATGCGCGACTCGTCTTCGCTGATTAAATCCATGATCGTTTCGATCGGATCTTTGCCGCGCCTCTTTGCTACTTCCGCGAGCGATTTGCCGGTAAGCGGCTTGAGTTTTTCAGATTTGAAACCGACCAGCAAAATTTTCTCCGGCGATCCAGCCGCGAGATACAAGTTCTCCCAGGCATCAGAATCGACTCGCACTTCGGCCGCGATTTTTTCGCGCGTAGCCGGATCGCGCAATCGTTTGAATAACGCCGGATAGCCGCCATCCTCCGTCCACGGCGGCAGACAGGCGTCGAGTCCCGTTCCAGCTGCGGTATAGGTGTACATGTTGGCCCTGATTTTAAGTCCTTCTTTTTGCGCCGCTTCAATCCGCCCCAGCAATTGATCTTCTTTCGGCCAGTTTTTTTCGCCGGCGGCTTTGATGTGGTAAACCTCCGCCGGAATCCCGGCTTCGCGGCTGATCCGGATCACCTCATCGAGTCCTTCGAGCAATTGATTTCCCTCGCTGCGCATGTGGGAGATGTATTTGCCCTGGTATTTGGCGGCGACTTTGCACAACTCGATCAGCTCTTCGGTTTTCGCATAAAATGCCGGCGGATAAATGAGCGACGTGCCAATGCCGAGGGCGCCCGCTTCCATTTCCTTACGCACGAGCTCGCGCATCTGGTCGAGCTGTTCCGACGTTGGTTGTTTGTCTTCCAATCCGATGACGTACTCGCGTACGGTGGTGGCGCCGAGGAAGGAGGCGACATTGCATGAGATGCCGCGCTTTTCTAAATAACGCAGATATTCCGCCAGGGCATTCCATTTGATCTCGAACTTGATGTCCGTTTGTTCGCGAACGATCCGCGCTTTCATCCGATCATTTAACGGGCCCATCGATTCTCCTTCGCCCATAATTTCGGTGGTGACACCCTGACGAATCTCGCTTTGCGATCGCCCATCCTGAATGAGCGATTCGTTTGACCAGGAGAGCATGTTGATGAACCCGGGCGCAACGGCGAGACCGCGCGCATCAATTGTCTTCTTCGCGGATGCCTTAGCGAAGTCGCCTACGCCCGCTATGCGATCACCGCGGATCGCGACATCCGTGACATGGCCTTCCCCGCCGGTGCCATCGTAGACGGTCCCGCCTTTGATGACGATATCGAAAGGCGCATCAGCCGAAGCGATTTGTCCGCCGCCGATGATAATAGTAAAAAAGAGAGAACAAACCCAGGTGCGCATTCCGAGTTATCTCATAGATAACCTTTTCCGCCAAAGGCTTCCATTCAAAGAAGCGCTAGTAAATTTCGCTTCGCTTATGCAACCCCGCGGGTGGCGACTCCTAAGTCGTACAACTAAGCAAAATACAAACGTCGGCGACTTAGACGTCGCCGCAGTCAGGCGCGATCTTGCTAGTGGGAGCCAATGGAGGGTTCGGAGCCAATGGGGGCTTGGGGGAGCGGGACGACATTCTGCGGTTCACCCGGCAATGCCTGTTTCGTTTTCGCGTTTGTATCCACCATTACTTCCGAACTCGGGTTGGGGGAAATGCAGCTGGAAAGAGTGACCGCCAACAAACAGATCACTGCGATTTTAAACCTTCGATCCATCGCGAAACAGTACCTTATTTGCGAACTGAGGAATTTTCCAGTCCGAGAAGGCGTCAGGATTCATGTTGCGAGAAGGCAAGCAAATGAAGCATCATGATATTACCAATGAAAATGTTCCGTTTGATGCTTCTCGGCGGCCTTGCTCTTGGCCTCGCGAGTTGCGCCAATCAAGGTCCACTCGTTGCCTACAATGTCCCGGCGGAGGGCCCGACCGTAACCCCGCGCGACAGTCGGCAGGGTTATGAGGAACCAGCTGCCTGGGTCCCGGCAAAGTAACTCGCCGGTGCGAGCCGCGGCCGAATTAGCCCGATTACTTTTCCGATTCCGTCAGCAAACGGACGAGCTCATCTTTCCACAATGCCGCGATGGTATGGCTGCCGTGACCGCGCGTTTTCTCACTTAACGGGAGTACGAGCGCACGACCATGTGGGACGCGTTTGATTTCGCGTTCGAGAATTCCGAGCTCGGGCGGATTGATCAGGTCATCCGCGGAATTGATTGCCAGCAATGGTGCGCGAATTTTTTCCAGATCTAGACCGGGATCGTAATCGCGCGACGCTTCCAGCGCATAAAGTACATCGTTGGCATCATCGGCCTTCACGATGTCGGCGATGAACTCATCCAGAACTTCATCCGTTTTCGCGAGTGTGGGCGCTTCTTTTTGTCGCAACGGGGGGTTGCTGCTCATGAACCAAAGCATTTCGGCGGCAGTGCGCAGACTCGGCGGTTGCATTTTGTATTCGCCACCGCTCCATCCCGGATCATTGCGGATGGCATCGATGATAATGCGACGCCAGGCGCGGTTCCGTCCGGAAATTTGCGTGGGCAAACTTGCCAGCGGCATAAGCGCGTCCATAAAATCGGGATGCATTTCGCCCCAGAGCCAGGTCTGCATTCCGCCCATCGACGTTCCCATCACCAACCGCGCGTGAATCACCCCGAGCCCGTCAGTCAGTAATCGATATTGCGCGTCGACCATATCGCGGTAGCCGTAGCGCGGAAATTTCACACGTAAACCATCGCTCGGCTTGCTCGACTTGCCGTGACCAATTCCATCCGGCAAGACGATGAAAAATTTGGTGGCATCGAGCGGTTGGCCACCGCCGAAAAGCTCGCCGGCAAACTCCGGGCGAATGAATTGCGCGCCGCTTCCAGTCGTTCCGTGCATGACCAGCACTGCGTTCGCCGTTTTTCCCTGCGTATCTTTCTCAGCCTTCCCCAGGGTACGGTAATGCAGGCGTAACTCCGGTAGCGTTTCGCCACTGGTGAACCTGAAATCGCGAATCGTGTAATCGCTTTCCGCCGGTGCGGGATAATCGCTCGCGCCGACAATTCGTAGCGCCGCGAGAAGAATTGCCGCGGCAAAGGTGTAGCGCATCATTGACGTGTTTAACATCGCCCCTGCCACGTTTCCAGTCAGCTTGACGTGATTTGAGGTTTCGGGTGAATGTTAGCGGGCAGACTCTTGGCGACCGATCGAGATTCGCGAATCAATCGACGCGTGCTATACCGGTGACGTGGTCGAACCAGTCGTGAAAATCGACAAGCCGGAACCGCGTTGGCAGGCGGTGCTGGCGTTGCTCGCCGTTGGTGGAATTTATGTCGCGTTGCCAAGGGCTTTGATTGTCGGCCCGAAATGGGCGCTTCCCGTATTCATCGTAGTTTTGATCGCGCCCACGGTTGTCGCGCATCGCATGGGCAAACACTCCTTAAACCGCACGCTTGGCATCATCATCAGCAGCGTCATCACCCTGGCGCTGATCGCATCGGTCGGCTTGCTGGTCGCCGCCGTGCCCTCACACAAAACAGCACCGGTCGCGCTGTTGTCTTCCGGGGCGGAGCTGTGGTTAACCAACGTACTCGTCTTCGCCCTTTGGTACTGGCGGTTGGACGGCGGTGGGCCGACCCTTCGCCAGCAAAGGCGCGAATTCGGCAGCCGGAGCTTTGTTTTTCCGCAAATGCAGATTGAAAAGATCGAGCGCGATCGTTTTCACATCGACGGCTGGCGACCAGGCTTTGTCGATTATCTCTTTATCGCGCTAACTCAAAGCTCGACTTTTGGCCCGACTGACGCGCCGCTGCTGGCGCGCTGGGCCAAGCTTCTAACCATGGCCCAAATCTGCATCTCGTTGACTATCGTCATCGTTCTGATCTCACGCGCCATTGGCGTGCTCTGATCGCTCCACTATCCAATTTGTCGCGCTCCTCGACCCTAGTTAGATTGTCTGCGCATGCGTCCCTTCTCCTGCGTCCCGGCTTTGATTGTACTGCTGCTCACGGCAGGGCTCGGCCGCGCCCAGCAGCCCGTCACGCCTGACACGCGCAGCTTGGATTTCAAGGAATTCGGCCTGCTCGCGATTCAAGATAATGGCCGCCGCAAACCGATCGATACCTTCGCGAGGCAGACGTTAATTCAGCTGACTGGGCGCTCGAGTTATACGGACAAAGCCGGGCGCCGTTGGACGCCGAATGATTTTCTTCTCTCAGCCGTGCTGGAAACGCGCGATTGGAAAGAGGAGCCGATGGTGCTGGTCTCCTTCGGCGAACTAAAAGAGCAGCTTGGCCTGGAGAAAACACAGCGCCGTTTTTCTTTTGCGCAATTGAGCGAGGCGGCCACATTGCCGCAGATCGCGAACGAGGCGCACGAGCGCAAGCGGGCCGAGAAACCGCTCGATCGGTTGCAGCAGGAAGCCTTGAGTGTCAACGATCGGCTGGTGCTTTTCGCGCGGGTGATCGACGGGAGCGCGCTGTTGATCGTGCCGTCGCCAAGAAAAGAAACGGATCCATGGGCGCCGCCCGCGCCTTCGGCCATCGCTTCTTACTATAATGAGTCGCAATTCGCCCCTGCCGGGGTGTCTTTGCAGGAAATGATGACCTCTTACAGCGAGGCCAATTCTTTCAAGTTCAGTCGCTCGGCCCATCTGTTGCGGGAAAAGTTTCGCGCACTTTCGCCATCGATCTATCCCACAGAATCCAATCTGCGGTTGGAA
>QHRA01000037.1 GCA_003221295.1 Verrucomicrobiota bacterium | reverse complement strand
GCGGTTCGAACCGGACGCGCGTTAAAAATCCCGGTAATCGGCTTTTATCACTCACATTTCCCCGAAGCCTATTTGCGCAGCAGCGCAAAATTGTTGGGCAAGACCGCAACCCGCCGAATGATGAAACTTTCCCGCGCTTACGTGCGCAAACTTTACAACCAGCATGCCGCGACGCTGGTCGCTTCAGAGCGGCTGGCGCGGGTTCTCCGGGACTGGGGCGTACGGAACGTTCGGGTCCTCAGCCTGGGCGTTAATACCGAGACCTTTCATCCGGACAAATCCAATGCGGAAGCGACGCGAGAATCGTTCGGAGTTGATTCAAATCGAAAACTTCTGCTCTACGTTGGTCGTCTAGCGAGGGAAAAGAACACGGCGAAATTATTTCGCGCCTTCGAGGGTTTACAGCAGCGACGATCGAACGAGTTCCATTTGCTCGTGATTGGCGATGGTTCGCAACGAAATCAGCTCCGCAAACTGCAAGCACGATGCAAAAACGTTTCCTGGATCCGATATTGTGCTGAGCCGCGCGAGCTCGCTCAATATTATCGCGCGGCCGATCTTTTTGTTCATCCGGGTGTCCTGGAAACATTTGGTTTGGTTGCGCTGGAAAGTCAGGCCTGCGGAACGCCGGTGGTCGGCATTCGCGGCAGTGCCATGGACGACCTCATTTTTCATGACCAAAGAGATTGGGCGAATGAAAACACCGCCGAAGCGCTCGCGGAAGCGATCGAACAAATGAGCAAGAAGAAGTTATCGCGCTTGGGAAAAGAGGCGGCTGAGCGCGCCGCGCAGTTGCACGGCTGGCCGCGGGTCTTCGATCGGCTTTTTTGCATTTACCGCGAGGTCTGTGCAAACTACAAAGGAAACCGCACCGAATGAGCGCCGAGAAGGCATTTACTATCCGCAGTTATCGGAAAACGGACCGCGACGCTGTCCGGAAGCTCTGCTGTCAGACCGGATTTCTCGGAATGCCAATCGATCCCGTTTACGAAGATCGACAATTGTTCGCGGACTTTCTCACGACTTATTACACAGATTGGGAACCGGAATCGTCCTTCGTGGTCGAGATCGACGGCCAGATCCGCGGTTATCTGCTCGGATCGCGCAAGCCAATTAAGAATCAGCTCTATTCATTCTGGCAAAACGTTTCGCTCTTCGTGAAAGCGCTCACTCGCTACTTTCTTTATAACACCAGTTCGCGTCGTTTTGTCCGGTGGGTGCTGGTTCACGGCCCGCGCGAAGTGCCGGCCGCGCCACGGCGCGTTCCACATTTTCACATCAATCTTCTTCCCGACGCGCGAAAAATGTCGACCACACGCGCGCTGATGAGTGCGTACCTAAGTTACCTGTATCGCTGCGGCGAAAAGCGCGTTTACGGACAGATCGTGACCTTCGAAAGCCGGCGCGGCGAACAAATGTTCGAGCGCTACGGCTTCAAAGTCTTGAACCGCGCCGAAATCACGAAATATAAGGCTTTCTATCCACAGTCCGTCTACCTCAGCACGGTCATCAAGAATCTGGAAACGGCCGAGCCGCTCAGTGTGACGTCGCGCTCGAGGTGATCGAAAGCGCAACCGGCTTGCGACGGCGTCCGTCTGCAAGACAAACAATTCTCGTCGTTGTCGGTCTGATTTTAATCGCGGCGGCGGTGAGAATTCCGCTACTCGGCATTCCGCTTGAGCGAGATGAAGGCGAATACGCCTACATCGCGTGGCGGCTGGGTCACAACGAACTGCCATATCGCGATTGGGTCGATCAAAAGCCGCCCGCAGTTTTTTGGACATACCGCGCGGCGCTGGCTTTGCCGTTCGATCCGATTCGGGCAGTCCACCTCGCGACGCTGTTATTTTCGGCGGCTTCGAGTTGCGCGCTATTTTTTCTCGCGCTGCGATTCATGAATCGATTCTGGGCGTTGGTCGCGGCCGCGCTGTTCACGCTGCTTTCCGCGGACCCATTCGCGCAGGGGACCGCAGCCAATACCGAAGTTTTCATGTTGCTTCCGCTGATTTTGTCTCAAATCGCTCTTCTGAAAGCAGCCGACAATCCCCGCAACGTCTTGCTCATGATCGTCTGCGGCGCGCTGACTGGAATCGCGATCGCGTTCAAGCAAGTCGCAGCGCTGAATTGGTTTCTGTTGATCGCACTGTATCCGATTTTCGCCGGAGCGGAAAAACGACGGCGTAATTCACTCGCATTCGCAGCCTGGTCGATCGCCGGCGTAGTCGCTGTTGCTGGATTTGTTGCAGTGTATTTCTGGATACATCACGGGTTAACCGAGCTGGTCGACAACGTGTTTACTCATAATTTAGAATACATTGGTGCGATGACTTGGTCGGACCGGCTCCAGTTCTGTTCGGAAACGCTGACGAGGCTCGGGCGAACAGAAGTGCTGGCTTGGATTTTCTCTGCCGCCGGTTTGATCGCGTTAATTGTCGCCGGCAAGGGAAAATGGTTCGCGTTTCTCGCGGGCTGGCTGATTACGAGCACGATCGGTGTGAGCGCGAGCGGGTATTTCTTCCCGCATTATTTCCAGCAACTGCTGCCGCCGCTTGCGTTGATCTCCGTTTTCGGTGCGCTATGGCTGAGCGAACTTCGGCCCTGGAAAACTTCGTGGATTCCGGGAGCGCTGTTCAGTCTGCTGCTTGCCCTTCTTCCGCTGAAAACCCTTTGGCCGTTTTGGTTTAGCTACACGTCCGCGGACGCGGTCAGAGCGATTTATCCGGGAAATTTCTTCGCCGAAATGCCAGAGTTCGCGGCCCGCATCGCCCAAGTCACATCATCCGAACAGCGCGTTTTCGTGTTTGGGGCTGAGCCTGAATTGCTCTTCTACGCGCAACGCGTTTCGGCCACGCGCTACATTTTTCTCTTTCCCCTTTACGGGCCCTACCGAAACGCGCGCGAGAAACAGATCGCCGCCGCCGATGAAATTCAACGCGCTACGCCGGCTGCGGCGGTTTATGTTCCGAACGATCTCTTTTTCAATCCAGGTAGCGACGAATACTTTACCGACTGGACCTTGTCCTACCTGGAGCAAAATTTTTATCCAGACACATGGCTGATTAAACAATCGGCAACGACCGCACAGATTGTACGGGCCGAACCGAATTCGTCGGCGCCGGAGCAGTTTCTTGGGGCGATCCTGGTGAAAAACGCGGGCGCGCCTTAGCTTAAAGCGCAGGCATTCCGCCGGTTGTTAGACGCCAAAGGTTGCGCTAGTTTCCGGCGCATTTTTGCCGGCATAGCTCAGTTGGTAGAGCAGCTGATTTGTAATCAGCAGGTCGTCGGTTCGAATCCGACTGCCGGCTCTCTGTTAAGAAAGACACTTAATAACAGAGATTTGTGCCACAGGTCTCGGCGACGAAGACAAATTGCCTCCATTTACTTAGCCACTTCTTGGCCACTTATTACGAGCGCGACGGACGTGTAATAAGTGAAACCTTGGTTGGCCGTTGGCTGATTTCTCAACTAAGTGTTTGAACAAGGTTTGGCGACTCGAACCTGTTACGAGTTGTCGTGGGCGGGGCACTGGACGCGCTTGCGCAGAAATCCTCGAAGGCGTATCTTAATGTTCAAAAGAACATATCACCTCAAACCCTTGTTGTCGATCATGAAAATCGGCGGCCTCGTTTTTATTGATTTCGAAACGATTGCGGCTTTTGTCGCCTAATACGCTGGATAACCGTCGAAATTGTCGGCATGAGCACGAGATGTTAAAGCTCGACATTCGTTAGGGAACGGCTTAAGAGGGGAGCTAATTACGTCATCCGACGTTTCAACTTATCTTCGGCACGGCTGAGAATAAGCCGCAGGGGCTGGACTTTCGCTGAGACACCGCTTAGCGCGATTTCCAGAGCCAACTGGACCCTGATTCAGCCGAAGGGAGGCCGCTGTTCAAAGCGCCTCGTGAGGATGGTTCCTGGTTCCGTGCGGAACTGAATTGAAAGTTAATACAGTCAACAATCCACCTCCGAAAATGAAAACAAAAAGAACTACAACTCTGCCCCTAAGAAATTCGATCAGCCGGTCGCCTTTGCGTTGCGCACTCGCGGCTGCTTTCTGTTGTGGACTCATAGCAGCCGGGGCCACCCCCGCCGGGGCGCTAAGCGCGCAGAGCTGCTTTACGGCCGCGGACTGCAGCTCGGGCCAGGTCTGCGAAGACGGCACCTGCGTGGCCCCCGGCTGCGGCAGCAGCTCCGACTGCAGCAACGGGCAGATCTGCTCCGGCGGCACCTGCGTCGCGGCCCCGACGGCCGCGTCGGTCGCCAGCTGCGACGTGATCACCGCGCCGGTCGAGGCGGGCAGCACGCTTGCGCTCAAGGCGCTCGCCAAAGACTCGGCGGGGCGCGCGCTGCCCTTCACGGGCTTCACTTGGAGCGCGAGCGGCGGCTCCGCGACCGTGAGTGCAAGCGACGGCGTCGTGACCGGCGGCCGCGGGCCAGCTGCGCGTCGTGGTGATAGACGCTGACACCAAGTTGCCCATCCAGAGCGCCATCGTCGTCGTGGACGGTACCGAGTTGTCGAGCACCACGGACCTGCAAGGCCAAGTCACCGCCGCCGTGGGCTCAGGCCCCCACGACGTGCACGTCTTCGCCACCGCGCACGACTACGTCTCCATTCTCTACACAATGAACACGGACCTACTTGTGCCGCTGTCGCGCTGGGCGCCGCTCGTGTCGCGGCCCTACTTCCAGGGGACGATGAGCGCCGCCGACTTCGCCAACCTCTCCGCCCAAGGCGAGAGCCTACACGTGGCCTTCTTCGGCAGCAGCATCCCGGGCAGTCCGCTCGACATCAGCGTGCCGACGTTGCTTGGACCGCTGTCGCCGGTGACCAACCTGCCCTCGGGCCTCGTTATCGGCATCGGGCAGAACATGTTCACGGACCAGTACAAGATCTATGCGCCGGCGGGGAAGCGCGCGTTGTGGGGCTTCGGCGGCAACCTGAGCCTGACCGCGCTGGTGGGAGCGCCGTTGCTCGTGGGCAACGTCGGTAACATCGACCTCCAGGTTCTCTCACAGCTCCTGCCCCTTGTGAACAAGCTGCAGGCGGGCGCGGTGGTGGACGTGGACGTGAACTCGGCCTCCTCGCCGATCGCGGCCTCGGTGCCGTTGAACACCCTGCTCCGCCTGCGCGTGACACCGACGATGCCGCGGCTCCCCCTGCAGGACGGCAAGTACCTGGGCGGCGCGGTGGTGATCGGCGGCGCGCTCGATTACCCGCTGGGCTTCGTGCCGCTGGGTATCACCGCAGGCCTGTCGCAGAATTTGCGCGGCAAAACCACCGGCAAGCTGCTCGACCCGACCTGCGACACCAGCGGGGGCAGCGACCCTTGCGCGACGGGCAAGCTGCCCATGCGCCTCGCGCCGCAGGGCAACGGCCTGGAGGGCTCGAGCTGGGCCTTCCTCTCGCTCGCCTCCAACAACCTAAACGAGTTCTCAGACAGCAGTCTGGGCCTCTCCGCCCTGGTGAAGACGGCGGCGGAGATCCACTACGTGGCCCCGCCCGCGGCAGGCACCACCATCGACTTCACTGCGCGCGGCTACATGAACCTGCCAGGTGCCGGCTCGGTGAAGCTGACCAAGGCGAAGCGCTCGTTCACCGTTTCCGCGGACGCGGACGCGAGCACCAAGATGTACCGCTTCAGGCTCTCCAACCACGCGCACCTGAACTGGTACGTGTGGATGCCCTCGACGGCGGTGGCGGGGCGCGCCATCGCCGTGACGCTGCCCGACCCGAGGGCGCTGGACGCGAGCCTGGTCGACCCGCTGCAGGACGCCATCGGCGATGACGGCCAGCTCGGGGGCCCGTCGGCGCTCCTGGTGTCGGTCTCGACCGGCGACGGCTCGACGTACGCCACCGTGACTGGCTTCGCCACGCCGCGGTTGGACCAGCTGGGCGCGAGCATCGACGCCTTCACGCTCGTGTCTGTGCCGATCAAGTAGCGCCAGGCCTCGGCTGGCGGAGCGCAGCACGCTCGATTAGAAGGGCACGAGCCAGGAAATGAACCCGACCATCCCCGACCACGTCATCCGCGACGCGCTGGCCGAGGACGAGCCGGCGGCGCTATCGAGGACGACGTTGCCGGCGGCAGCGAGGGCAAGCTCGGCCTGATGCAGGGGATCATCGTTACGCCGACCGTACGCCTGTCCCGTTGGATAAGTCCGCGATTCAGTCGGTGACACCGTCACAGATTTACGCGTGGGAAGGACTAGAAGCGGATGTAGAATTAACGCGCTACTCAGAAGCGCGAATGCCCTCAGAGGACAAGTGGTATGCTCTCACTGGCCGCATCGTTGACGCAAAAGTGGAAGCAGACGGCGACATTCACATCGCGCTTGAAGATGCCACCGGAAGCAACGTCGGAACGGTTAGCGCCGAGATTCCGGTTGGCCCAAAGTGGTGTGAGATTCGGCAAACAG
>QHRA01000036.1 GCA_003221295.1 Verrucomicrobiota bacterium | reverse complement strand
TTGGCGGCGCCGGGCGTGATGATCCCGGGACAGTTTGGGCCGATCAGGCGCGATTTTGTTCCGGCCATTTGCGCTTTCACCCGCATCATGTCCATCACCGGAATCCCTTCGGTAATGCAGACGACCAACTCGACGTCGGCATCGACCGCTTCGAGAATGGAATCGGCCGCGCCCGCGGCAGGCACAAAAATCATGGAAACGTTGCACCCGGTTTGCGCTCGCGCTTCCGCCACCGTGTCAAATACCGGAACTTTGTCGTCGAATTTTTGTCCGCCTTTTCCCGGCGTCACCCCTGCAACCACATTCGTCCCGTACTCCATGCATTGGCGCGTGTGAAAGCCGCCGGCGCTCCCGGTGATTCCCTGAACGACGAGGCGGGTATTTTTATCAACTAGAACAGACACGATGGGAATGACGAATGGTCCGAGCCGGACTGGCGTTGAATGACGAAGGAATGACGAAACCCGAAATGATTAAAAAGAAACACTGGGCGTCCTTCGTCATTTGAGCATTTAGGTTTCCTTCGTCATTTGCGAGCGCTACGCATTCGCTTTGCGTTTGTGAGCAACAAGCTTGTTGCCATCGGGGTCACGGAATTGCGCCATCCAACAAACAGGCGTCTCGGTCTTGGGGATATCGAAGGTCACGCCACGCGATTTTAGTTTCTCAATCGTGGCGTCGATGTCGTCCACTTCAAAGGCGACCGTCGTTCCATCACGCGATGGTTGCCAGGCCGGATGACAACCAACCCCAATAGTGGTTGGGCCAAAATCGTATTCGACCCACGCTCCTTCCATTTGCGTTCGAGCCGGTTTTAGCTCGAGCGTTTCCTGGTAAAACTTTCGGGCGCGCTCGGCGTCCGACACGGCAATGGCAACGAATGCGACTTCTTTAATCATAAGCACGGTTCTTTCTCATTTTCTGGTTTCGATTTGTGGATGACGATGTTGTTCCCGTCAGGGTCCTTGATGATCGCCATCCAACAACAGGGACTTTCATACGCCTCCACCACAAACGGTATGTTTCGATTCTTTAACGACTTTACTGCCTCGTCGAAATTCTCTACCTCCAATGCCGCGCCTGTCCCTTGATCGGAAGGAAGCCACTGTGGACCAACGCTTGCGATGGCGAGCGTGTTAGTTCCCAGCGAATACTCAACCCATTTTCCGCTCATCATTTCCTCTGAGACTTTCAAGCCGAGCACACCTTCATAAAAGGCGCGTGCACGTGGCATGTCCGTGACGGGAATGCCGACGAAGGCTAGGCCCTTAATTCTCATTCTCGAAGCTCCAAATCCCAAACCCCAAATCCCAGGCAAAACTTAATTCCCAACTCAAAAAAAGTGCTCATGGCCCACCGTTCTTCGAGATTATCGACGAAAAGATGAGCGTTAACTCACGTGCTTCAGAAGCCCGGGCGTCACGGTCCGTCCCGTTATTTTTCGTTAATCCGGTATCGACCAATCGCAAAAACAAGCGGCTCTCTTTCGCTTCCTTGCGACAAATTTTCACTCGCATCAGGAAATCTTTTTTGCTGAGAGCTTCGTCGGCTTCGACCCAATTCGCCGCCACGGAGCCTGAAGCGCGAATCAGCTGCCGAACGTCCTCGGTGTTGCCAATCGTCCTTGGTAGCCGCTTCACGAATCCGCGAACCGATTCCGCGAAAAGGAATGTTCGATCCTCCAGGTCACGCGGTTTTTCTCCATTTTCCATTTTGGTGATTTGGGGTTTGAGATTTATTTGAAATTTGGATCTTGGGATTTGGGATTTGCCGCGGCGGCGTCTGACTTTGCGGCCGCCACGGCCTTTTCCGCTGCGTCCGCCAGATCATCTGCGGTGATCAAGGCGACACCGCTTTCCTTTAGCAAGCCCTTTCCTTTTTCGACATTTGTCCCTTCCAGTCGAACGACCAGCGGCACCGAGAGATGCACCGTTTTTGCGGCGTTGATAATCCCCTGCGCGATTACGTCGCACTTCATGATGCCGCCAAAAATGTTCACCAAAATGGCCTGCACTTTTTTGTCCGCGATCAAAATCTTGAAAGCTTCCGTCACCTGCTCCTCGGTGGCGCCGCCGCCGACATCGAGGAAGTTCGCGGGATTGCCGCCGTAAAATTTGATGATGTCCATCGTTGCCATGGCCAGTCCAGCGCCGTTAACGAGACAGGCGATATTTCCATCCAAGCCGATGTAATTGAGTCCGTGTGTCGACGCTTCGACTTCCCGCGGATCTTCCTCCGCGATATCGCGCATGGCTGCGACTTCCGGATGCCGAAACAAGGCGTTGTCATCGAAATTAAATTTCGCATCGAGCGCCAGCACCTCCCCCTTGGGAGTAACGACCAGCGGATTGACTTCCACCATCGAGCAATCGAGCCCAATGAAGGCGCGGTACAATCCGTCGAATAATTTCGAGGCGGCTTTCAGTTGGGACGATTCAAACTGAAGTTGTTTCGCCAGTTTGCGCGTTTGAAACGGTTGCAGGCCGGCCAGTGGATGGATGGATTCGCGGATAATTTTTTCTGGCGATTTCGCAGCCACGGCTTCGATTTCAACCCCACCTTCAGTGCTCGCAACAATCAGCGGCGCGGCGGTGGCGCGATCGAGCAGAATGGCAAAATAAACTTCGCGCGCGATCTGGGCCGACTCCGCCACCAACACTTTGTTGACCACGCGGCCAGCGGCTCCGGTTTGATGCGTGACCAGTGTCTGCCCAAGCATCTTGCGCGCGATCGCGCGCGCTTCCTCCGGCGTTTTGCAAAGGTGGACTCCGCCTTTGAATCCATTCGCGAATGTCCCCTTCCCTCGCCCACCCGCATGAATTTGGGCTTTCACCACAATCTCAGCCGGTGCGATTTCGCGCGCGATTTGTTCTGCTTCCTCTGGCGAAGAGGCGACTTTGCCGCGCGTTGTCGCGACCCCGAATTTCTGCAGCAACTCTTTGGCTTGATATTCGTGAATATTCATCCCAGGCGAAGCACGACTAAGCGCGGAACTTTCATCCATTCAATTGAATTTCTTCTCCGCGCGCTTGCTCCGTCGAATCGGTGGACGGACCGGGATCAACGATCCCGGCTACAAGGGACCTTCAAGAGAGTCGTGGCTGCAACTCGCGCATCTATAATAGCAAGGCATTGGGCGCTGCGATCGGGAAGCGTCGGGCTTGGGCAACCCGGCAAAAGAATCAAACAGCCAAACTTTGCGGATTTCATCGCCGGTTGTCGCCAAGACCAAGCGCATGAGAATTCCACAGCCACCTCGCCAGACGCCAGTTTCGACGAAGTCTCCACGAATCCCCTCTTCCAAAACGGTGCAACAACAGTTTTCCAGATTCTCCAAACGTTTGGTACCAACCATCGTCACCGCTTCCAGCGGCCAATCTCTACCCTGAGCCCGAAGCGCCGGACCAAACGGCATTAACTGCAAGGAACCGCTGCTCATCTCATAGCGCGCATCGGGAAAGCGGTCGCGGCCGAGCGCGTGCCGCAACAGATCCAAATAGCGACGCGCGTCACTGTTATTCGATGCGGGCATCGTCATACACCATGCTCTTAAACCGCACGCGGATAAATCCTGCGGTGGGAGCAAAAAGGGAAACGTCTTTCCATTTCTTCACCATTGCGGCTAATCCCTTACTCTGAACCATTCTCAAATTCTTTCTATGAAATCACTACTTTTAATCACAACGCTTTTGATCATTCCGGGCCTTTTCGCACGTGCCGCCAACGCAGAACAGGAGAAAGCTTTCGTCGAGAAATACAAAACCGCGCTCGAGGTCAATGACAGCGCGACACTGCAATCGGTTCTTTATACGACCGGCGCCGATCCGATGATTGTTGGCTTTTACAAAATGATGCAGTCGAGCGGGGCAGGCGAGAAAGTTTCCAAGATCGAGCTGGTAGATCTGACGCCAGACGATGCAAAGAAGGCGAGCGCGCCGCAGGATTCTCCCTCCGGCGGAAAAGTTTGCCTCAACCTTAAGCCGACGAAGAAGCTCGTGATTGTGATTGAGAAAAAGGATGAGAACGGCAGTTCAACCAATACGACCGACAATTTTATCGCCGAGAAAGACGGCAAATTCGTCATCCCGGTGCCAGGACCCTGTAAGTAACGCGATCATTCAGAAGTGAAGATTGTTTAGCGAGCCGCCAAAAGTTCGAGCCGGACTGGCATTACACGCGAGACGCGTATGTTTCCCGGCGAAGACAGACGCGCGAAAATCGTCACAACTTTTGAGGCCGCTAACCAGCATTTTAGCGGCGCCGCGCTTGCAAAGCCATTCCGCATCGGAATGATAGCGGGCACAATGCCGAGTCTGCTTGAGCAAATCGATCGCGCACTCTCTGATGGAAAGCTACGCGCCGACGCCGCAGAAAATATTCGCAGAATTTTGTCCGGTACAGAGAGCGATTTCGCAGCACGCGTGATCAGCGAGCTTAGCCAGGGGAACCAATGGGAAGAACTAAATGATCG
>QHRA01000035.1 GCA_003221295.1 Verrucomicrobiota bacterium | reverse complement strand
GCGCTTTTGCTCAGCTTTTTTTTCTTCATCAGGTCATACACTTTCAACGCCACCGCTTGCTTGAGCGCCACGGCTTGAACTTCCTCGAGCATTCCGTCCGTCCTGAGGAATTCCCGGAAGCTGCGCCCTCGATGTTTGTTTTTAGTCTTAACTGGTTTTGAGGTACGCATTTTTTCGCTGCAGAGCCAATGCCCTGTCTTCCGTTGGAGTCTTTCTGGTTTTCTTGATGAATCCATGCAGAAGAACGATTTCTCCTTCATGGACAAAAAACAATGTGCGCGCGATTCGGTTTGGCAATGTGCTGCAGATTTCCCAAAGAGCCGATCCTAAATTGCGAACCAGCGGCATGCCGAGAGGCCAACGGTATTGAACAGTCATCACGTCGATGCCGATTATTCTCCTCTCATGTTTCGGTAACCCCTGTAACCATTCGCGCACCGGCTCTCGCCCGGCTTCCGTTCGAAAGAAGACTGCGGGTAAAGGGCGGTCCACCACAAAGACTGTATCATTTTTGATACACTTAGCAAGCAGGATCTACGCCTTTAATAACGACGAGCGGGGGCGGGGGAGGAAAAGGTGAGATACTGAAACTCTGAAAACCTGAAATCAGAAACTCTGAGACACTGAATTCGAAGACCGCCCAGCCGCCCTCGCCCAGTTTGCCGGCTCCAGCTATTAGGCGATTGGTTTCGTGCAGGACTACTTGCTGCTGACTCCGGCATTGAAACTCGCTCACTGCCCACACTTGCTCACTGCTTACGTTGATCACTCGCACTGCCCGCGCTCGCGCCAGCTACCCTAGCTGCGTTGCCGTCTACCCGCGCGATCCCCGATCGCGACGTGTTCTATGTCGCTCATCCCATTCGCTCCATTCGCGGGCCGGCCCTCTACGAAGGGGATGGACAAACGGAGAAGAAAGTAACAAGTTGAATCGGTCCGCACACCAACATCGGTAGTGGCCGGGCTTGGCAAGTGCGATCAAGCGCTATGAGCGTTAATACGTCGCGTGTGCAAGTCCAGTTCTGGGGAACCCGGGGCTCGCTTGCCAGACCCGGGCGACGCACACTTCGTTATGGTGGCAACACCTCCTGCGTTCAGGTGACCTCCCCAAAAGGCTCCTTGGTGGTCATCGATTGCGGCACTGGCGCGCATGACCTTGGCCGATCATTGCTGGCTGAAGCCAGAGGACCTCTGCGTGGCAGCATCCTGTTCAGTCACACGCATTGGGATCACATCCAGGGATTTCCTTTTTTTGCGCCGCTGTTTGTTCCGGGGGGTCACTGGGATATCTATGGGCCGGCCGGGCTCAGCCAGTCGCTTCGCGAGACGCTTGCCGGACAGATGCAGCACATTTACTTCCCGGTCACACTCGATGAGCTCGGTGCCAGCATCCTTTTTCATGACCTCGTCGAGGGTAGTTTCGAGATCGATGACATCCGCATCACCACGCGCTACCTGAACCATCCGGCCCTCACCCTCGGCTATCGGCTGGAGATGGGCAGCGCCTGCGTGGTGTATGCTTGTGACCACGAACCTCACTCGCGACTTCCCGGCCAGAAGGCGCAGATGCATGAACTCGACCGGCGTCACAGCGAATTTCTCGCGGGTGCGGATCTGGTGATTCATGACGCCCAATACACGGATAAGGAATATGCCAACCACAGGGGCTGGGGCCACAGTCCGATGGAATACGTTTCCGAGATCGGCCAACTGGCTGGCGTCAAACGAATGGCTTTCTCGCATCATGATCCCGGACGAACCGATGATGCACTCGACCAAATCGTCGATTCCATTCGGAGCGATCTGAAGAGGAAGGAATCTCCCATGCACGTCTTCGCAGCCGCCGATGGCCAGGTGATCGAACTGGACGTCTCCAGCACCTCGACACCGAAAATCCGGCGCGGCAAATTCTCCGCCACGCCCGCCACCGCTCCAGCAGTGAAAGATTCATCGGTGCTCATGGGCGTTTCCGATGCGAGATTGGCGCTTGTGCTGATGGAGGCGGCGCGTGTCGAAGGCGTGCGAACCACTCATGTTTTGGATGAAGCCTCCACCGTGCGGATGGCGAAGTCTGCTCGACCGGGGCTGATTCTTTTGGAGGACCAACCGGCGGGAATTGATGGTTTGAGTGTTTGCCGGAGCTTGCGTTCGGAGCAAGACCTGCATCTGAAGCAGGTGCCTATCGTCATGGTGGCGGGTCGCGAAAGAACCAGCGAAGGAATGGCTGCCGGGGTAACCCAATGGTTGATCACTCCATTTTCCGTCCAATACGCGAGAGCACAAATACAAGCGTGGCTTTGGCGTTCCGCGTGCCGGTGGGTCCGCGCCGCTCTCCCTGCCGAGGAGGAGAAGCGCCTGGCCGCGCTGCGTGAATTGTCCATCCTCGACACTAAACCGGAAGAGCGGTTCGACCGCATCACCCGCGTCGCCGCCGCTGTCGGCGATGTGCCCATCGCCTTGGTTTCATTGGTGGATCAGGACCGGCAGTGGTTCAAATCTTGCCACGGTCTAAGCGTGACAGAAACCTCGCGCGAACTCTCCTTCTGCGGCCACGTCGTCTTGACTCGTGCGCCCGTGATCGTGCCTGACACGCTTCTGGATGACCGGTTTGCCGACAACCCGTTGGTCACCGGCGAACCTCGAGTCCGCTTCTATGCCGGGTTTCCTATTTTTTACACCGATGGCAGTTGCCTAGGCACGCTGTGCCTGATCGACACCCGTCCACGTCAGTTTCCCGCCGCGACCCTTCAGCGGTTTGAGGATCTCGCCGGCCTTGTTCAACAGGAGCTGAACTCCAGCCCGCAAAAGACCGCGGCTTGAGCCTACTCAAAGTAGAACGTAGAAATTAGAAAGTAGAAAAGGGGCAAAGCTTATAAAGCCCCCGATCTCGTTGCCGCCGGTTCGAGGTGAAGCGACGGGGTCAAATCTAAATTCTTTTACAGCTCGCGACTAAGGAAACAGATAGAATCGCGTCTTAATATTTGATATTCAGGCTTCGCTAACGTGAATCGTTAAAAGAGTTACATCGTTACATCGTTGAGGCGTTGAATCGGGAAGAGAAACACATCGTCGCCGAATCGTCGAAGACATCCAAAGCCGCCCTCGCCCAATTCGCCGAAATCGCCGCTGATCTTAGGAAATAGAACCTGGACCTGCTTGAGGGACGCCCGGCGGAAAACGGATGTCGTCTGAAAGTGAACGAAAACGGACCGCGTCGCACTGAATAATTTATTCGACTCGATCCTTGGTCCGTTTTACGTCATGAAATAAACGTGGTCGCTGGCGGATGTTATTGCGGGAAAATTCGGTTCGCAGTGAACGGACAACCGCGTATCTGCACGAACTGTCATTGCGAAAACTGCCGTCGCGCCGCCGGTGCACAGGCCGTGGCTTGGGTCATCGTAAAACGCTCGGACTTCAAATGGGAAACCGGTAAACCGCATCGGTACAAAACCGACACCGGCGCATTTCGAACTTTCTGCGACGCTTGCGGCACGTCACTCACCTACGAGACCGACCGTCGGCCGGATGAGATCGACATTACCGCCGGCAGTTTGGACCATCCGGAGAATTTTCCGCCGACGAAAGATGTCTACCCGGAAGAAAAGTTACCGTGGGTCGACTTGATAGATAGAACCATTCCGATGAGCGCTGACACACTTTGGGGAAGCAAGGAGGGGCAGAAGGGGGTTTGATCTTCACTTTACACATTAGAGAACACGACCCGTAACGCAGCGGGCTGCGAGGTCGGTCTTTCCAACTCAACCTCGACATCTTTCTTATCTGCAAAGCGAACGTTTTTATTCGATCGGTCGCGGTTCGTGTTTGTTCTCTGAGAAATCTAGTCTGCTTTTTCGCGGTCCTTGTTAGACCCGTCACCGGTTTTATTCGCCGCGGTTTCATCAGCCGAATATCGACGTTGTCACACCGTCGG
>QHRA01000291.1 GCA_003221295.1 Verrucomicrobiota bacterium | reverse complement strand
TTCCGCTACACTCGACTATCGAGCTAAAACGACGTCTTTCTTTGACCAGGTATGAGATTGTCCGCAATGCGGGCAATTCAATCTGTTGTTCTTAATTTTGGCCTTGGCCCACAAGTCTTCTCTAATTGTCTGCCCGCTGGGCGTGAGTTTTGCCGTCGAAGGGCACCTGATTAGTAGCCGTTTGGTAATGGGTCCCCGGCCTTTCGGGGCGAGTGTTGTTTCGAGGAAGTTCATAAGTCGAATAAGTTAAGCTGCCAAGCCATCCTGGAGGCCCCGAAGTTTCAAATCAGAACTTAGTATGACGAAACAATCGGGCCTGGCTCCAGAAACCGTCACTATTGGGGCAAAAGCCAGATCAGTGATTCATCATGCAGGTCGACCACCTGGATGCGGTTGCCCCAGGGATCGCGAAAATCGCAGCGAAAGGGCGGCTCCAGTTTCAAGCCATACTTCTCCTTCACTGTCTTACGCACCTCATTCAGCTGTTTCTCATCGCGCACGATGAGTCCGAAATGACGAATCCGATCCGGCTTAACCTGCTCCACTTCGAAAATGGCGAGAAACTGGTGCTCACCCAATTTCAAAAAAGCGTCGCCTTCGCCACCATTCATTTTCTCCAGATTAAAGACGTCTTTATAAAATTTTACCGCCGCTTCTACGTCATCCACTTCGATCGCGAGGTGGTTGCATCCATAAACTTGCACGCTCATGAATGCATTGTAACAGAGCTGGAATACGCCCGCGAATATGAAAGATCTCACCCAGGGTTCCGTCACCAAACACCTGCTGCAAATGACGGCCTTCCTCGCGATCAGCATGCTGGTGCAGACTCTCTACTTGTTGGCCGACCTCTATTGGGTGGGGCATCTCGGCAAGGAAGCGATCGCGGCGGTTGGTGTGGCCGGCAATTTCACGATGATAGTGTTGGCGCTGACGCAAATGCTCGGTGTTGGCACAACCACGCTCATCTCGCAAGCGGCCGGACGAAAAGATCAACCTCAAGCCGAGCTCGCCTTCAACCAATCCTTCGTCATGTCATTAATTGTGGCGGCAGCGTTGGGCATCTTTAGTTTTCTTTTGCGCGATTTTTATTGTGAATCGTTGAGCGCGGATGCTGCGACCGCGTCCTTGGCCAAAAGCTATCTTCTTTGGTTTATTCCGGGCCTTCTTCTACAGTTTCCATTAGTAGCCCTGGGATCGGCTTTGCGCGCGACCGGCATTATCAAGCCGACTGTAGGCTTCCAGGTTCTCAGTGTCGTTTTGAATATGATTCTGGCCCCGTTGCTCATCTTTGGCATCGGACCGTGGCCCAGGCTCGGCGTTACCGGAGCCGCTCTGGCAACGTTTATATCAATCTTCGTGGCCGATGTTTTGATAATACTCTATTTCGAGCGAAGCTATCATTATCTCCGGTTCCGTTTCGCGCAGTTCCGCCCGCAAACCAGAATTTGGAATAACTTACTTCGCATTGGATTGCCGGCTGGCGCTGAGTTTATTCTGATTTCGGTCTATATCATAATTGTCTATAGTATAATTCGTGGCTTTGGTGCAGCCGCCCAGGCCGGATTCGGAGTAGGTGCCCGCGTCATGCAGGCATTGTTTCTTCCAGTAGTTGCCCTGAGCTTTGCCGTAGCTCCGGTAGTTGGTCAAAATTTTGGCGGACGCCGCGCTGATCGCGTTCGGCATTCGATCTATTCCGCTATTGGTATTAGTACGGTAATGATGCTGCTCCTTACCATTATGGCGCAGTTTTCCTCGACGGCCATGATTCGCGCGTTTTCGAAGGACCCGGCGGTCATTGCCTTTGGCAGCGATTATCTTAGAATCGTGTCCGTTAATTTTGTTTTCGCCGGAATTGCTTTTACTACCTCAAGCGCCTTTCAGGGGATTGGCAACACCTTGCCACCACTAATTAGCTCGATGACGCGTTTAATCCTCTTCGCCCTGCCGGCTACATTGCTTTCGTTCCACCCCGGATTTCAAATCAGGCACGTCTGGTATCTCTCAGTT
>QHRA01000172.1 GCA_003221295.1 Verrucomicrobiota bacterium | reverse complement strand
CAAGGAGAGGAATTCGTTCGCAATCTGCTCCGAAACTGGGAACGCGCCCCGCTGATGACCCAGGCTCAGATAAGCCTGTTGAAGATGAACCGGAACCGGATAATGGACGCCGCATCCAATCCCCTTCCTTTCCAACTGCCGCATCACTTCGTCGCGATCCCGCACGCGAATAGCATAGACGTGGTAGACGTGCCGAGCGTACTCAGCTTCGAGGGGGGGAATGATTTCTTCTACCTCTTTAAATGCCCTGCTGTATCGGGCCGCGTGCGCCTGGCGGAGCTCGTTGCCCCGGTCAAGGTGTCGCAACTTGATCGCGAGACATGCGCCCTGAATTGCATCCATCCGGCAGTTCCAGCCGACCATGGTATGATGGTATTTCCGGGTCTGGCCGTGGTCACGCAGCACGCGAATCTTGTCGGCCAGTTTAAGGTCATTTGTGACAATGGCACCTGCTTCACCAAGCGCGCCAAGATTTTTCCCAGGATAAAAACTGAAGCAGCCGATTTCGCCCATCGACCCGTCTCGTCGATTCTTGTATTCGGCACCGTGCGCTTGGGCCGCATCCTCGACTACGACCAAGCCATGCTGGCGGGCAAACTTTAGAATCGGATCCATGTCGGCGGTTTGGCCGAAAAGATGAACCGGAACGATAGCTTTCGTACGACTCGTTAGGACATTGGCCAATGCTGCAGGATCCATTGTGTAGGTGCGTTCGTCGACATCGACGAAGACAGGCTTCGCGCCACAATAGGTAATGGCTTCAGCCGTTGCCATGAAGGTGCTGGGAACCGTGATCACTTCATCGCCCGGGCCGACGCCACAAGCCAGCAATGCCAGCCAAACCGCTTCGGTTCCGCTACCCAAACCAACCGCGTAGTCGCATTTGCAAAAGGCAGCGAACGCCTCTTCAAAATCCGCGACCGCAGGGCCGCCGGCGAAAATGCCACTATCGATCACTTCCGCGATCGCAGTTTTAAAATGGCCCCGCAAAGGAGCGTGATGGACTTTAAGATCTAAAAATGGGACTTTCATTGGCAGAGGCAAAGCGATTCTTGAGCACGCGCGCGGGGTTCCCCGCAACCGTCGTGTTGGCTGGCACGTCCCCGGTTACAACACTACCCGCACCGACAATTGCGTTTTCGCCGACGGTGATTCCGCCAAGCAAAGTTACACCGGACCCGATCGAGGCGCCGCGTTTGACCAGGGTTACTTCGCAGCTCCAATCGTCTTCAGTCTTCAACTGTCCGTCGCCGTTGGTTGCGCGCGGATAGCGATCGTTGATGAACGTGACACCGTGCCCGATAAAGACGTTGTCTTCCAAGGTAACGCCTTCACAGATGAACGTGTGACTCGAAATCTTGCAGCGCGCGCCGATTCTGGCGTTTTTTTGGATCTCGACAAAAGATCCGATCTTGGTCTCGTCGCCAATCTCACAACCATAGAGGTTGACGAAACCAAAAATGCGCACGTCGCGCCCTAGCTTAACGTCTGGCGCGATTAGTTGGTGGGCCTCACGGGCGTCGCTCATACGGCCAGAGGTCCGACCTGAACGGCGCCGCGACTTTGCCTTTGGCGCGGCGGGACAACGCCATCATCACGCTTGCGAAGGAAATTCAGTGGTGCCCCGTTTGCCTTGAGCGAAGCCGTTGCCGCTTCCAGGATAGTAACCAGTTCCAAGCCAGAGCGGCCGCTGGTCGTCGGTTCCATTCCGCTTTCAATGCAATCAATAAAATGCTGGCACTCTACCTTCAGCGGTTCCTCTTGCTGAATATGAGGAATATAGCTGTCCCCGTAATGATAAGAGTAATGGAACTCGGCAAATGTATCGTAATGCGGGGGACGATCGACCCGCACATCGTAAATTCGGATTTTTTCCAAAGGTTGCAGATCATCGTACACGATCATCCGCCGCGTCCCGACGATGGTCATCTCCCGAACCTTGCGCGGTTCCAACCAACTACTTTGAATGGTCGCGAATTTCTTGTTGCGGAACGAAAGCGAAAGATTTGTGACATCTTCAACTCCCGCAGTCACGTGTGCGTTGCCCTGGCAGTTCACCGTCAACGGCAATTCGCCAAGAATGTGTAGGATGATGGAAATATCGTGCGGCGCCAGGTCCCAAACGACGTTAATGTCCTTTTGAAATAATCCGAGATTGAGCCGACGTGAGTTGATATAGCGAATGTCGCCAATATCACCGGCATTAATGATGTCGCAGATTTTCCGCACGGAAGAAGAGTAGAGAAAAGTGTGGCCGCTCATCAGCACGACGCCCTTTTCGTCGGCGATTTCGATCAATTCCTCACACTCCGGCGAAGATGCAGCGAGCGGCTTTTCAACCAGCGTATGCTTGCCGGCGAGCAAGCTCGCTTTGGCAAGTTTATAATGATAGGCAACCGGAGTGGCGATAGCGAGGGCGTGGACCTCTGGATCATTGATTAAGGTGGCGGCATCGGTATGTGCATCGAGATCGGAATACAGCGTGCGCAGATGGCGCAATCGACTCTCATTGACGTCACAAATTGCCTTCAGACGGCAACTTGTGAGCGCCTTGAAATTACGGACGAGGTTCGGGCCCCAGTAACCGCACCCGATTACCCCAACATTAATGGGTGATGACATTTTGGCCGCTTAAGTCTTTACCGGCGGGGTTGGTTGAGCGCCGGAACGTGGCAATGGTTGTACAGTCTCGAAAAACTGGCCGAGGATCGCGGGCGGAGTTCGCAAGATGATCTTAAGGTCCAGTGAAAGAGAAATATTGCGCGAATAGAAGATATCCATCTCAATCATTTGGCGGAACGTTGTCCGGTTTTTGCCATTGACCTGCCACAATCCGGTGAGGCCTGGCAGGGCGTTTACGCGAGCGCGGTGTTCTGGCGCATAGCGTTCGAATTCACCAACGGTACAAGGTCGAGGCCCGACCAAACTCATTTCTCCCTTCAGCACATTAAAGATTTGCGGCAACTCATCCAGACCAGTCGCTCGCAAAAACTTTCCGCCCAGGATGAGACGTGGATCTCCGGTAGCGTCAAGTTTGATCATCGGGCGGTCGCTAATGATCAAATGCTCGAGGTAAGCCTCATGAATATGAGTCTCAGCGTTCACCTTCATGGTGCGAAATTTTATGAGCATAAAACGCCGGCCCTTGAATCCGATTCGCGGCTGGCGGTAAAAAATAGGCCCGGGTGAAGTGACCGCGACCCACAGTGCGACCAACGTCATTATCGGTAGCCAGATTGGGAACAGGAGCATGACCATCGCCAAGTCGATAAATCTTTTCCATTTAGGCAACGCGGCCGCTAGTTCCTCGCGCGAGCACGGGGTCGAAGGAAGCGCCGTTTCGGAATCGCCGCGATGAACCCGTGCCACTTCGGTAACGAGTTGATGAAGAAACCGAGCAACCTCAGCGGCCTCTGCTCCATCCCCCGACGTAACGCGATTGACACGCGGTTCACGATTCGATCTTTGAAATTCGTTTGTTCTGCCTTCCATGATTTTTTTCCGTTTTTCTTGTCCCGGCGATCCGAGGGATCGAGACACGCTGCCGCCCCTGGTTGCTGGCGTCATTTCCTAGCCAGAACCTTTCCCACCAAAGGTCGCGGTCACTCTCCCACGCGGACACGCTATAATTTCCACGCTTACTAGAGCTACAACTTTAACGATTTCGCGTCAATAAATTTCGCGCTTATTTTTTAGCCGTTTTAGATTGTCTAGAAAGAACAGTTTTACCAAACTTTCACATCGCTTTTTATTAAACTGCGTTTCAGCAGATTTGTTGCGCTCGTCACACCGCTGACTCCTGGCGAGGGAGATGGGTGACAAAATCATTCCAACCCTCCTGGTCCCCTTTCGCTGCGGCGTGGAGGACGGATAGTGCCCGTGCCCTTCTAAATATAGTAAAATAGATTTCCCTTCCAAGCATCATAACCGGCGCGCCAAAAATTCTGATAAGCACGGAAGGCGTGGTCACGAATCACTTCAATATCCATAGCGACGCGCATGCCACAATGAGCGATCGACAAAACTTTTGCGCTTTTGCGGCTGGAGGTTGGCTTTTGTCGACAGTAATGCAAGAGCGGCGACCAAAAAAACACGAGCAAACGCCTCATCAGGATTACCATGATAAAGGCTATCGGGCTGAGCGAAAATGGGCCCGCCTAGGGTGGTCGATGGTAATGAATTCACCGCAGTCAGTATCTAAACTTTGAAAGTAGCGGGTGAGATCTTGTGTCTTGCGCTCAGGAAGTACGGCGGCTCGGGAACTTAGTAACTCCACCCGGACGGCCCCTCCCACATTCAGAAACCGTCGCTGCACCGAACTCCGGCCGTGCCGAGCGCCTGCAGCTTGCGAGGATTCGTTACGCCGCATCCCTCCTATACCCTTTTTGCCGCAGGCGAATGGTCTCGCGACCTAGAAGCAGATTGCCCACGTTATTGTGGACAAAAAATGAGCCGCGATGCGGAATTGACACCCGCGCGCGCGGCTCAGGGCATGGCTACCACCTGCTGCTGCGGAAAGTCTTGTTTGAGAGAACGGAAAATTTCCAGGCCGCACAACGGAGTAGAACCGCCGTGCGGCGCTGGCGAATGATTACTGTGGGGCTTTGCCTGTGCCTTGCCCGCTTTTTCCGGTACCTTGCCCGCTATGGGTACCGCCACCACCCTTGGCGTCCTTCGTTGGCTTAAGATCACGCACATCAACTTGCGGTTTGTCTTTCTTCTGTTCGCTCATATTACCTTTCGTAGTTTTGTTAGTTGTTTTTTTGGTTTTGGGTTGTGTTAGTCGCGCCGAAAAGTTGCCGTCCTCCTACAACCTTTTCGTCTGGGATCAGGTCGTCCAAACGGATCAGCTTATCTTTCGAACGCTTCTGCCGTTGAGCTCCACGCTCCCCAGAATCTGCGTCCTTTTTTTCCTTCGACGAACTCACGTGCGCCCTATTACCACTATCTGTGCCATGTCATTTTTGTCTTCGAGTTCTTCCGTAGATCGCAGTTTATGTGCAACACTTAAAAGCCTGTTCCAATGTCTTTTATGTTCCTGATGCCATTAACGAAAATTGTGCCTGCACCCCTCTCAATGAAACTACGGATGGCCCAGAATCTAGGCTATCTGGTATCGTTTCGATCGCAGTCGGATCATTTATGATCCAGCTCGCGCAAATGCCGGCTCAGGGTGGCCCGCGAGATGCCAAGAAGCTTCGACGCGCGTCGCTGATTTTGGCTCGCCTGTTTATAGACGAAGCGCACATGACGTTTGACTGCACTCGCCAGCGAGAGATCACCGCCCTCGTAATCAGGATGCGCGTGGCTGGCACTTTTCTCCGACGAATTTGCTGATGTTTGCAACGGCTCGAGGTCGGGCGGAAAATGAACATGCTCGGGCATGATAACGTCACCGTCGCAGAACAAGGTCATCGTTCGCACGGTGTGACTGAGCTCGCGTAAATTTCCGCGCCAATCGTGCACCAGCAAACAATCCATCGCGGCGGGATGAATCGCGGTGATCTTTTTTCCCAACCTCAGGGCTGACACCTTCAGCTCGTTCGCGATTAATCCAGGCAGCTCTTCCCTGCGATCCCGCAATGCGGGAATCAAAATCGTAAGACCATTTAGGCGATGATAAAGGTCCTCGCGGAATTTTCCCTGACGCACCCGCTCGCGCAGCGAAACGTTGGTCGCGCAAATGATTCGCGCATCTGTTTTCAACATCCGTTCGGAGCCGAGCCGCTCGAATTCGCCGTACTCGAGCACGCGCAAGATCTTTACCTGCGCCAGCGGACTCATGTCCGAGATTTCGTCAAGAAAGATTGTCCCGGCGTTCGCGAGTTCAAATTTTCCTTTGACCGCTTGTTGCGCCCCAGTGAACGCGCCTTTTTCGTGACCAAAGAGCTGACTCTCGAGCAACGTATCGCTCATGGCCGAAGCATTGAAAGAGATGAAAGGGCCTTCGGCGCGCGCCGACGAATTGTGAATGGCCTGCGCCAGCAGTGTTTTTCCGGTGCCGGTTTCGCCAAGCAGAACGACCGGGACGTCTGATTTTGCTGCGAGCTTGGCCAAACTGATGCAACGAGTCATCCCCGCGTTCGTCGTTCGCAGATCTTCGACTTTCAGACTGGTAGGGCGCGGTTGCATTAGTTTCGTACTCCTTCGCCTAATTGCCGGATCGGCTCGAAAGCATATTCAATCAATGTCCGGCTTCCCACCCGAATACGCGCGTCACCTTTCATTCCGGGCCGTAACGAAAGATGGTGTCGATTCGCCGCTTCATCCAGTGATGCCAGTCCGACGAAATATTGACCGTTTGCTCCC
>QHRA01000171.1 GCA_003221295.1 Verrucomicrobiota bacterium | reverse complement strand
CTTTGCACAACGCTGCCGACATTGCGCTGAGCCAGGGAAATGATGACGGCGTCGTAGGGCGCACGAATCGTGAGCAAGTTCTTTTGCGAGTTTTCCAGGTCACCTTTCAAAGCGCCGAGTTTCATCTTCAACTTTTGCACTTCGCCGGCTTGCTCCGCGCGTTTGCGCAAATTCGCATTTTCCAGTTGTTGCCGCTCGAGTTTCACCTGCTCGAGTGTGCGCTGCGCAACAGCTTGATCTTTTTCCGCTCCAGCAGCCTCGAGCTGAAGCTTGATCAAATCGATCTGGGAAAAACCGCCGCTTTTCGAAAGCTTCTCCAGCCGGTTAAGCAACTCGCGATTGCTGGCGGTTTGTTTCTCGCGAAATCGCAGCTCGCTTTCCGCCTGGGACACTTGCGCGTTCTTAATGTTTGCTTCGGCGGCGTAGGCTTCGTCCATTTTCGCCAGGGTCAATTCCTGCGTATGCAAATCTTCTGTTAGAGTTTGCAGCTGCGTATCGAATGCCCGAATCTCGTCCGATCGCATGACGAAGAGTTCCGCCCCGGCTGCAACCGTTTGTCCTTCCGCAACGGAAACGCGATTCACCGTGGCGAGGCGCGGTGACTGAATTGGATCGGCCCCTTCGCGCGGGATGAGGACAAAGGCGGCGTGCTCCGTTTCGGGAAGGTGCACAAAAATCGCCGCCGAGAGCGCGATAATAAAAAGCCAGATCAACCACCAACCCATAAAACGAATGAGCTTTGGCGGCGGATCCTGCGGGAGCATCTCCGATTCGGTCTCGAACGAGCTGGGCGAGTAGGTTTCCGCACTCATCCGCCCACACCCATTTGCTGACTGGAGAGATAAAAATACAAACCGCGTTGCGCCATCAGCTCATCATGCGATCCAATTTCGGCCACGCTGCCTTTTTCCAGCACGATAATCGAGTCGGCCTCTCGAATCGTGCTCAAGCGATGTGCTATTGCGATGGTCGTGCGTCCGGTCATAATGCGGCCGAGATTATTTTGGATCGCCCGCTCCGATTCCGTATCAAGCGCACTGGTTGCTTCATCGAAAATCAGAATTGGCGGGTTGTTATAAATGGCACGTGCAATCGCGATGCGCTGCTTCTGTCCGCCGGAGATCGCCAGACCAGATTCACCGATTTTCGTCTCATAACCCATCGGTAAACGCATGATGAAATCGTGCGCCGCCGCGGCCTGGGCGCTGGCGAGGACACGATCGAGGTCGGGTTCAGGGTCGCCGAAGGAAATATTGCGCGCGATCGTTTCGTTAAACATGTGGTTTTCCTGTAACACCATTCCGATATGACGGCGCACATCCCGGTAATTCAGATTCTTCAGATCGACGTGATCGAAGAGGATCGTGCCTTCCGTTGGTTCGAGGAGACCGGCGATCAGTTTCACCAGCGTGGTCTTGCCGCAACCGCTTCGCCCGACGAACGCGATCATCCGACCTGGCGCCAGGTCGAGCGTGATATTGCTCAAGATGTTGGGAGCTTCCGGTCCGCCATATCTAAAACTGACATTGCGCAATTCAATCCGGCCTTCCAAGCTCTGCACGGGGGTCAATCGCGAACGGTCACGGCCCTGCTCCGGCTCCTGCTCGAAGATATCGTTGAGCCGGTTCATTAAAACCGCCGCCAGCTGCAAATTGTCCCAAACCCCGAGCGTGCGCAGGATCGCGGCGTAAGCGATCGCGGTCAGCGAGCTAAAGGCGACGAAGCCGCCAACGCTGAGATGGCCACTGATGACCTGGTTTGCGCCGACCCACAGAAAAATCGCGGTCGAGAGCAAGCCGATAGTTTGAAGCACGCTGTCATAAGACATGACCACGAAATTGGAACGGAAAATCTTTTTCGAAACGGAAAGGAACTCGTTCAACATCGCGTCGCGGAAGACCGACTCGGCCGAGGCAGCTTTGACTGCTTCGATTCCTTTGATGGCATCGATTTGATGTGAACTATATTTGCCCTGGCTTTCCTCAACGTCGGCGAAAAGCGGTCGAAGAACTTTAAGCGAAAAATACATCAGGGCGGCATAGAGCGGTATGGTGGCGAGGAAGGCCAACGTAAGCCAGGCGCTGTAGAGCGTCATCAAGACCACGGCCCCGAGCAAATGCACCATGGCCAATAACGCGGCGACGCCATGTTGCACGGCGAATTGGCGGACTTGACGTGCGCCATCGAGCCGGCGTTGAATGTCGCCCGTCCGCCGGCTGCTAAAATAGCTCATCGGCAAAGAGAGAAGCTGCCGGCTGAGAAAATCTAGAATAGAGGTGTCCAGCCGTACCGCGGCAAAGGCGAGCAAATATTCCTGCGCGATCGCTGCCAGTTGCACAAAAATAATCGCGGCGAACATGCCGAGGATGATGGTCTTGAGAA
>QHRA01000170.1 GCA_003221295.1 Verrucomicrobiota bacterium | reverse complement strand
TCTGAGTGAAGACTGGGAAGAGCAGCTCGAGGAAACTGACCGCGACCGCAAGTCCCAGCACCTGCAGCAAAATCTTGCGGAACTTTGCCAGGAACGGCCAGACCCAGGCCATGCTTGGTTTGCTTTCCGGCGTCTGTTCAAACGCAATTGTGTAATCAAACAACGCCGCGTAACCCGACCATTTTTGTTCAAATTCCTTCCGCGGAATTTTACGCAAGCCGAGGGCCGGATCGGCCACGCGCACCTGCGTGACATCGACGTCGTAGAGGACCATCCAGTGATTGCCTTCCCAGTGTACAATCGCGGGCAGGGGCATCACCGAAAGATTGCGAAGCGAAACCTTCAACGCTCGCGCCGCCAGACCGAGCTCGACCGCCGCGCGACAAAGCGCTTTCAAACTCGTGCCATCAGTGGCGGTGTGACAAAGCTGTCGGATGCGCGCGAGACTGACCTTGCGCCCGAAGTGGCGGCAAATCATGCCCAGACTGGCCGCGCCGCAGTCCATTTCATCGATCTGCGTGATGTGCTCGAATTTGCGGATGCGGCGCTTCTTTTTTCGGAAATGTCCCTCTTCGTCGGCAAACGGCGCCTCCGCGCCCTCCTTTTCTTTGACCGCGAATTTCCCATCGAGCGCGACTTTGTTGTGCGCCAGCGTTTCGGCCGGAACCAATTCCTCGGTGAAATCGAGGGGAATTCGCGCTTCGGTTTTAGCTTTGTATTGCGCCAGCCGTTCCTCCAGCAACTTGCCGAATTCGGGATAGCTCTGCTTCAAACTGCGGACGGCATCCGGATCGAGCGCGAGAAGATCACAATCCGAATATGCTTCGACCGAGGCCGCTCGGGGCGAGCCGTTCAAAATCGAGAGCTCGCCAAAAAAGTCGCCATCCCGATAAAATGCGAGATTCACCTGCGCGCCATTGTTCTGCGTAAAAGCGCGGGCCCGTCCTTTCTCCAGGATGTACATCGGTCCAGCGGAGTCGCCCTCCTTAATAATAAGGTTGCCTTTTCGAAATTGAACTCGCTCGAGTTTCTCGATTACTTCTCGAAGCGCGGGAGTCGGCAGTCGCCCGAAATTACTGAATTCGTAGAGGAAACTCTGCAGTGTCCGCGCGCGTCGCGTCACCTGCATGTACTCTTTAAATTCTGGAGCCGTTTCGGTGAGCGCGAGAAACTCGGCCCGATCCAGTCGCAACACTTCCACCGAGGTGCTACACCGAACTGTCGCTGTCCGCGTCCCGCCTTCCGTGAGCGCTGCCTCGCCGAAGCTGTCTCCGGGCCGAAGCGTAGCCAGAACAATCTCCTCGCCGTTGTTAGCTCCCGACTTTACAACCCGGGCGCGTCCCGAAATTAAAATATAAAAGGCGCTGGCGGGATCGCCTTGCTTGACGATCAAATCGCCAAAGTCATGCCGTTCCTCTTGAAGCAGCGGCCGGATTTTCTCGAAATGCTCGTCGGGTAAAAACCGAAAGAGGTCTGAACGCCGCAGCAAATCGACATCTTTGGTATTCATTCGCTCGGAGGCAGAAAGAATTTCCAATCAATGTATTTACTTAGCAATTCACTGAAACAGCGGTCAACAATTCGGCTCTCGAGGCGCGCGCGAATAACCGGGTCCTGCAAAGACGGTTCCGTTCGCGTTTTCACCCGCCAAACTTCGAAAGCGTCGCCTCGCGGAATGGGATCCAACAGTGTTCCGGCCTTTACACTCAAGAATCGTTGCTGCTGTTCCGAGGGAATGTCCTCCAGCAAAACTTCGCTACGATGAAACGGATAACGGCTTTCTTCGGCCACTTCGCTCATTTCCATGCCGTCGTTCCGCACACAGGCGACTACTTCCGCCGCGGCATCGCGTGAATCGACTTCGACCGTTTCGAGCTGAAAGCGCGTGAGATTCAGTTGCATCGGCCCCAGCTCTTTCTGCAACGCCTGTTCAGTAAGAATTTGCGAAACACGCCGTTGATAGACCGCCTCGGCCGCGAGTATTTCCTCGAGCCATTCCTCGTCCCGGCCAAGGTGCGCCAGCCAATCGGCCAGATCAGCCGAATCAATTTTTGCCGCCGAGAAGAATCGGGCGCGCTCTTCATCCACGCTCGCCTTGTTATCGCTGGGATCAGCTGCTCGTGCGGCAACTCGATAACTTAGTCGCTCCCCCATTCGATCCAGTGAGCCTGAGAGAATCAAATCAACTAGAAAAAGATCTTTCTCTTCCGGCGACGCCGTTTGATACCTGGATTTGGGTGGATCGACTGTGCCGCTGTAAGAGCGGCCCCAATATTGGCGAGCAAAATATTCACTGAATTCGGCCAGGGAAATTTCCCGATCCTCGAGCCATCGCTCGGTTTCCTCCGCCGTGATCAGGTCATGTTTGTAACGAAACGCAATCGCCGCAGAATCGAGCGCGGAATCGTCCAGTTCCAATTCCCGTTCGTTCGCCAGACGATCGCACTCAGCCACGCGCAAGAAATCTTTCCACAGAGGATCGATTTCGCCACGCACGAGCGCGCAATCGACTACTTCTTTGGCGGTGAATCCGCGCTCGCCGCTCGAAAAAATCACTCGATTCTCTCGCGTGATTGGCTGGCTGACTGGCATCGTTCTGAACGTAGCAGATCAAAAAACTGGGCCGCTTCCGTCCTCAATCCCACGGTGAGTTGTCGGTTTTCCAACCATTATTTCCCAGATGGTTGTCTCAGATTCACGCGTGACTGTCTCAAATTTAGGCCAGTGAAGTCAATAATTAACTGCCGCCGTCTTTCTTCCAAAGTCGGTCCCGCAATCCCGAACTCCGCTCTATTTTTCGTTCGATTGTTTGCCTCAATATATGCTCCGTGGCCCACACTTCCACTGTTTCACGCACCCTGGTTACTCCTGTATAAAGCAGCTCGCGCGTCAACACCGGCGCGTCTCTTTCCGGTAAGATAACCAGCGCATCACGAAACTCTGATCCCTGGCTTTTGTGCACCGTCAAAGCAAAAGCCGGTTGATGTGCCGGTAGACGCCCTGGCGCAAAATTGAGCACATCGCTGTCTTCGCCGCGAAAGAAAACCCGCAGCTCGCCACTGCTCGCGTCTGGCAGCACGATCCCGAGATCTCCGTTAAAAAGGCCGACATTGTAATCGTTTCGCACAATGATCACCGGCTCTCCCCCATGATAACGCCCATCACTCTCGACTCTTTCCCGCAGCATCCGCTCCAGCAACCCATTTACTGTTTCCGCGCCGAACGGTCCCCGACGCAACGCGCACAAGACTGCGAATTCCGCCAGTTGATTCAAGGCGTCTGCTGGATCGGTCAGCGTTAAGAACTTTTCGAATCGCGGCAAGACGCGCTCACGCAATTCTCGCTCAAAATTTTTTACCAACGGCGTTGGCCGCCAGCGAATTCGGCCACTGCTTTTCAAAACCGCGATTGCGCCTTCGGAATCGCCCTGATTGACGGCGCTGCTTAGTTCGGCAATTCCCGTTTCCGGTGTAAAACGGTAGTTGCGCCGTAATTCGACTACGACGGGATGAATCGGCGCTTCGCTCGCACTGGTGCCCTCCAATTCCTCGCCCGTGCATTTCGCGAAAGCCTCTGCTAGCGAAGCAGAGGTTCCGGGCTCGAGACCGGGCGTGCAAATGTCGCGAAAGGCGCTTCCCGCTTCTACCGACGCGAGCTGGCCCTTGTCGCCAACCAGAATAACGCGCGCATCCGGCCGGACCGCATCGAACAGTTTCGCCAGTAGCGCCAGGTCGATCATCGACGCCTCGTCTACAATCACGACATCGGCCGGCAGCGGATTTTTTGCGTCGTGCCGGAAATGCGGCGAGTCCCCTTTGACCCCAAGTAACCGCTGGATGGTTGATGCATCCGCCGGAAGTTTCACGTCCTCGGGCAGCCGCAGCGCGAGCCGTGTTTGCGCGATTGTTTCCTTAAGTCGCGCCGCCGCTTTGCCGGTTGGAGCGGCGAGCGCGAAATTGAGCTCCCGTTTTCCGGCCAGCGCGATCAGGAGCGCGCAGATCAAAACAATGGTGCGCGTTTTTCCCGTCCCCGGCGCGCCCGAAATGACGCAGAGTCGCGAGGTTGCCGCGACGAAAGCTGCGACTTTTTGCAAATCAGATTGCACGGGAAACAGTTTCTCAAGATTTTGGGCCAGCTTAGTTTGGTTGAAGTCCCGAATCGGATTATCCTTCAGGCGCGCCTGAAGATTGCGTCCCAGTTCATCCTCATATTTCCAGTAGCGCTGAAGGTAAAGCCGCTCGGCCTTATCTAGTATGAGGGGCGCGAATTCTCCCGGCCCGCCCACTACTCCCGAGGCGCGCAATTTTCTTACCCAGCTTTTCAGTGGCGGAACATCCGGAACTCCGATTTTTGACGCATGGATGGAAGTAATCGCTGGCAGCGCTACGCAAACATCTCCGCGCTCACGAAAATTGCTGACCAATTTGGCGGCCAACTCCAGTTCCGGCGACGGAACCTTTGCCAACCGGTTCATCAACGCGGCAAAATGCTGATCGATGAAGTGAACTTCGAGCTCAGGATCTGCCATGAAAAACTTCATCCAGTTGTTCCACAAACTTGCGTGGCGGACGCGTGAAAAATATCCCGTTGTCCAGTTTCCCAGGATCGACTCCGCGCAGAAAAATATAGAACGCGCCCCCGAAATTCTTCTCGTATTCGTAACTGGGGAAGCGCCGTTGTAAATAACGATGCAGCGCCACCGCATAAATGCTGAGCTGCAAATTGTAAAAATTCCGCGCCATTTCCGTCGCAATATTCTCAGGCGCGTAACTGCCAGAGTCGGTCCCCAGCCAATTCGATTTCCAATCGACAAAATAGAAATGTCCCTCGCGCTCAAGAACGAGATCGATGAATCCTTTCATGAATCCGTTGGCCGGCGCAAACTGCAGGCGATCGACTGCCAGCGGCAGCTCCTCCACCTGAAACGCCTTGCGCAGGCACGCCGTGGTCAATGCCGTAATCGGAAAAGTGAACTCCAGCTCCGACAAACGTGACGCGCGCGAGATTTGGGAAAGTGTAAAGCCATCCTCGCCCAGCGGGACACGCAACGTCTTCTCCAAAGTGTCGCATACCACTTCATCGAAATTTTCGAAATGAAAATCGCCCAGCTTTCTTGCCACCAGCGGCCGCAGTTGCGAAAGATCGGCGAAATCGAGTTCCTCCAGAATTAAATGGAGGCAGGTCCCGGCCCGCATCCCGCCGGGAAAAGCGTGAATCCCCTGCGTCGGCAGGACCGGCTCTTCTGCAATCTCGCCCCCAGGTTGCAGCCTATCGTAATCCGGTGTCTCAGGTTCTTCCGTTCGCCCGCTGATCAACGAACTAAAACTCGCGATCCGCCAGCTCCGATCGATCTCCTTATCGAAAACTCGCAGCGCTAGTGATGTGGGTAACGCCGGTGTTGGTGCAAAAACTTTTTCTCCACCTTCGGGCAAATCTTCAATCGCGATGGCATCGCTTTTGGCAAGTGCAGCTCGCATGCTCGAGCTGGTGTTGGATTCTCCCTTTTTCTCCAGAAATGCGTCGGCTGACGTTTCCTCGGAAAACAGCCACGCCAACGCCGACTTCGACTTTGTTTTCCTCTCCTGCCAAATCAGATAGCTGCGATGTTTCGCGCGCGTAAGCCCGACATATAGTTGCCGAACAGACTCTGCCAGCTCTTCGCGATTCTGGATTTTTTTGTGCTCCGCCGATTCTTCCAGGTCGAGCACAAGTTTGTCGTCTTCATGAAACTTCAAGAATTCCTTTGCCCCGCCCCACGGTTCCTTGCGCACAAACGGACAAAACGTAATGCCGTACTCGAGCCCCTTGCTTTTGTGGATCGTAACAATCCGGACCGCGTCTTCGTCATTTTCCAAACGCAATTCATGCTCGTCCCGCACTTCGCCACCCGGGGAAATTTGCCGCGCTAGCCACTTGATCAGCCCATCAATACCGAGGCGATTTTCCACACAAGCTGGATGCAACAGTTCGATCAAATGCAAAACGTTCGTCAGTCGACGTTCGCCGTCCCGCCAGCGGAGCAAACGCGACCGCACCTTCTCGCGAACGAGCAACTCCCGCATCATTTGGACGAAACCTTGGTCCCGCCACCACATGTGGTAATCGGCAAAGCGATTAAGCGTCGCTTCCCACGCGAATTCGTCGCCCAATAAGTTTTCCAGCGCGCTCGCATTTAAGCCGAATATCTCTGTCGCCAGCGCGGCCCGAACAATTTTCTCGTGCGTCGGCTGCGCCACTGCCAGCAACACACGCAACAACTCCAAGGCCTCGCCGGATTTGAGAACGCTGGCCGCACTGTAAACGACCGACGGAATTCGATAATCCGCCAGCGCTCGCTGAACCCCGACTGGCTGTGTGTTATTATTCACCAGAACCGCGATGTCGCGCGGCTCAATTTTCCTTGTCCCGATCTTCGTTTCACTGGTCAGCAATGATGCAATTTCCGCGGCCACCACTTTTCCCATTCGCGCCTTGTCGCCAGAGGCCGCGATCCAGAAATGCAGCGGTTGATCCCGCTGGTCACCAATCGTAAGGGCCTCGGCATCGGCTTTTCCCGATGCTGTCACTGGCGAAAGCTCGATGCTTTCAATGACAAAAGAATCGGTGCGCCGACTGAAAATCGCGCTCAGTCCATTGACCAACTTCGCCTCCGATCGCCAATTCTGCCCAAGGGTATGACGGCGATTCGCAACTTTTGCCGCTTCTAAATAAGTGAAAACGTCGGCGCCGCGAAATCCATAAATCGCCTGTTTGGGATCGCCGATAAAAAATACGGAGGCGTCGCTTCCCCGGTAAATTTGCGAGAAGATCGAATACTGCACCGGGTCGGTGTCTTGGAACTCGTCCACCAGCGCGACGGGGAAACGCTCGCGCAAACTCTTCCGCAGCTCGCTCCCTCTCTCGCCCCGCAGTGCTTCGCCCAGGCCGGTGAGCATGTCGTCAAACGACTGCACTTGGCGATCCGTCTTTCGCCGGCGCAATTCCGCGCGCGCCCATTCACAAAAGTCCGACTCGAGCGAAATAACGAAACGTTCCGCCAATGCTGTCAGTTCCTCGCCATCGCCTCCCGCCTGGCACAGTTCGGTAATTTTCTTTTCCAGAGCCACGCGATCTTCCGCGGGCGGCCAAATGCGCAGCGTTGGATTGTTTGTCAGCTGCGTGAGTAACTCAACCAGATGCGCCGGCGTCAACCGCGCGCGCAACACCCCGGCCACAATGGTGTCGTCGTTGTAGAAATTTGCGCGCCAAAAATCGTCCACAACTTCATGCAAAAAGCGAGATTGATCCGCCACCAACTCGGTCTCGAAAGGCACGCCGCTTTCAAACGCGCGATCGGCCAGAACTCGCGCGCAAAAACTGTGGATGGTAAAAATTGAAGCTTCATCAAAACTCTGCAGCGCGAGTTTCAGTCTGAGCTCGAATTGCTTTCGGTCCGTGACTCTTTTGACGATCTCCGTAACGAAGGGCAGACGCGTCTGCGCCAGCGCGTCCGTGATTGTTTCCCGGATCCGACCACGCAGTTCCGCCGTCGCCAGCTCGGTGTAGGTAGTTACCAGAATTTGCTCGATCGGGATCCCCTGCTCTGCCAGCAAGCGCAAAACAATGGCGGAGATCGTCGTCGTCTTTCCCGTGCCCGCGCTCGCTTCGATAACGGTGAACCCTTTTTCCAGGGGAGTTTGGGCGGCATTGAATTCGGGTTTCATTGCCGTTTGCGCCCAGAAAAAATTGGCCCAAGAACGGAAAGACTGATCCTTTCCCACTCTTCATCGAGCGCGTCGTCTCGATTGCGGAACGCCAACTTGATGTAGGCATCATCACGCTCGCCCCTGCTCTTTTCGTCGTTCTCGTTGCTCTTCCAATCGTTTCCCGCCAGGTAACGCGCGCGCTCCCGATCTTTCCCGGCAAAAATTTTTTCCACAAAAGTCCAAGAACTTCGTGGGAATAATTGCAGCGGCTCGCACAGACCGCCCCAGTAGATTGTAAGCAAATCAGTCAGAACTTCGCGCGCGTTTTCCATCGGCGGAAATTCGTAGCCGGCGATCTCCTCTCCTTCTTTTCCGAAAAGCAACGCCGGTTTCTGCTCGGTCAGGTTCCGCGCCAAGTGCTCGATCCAGATGCGCACGAAATCCTTCGTTTTTAATCTCGTTAGCCGGTAATGCAGCAGAGTGTCGCCACGGACACGATCGATTCGACCGCTCAAAGTAAAATCGCCAATGTCCGCACGAATAATCGTTGCCGGTTGCGCTTGCACTGCCACCTGCTGACGAATGGTGTCGGCGAACGTCGTCACGTTCGTGCACAACTCATCAAAAATCACGTCGCCTGTTCCGCCCGGCGGTAAAACGCCCGAGGCCCGCACCGACGCAAGTGCGCTTTCCGGAACAACTCCGTCAAGCGCATCGTCCAGCAATTGCTGTTCAATGCCGTAGCGATCGAGCGAATCCAGCGCGAACGGTTCGCGATCGTCTGCTTCTTCGCGGTCGCGCGGCAGTTCGATTCCCAGTCGGTGCCGCACAAAAAATTTCGCGGGATGGGAAAAAAATTCCACGAGCCGAACAATTTCCACCTCGCACCATTTCTCATCCGGCTCGCTTAGGGGTTGATCGAAAAACGGCGGTGGCTCGCGACGATCCTTTTCCGAGACAATTCCCGCCGCGCGGTTGTCCGCCGAGTAACTGAACAAGCGGCCGTTATTTTGAAAATTGCGTGGGCTGAAGGCTTGCAGCGGATGTTTGATTACGAACTGGTCGATCGCTACATCGAAATTTTCCGCAATGTAATCGAGCAACTCGCTCGCCAATACGCTCGGCGGAAGGGGCTGGTTGTCGCGCAGTGATTGTCCGATGTAACTGAGATAAAAAACTTCGCGCGCCGAAAGAAGCGCTTCCAAAAAAAGCGCGCGATCGCCGTCGCGAATGTTTCGGTCTCCGCGTTTAGGGTATTGCGCCAGCAGATCAAAACCCGGGGCGCGATCGTGCCGCGGAAATGCCGTATCGTTTAGCCCGAGTAGACATACGACTTTGAACGGAACGCTGCGCATCGGCTTGAGCGCGCAAAAGGTCAGGTTCCCAGACAGGAAACCAGCGCCGCTGCTCGATTCTTCGAGAGAATATTCCAGTTGCGCCACCACGACATCGAGCGGCACTGCGCATTCATTTTGCGCGGCAGCGCCGATTTCACCGAGGGCGGCGATGGCAGCGCGGAGTCGATTTAATTCGCGTTGCGCCGCCTCGTCCGCGGCGAAAAACGCATCGAGTGTTTCGCGCAAATCGCGTTGCCAATCGGAGAGCGGGCGCGGTTTGCTGAATTCATTCGCACGCGAAAAAAGCCGCTCCACAAATTCGAGGAAGTTTCCGAGGAGTTCCGTATTCGAACCTTCGATTTCATCGAAGGGCAAAATTTCCTTGAACAATTGGCGGTTCTTCGGCGGCAGCGCCGACCCCAGCAGCATTCGGTCAAGACCGTGCCGCCAACTGTTTTCTGCAAAGGCGGGCAAGCCTAGCCGCCCCCGATGTTGCGCGTCGATCCCCCAGCGGATCGCACACTCGTCCACCCAGCGCCGAATTGTTTCGATCTCTGCTGGCGCAATTCCAAAACAGCGCTGCACCGCCGGTGCTTCCAGAATCGCAAAAACTTCGCTTGCCGTGAAGCGTCCCAACAAAATTTCCAAGATGCGAAAAAATGTGTCGATAACTCCGCTACCGGCGCGTGCTTCCCGGTCAGCAGTCGAGTACGGAATTTTCTGCTTCGGGTTCTCCGGCACGGCAAACACTGCATCGATGAAGGGCGCGTAAATAGAAACGTCTGGCATCATCACGATGATGTCTTTCGGCTTCAGCGCAGAATCCTCCTGAAAGAGATCGAGCAGATGATCGTGCAAAACCTCGAGCTCGCGCACGATGCTGTGGCAGGAATGAATTTGCAGGGAGCGATCGCTGGGCGCGACGGATCGCTTTACTTTGGCCGGGCCAGATTTCAGTTCGAAGATGTCGCTTTGAATTTCCAGCAACACCGGCACCGCTCCGGATTCCGTCTTCGCCGGCGAAATGAAATCTTCGTGCTCCGCCACCGGCGTGAGCTCAGCGATGAGATTCAAGAAGTCGCGACCCACTTTTCCGTTTGCGCCCAGCAGCTCGTTGTCGCCTGCTTCTTCCTCGTCAAAGCCGAACAACTCTGGTTGTTTCGCTCGTGCCTTTTCGCGTTTCGAACGAATATCGCCCCACCAAAGCGGCGTCGGTTCCATCACAAAAAGATGGACTGGACAGCGCGCGGAAATCTCGCCGATGAGCGAGATGTAAAACGGCGGCAGGGTCGAGACCCCGAAGATCGAGACGCGCTCCGGGACCGGCGCGCGGTTACGCTTGAGTGCATCGATCAATTGCGATCCGAGCGCGGCCTGGTGCCGGCCGGGAGCGGCTCGCTGCAATTCGCGCCAGAGCATCGGCTGCCAATCCTTCCCCTCGCCCGTGTCCCAATCCAAAATCATTTTCGGGCGAAAGACGACGTATTGGTCGAAAACGTGAGCGATTCTTCGGGCTAGCTCATAGGCGCGCAATTCAGTGCGTTCGCCGCGGAGGTAATTTGCCACCGCCGCGAACTCCGGACGGCTAGCAAGCCGCGGCAGATCTTTCATGATCCGCCACGTCATCACCTCCTGATCGAAAAGATTCGTCGCTTCGGATTGAGGGAAAGTGTCCTGCAAAAGATCGTGAAAGAATTTTTGTGGAAACGGAAACTGCACGTTCGAGCAAATGCCGTGGCGGTCTGCGATCTGTTGTTCGAGCCAGCGGCGCATGCCGTTGCTTTGCACGACGATAATTTCCGGCAGGAGAGGCGAGCGAAGTGGATCGGCGATGAGCTTGGACAGCTGGTCGGCCAGCCGCTCGAGACGGTTGCTGGTATGCAGAGTAAGTCCGGAACGGGACGTTGAGGACACCATCCTATATTAGATAGGGCGACGAAAATTTCGCGCGCGAAAACACCGCTAGGAAATGGCCGCCTCGCTTCGAAGCCGCGGCTCTTTCTTCCGACTCTGACCGTCGCGGTGAAGTTATTTCGCTTGCTTCTGTTTTTTCTTTGCAAGCGCGAGGCGCTCGGTTTTTCTCCGACGTGCCGCGCGTTTCCTAACGTTGTCTCTGCCTTGACTGTGTCCCATGGGTCCTAACTCTCTGCCTCCCACACACAGTTCCAAGCTTTTTCGCTTCATCCCGGGGTACCTGATCACCCACCGGCAGGCTCGCGATGTTCTACGCGGCCTTTTTCGTTTTCTTTCCTGTCGTGATTCCCGGAAATGGAACAACTTGCGGAGGCGTATCGCCGTTCTGGCCAAACGTAGACTCGAAGATCAGCTTGCCGTTCGCGATTTCAGTCAAGGCTATGTCGGCATGACCCATTCCGGGAGCGAACTCGACGAGTGGACGATGCCCGAGGGTGAGTTGACGGACACGACGTGAAACGATGTTCACAAGAATTTGCTGATTGTGGACTACTTCAGTGGCGGCTTTGACGAGTTCGGCGTTCATAATCGATTCAGGTAAGTCAAACGGCTGACGAGGATTAATTTCCAAGGCGAGATATGACCAGGTCGCGCTTCGGAAAATCGCAGCAGAAAAACTTCATCCAGTATCGCCCGAAAAGGAGAAAACGCCACTTCTCATTTTCGGGAATGCTCGCGCCTCGATCTACGTTCTGTTAGCCGTTTCCCGGCGCGAGCGGACGAAACCGGGGCCGGCGTCTCCGTTGCGGTTGCGCACGCGGCCGCGACGCAGAATCCTGGACGTTGATCTCGAAGGTTCGAAGCAAGGGCGCCAGGTCAATCACGTCGTTCGCGGCCGATCGCAATGTGTTCCCAAGATTTGCCGCGACCGAAGCCACTTCCACCCGGATCCCGTGTCGCCGCAATTTGATGGCGAGATATGCGAAATCGGCGTCACCGGTCACGAGGATAACAAGATCGGGTCGCATCTCGACGGAAAGCTCGACTGCGTCTATCGCCATCATCACATCTACGTTCGCCTTGTAATGCCCTTCTTCGGCGGGCGACCCATCTTTGGTCACGACCATGAATCCATTGGAGCGGAGCCAGTGCACGAACTTGTTTTTCTTATCGCGTTCCTCCTGCCATGCTGGAGTCGCCGGCGGCAAACCGGCATAAACCACCATCTCGATTAAGTCGCGGTCAGTGGCCGGCCCGGCCAAGTAATCGCGCAACTTGATCCAATCAAGGCCGCGGCCCGCTGTTCTTACCGAACTGCCGACGTTCGATTCATCCACCAAAACCAGCACTCTGGAGCGGTGCGAACCATCTGAATTTTTCTTTGGCACGACTGGAATGAACTATGTCCGTGCAATAGTAGCGAGAACTACTTTTGAAGGAGTGTCGGTCCCCCGAACCGCCGACGCTGTTAAGTGGCTCTTCTGTTTTGCCCTCTCCGCCAACCGAGCTTGGGTCATGCGTTCGCGCAGGCCGCCCTGTTCGACAAAAGATTTCTCCAGTTTGCGGATGAGATGATCGAGCAGGTAGTTAGTTTGGTGAATGAGGCAAATCAGGATATTTGCGACCACCATAGGACATATTCCTCATTGAGTTGCCCACTTTGCGAAATCAAAGCAAGCTTTTCATTAACGCCATTCGCATTTTACATTCGGCGATGATTCCGCTCCGAATTGTCTTTGCCATGCTGGTTGCCACCACAATTTCCGCCCAGGCTGATGAAGGGATGTGGCTGTTCAACAATCCGCCGCTTAGGCAACTCAAGGAAAATTATCAATTCGAACCCACTCCGCAGTGGCTTGAGCATCTGCAAAAAGCGAGCGTGCGTTTCAATTCTGGCGGCAGCGGTTCGTTTGTTTCCGCTGACGGACTCTGCATTACCAATCATCACGTCGGCGCGGATGCGCTGCAAAAAGCGTCGAGCGAGCAGCACAATTATTTGAAGGAAGGTTTCTATGCGAAGGCGAACGCGGAAGAAATCAAATGCGCCGATCTCGAACTTAACGTGCTGATCTCAATCGAAGACGTAACCGCGCGGGTAAACGCTCCGGTAAAAATCGGCATGTCTCCCGACGCCGCCAGCAAGGCCCGCGAGAACACGATTGCGCAGATCGAAAAAGAAAGCAAAGACAAAACCGGTCTGCGCTCTGACGTCGTCACACTTTATCAAGGCGGCGCTTATCATCTTTATCGTTACAAACGTTACGACGACGTACGGATTGTTTTCGCGCCCGAGCAGCAGATGGCTTTTTACGGCGGCGATCCGGACAATTTCGAATATCCCCGCTTCGATCTCGATATTTGCATTTTCCGGGCTTATGAAAACGGGCAGCCCGCCAAGATCGAGCACTACCTGAAATGGAATTCGAATGGACCGAGCGATGGCGAACTAACTTTCGTTAGCGGAAGTCCCGGGCGAACCGACCGTCAACTTACTGTCGATGAGCTGGCCGATCGCCGCGATCGCGAAGTGCCGACCTGGCTCCAGATGTTTAACCGGCGCGAAGTATTGCTGAATGCCTGGGGACAACGCTCGTTTGAAAATGCGAGACGAGCGCGAGACGATTTCTATGGCGATCAAAATAATCGCAAACGCTACGATGGATATGTTGCGGCTCTGTTCGATCCGGAGATCTGGAGCGCAATTGAAGCGCGCGAAAAGAAATTGCGCGACGCCATTTCGCGCGACCCGAAGTTGAAATCGACAACCGGGGCATACGATCGCATCAAGAAGGCGCAGGCGGAATTAGTCAAGATTGCGCTCCGTTATGATTATCTGGAACAGGAGCGCCCCGGCACCGTTGGTTATCGCGGCCCGCGCGCGTTCTACGGCACGCTGTTCAAATACGCACGCTTACTGACCCGTGCGATCGACGAGCGCGCCAAACCAAACGGCGAACGGATCGCGGCATTTCGCGATAGCGCGAAAGAATCGCTCGAGTTGGAGCTTTTCTCCAGCGAACCGGTCTACGATGATTACGAGATTCTTCGACTCACAGATTCGCTCATCGATTTTGCCGAGAGATTTGGTGGTAACGATCCGTTGGTGAAGCAGGTCCTCGCCGGCAAATCGCCGCACGCACGCGCGATAGAATTGATCAGCGGAACAAAATTGAAAGGTGTCGACTTTCGAAAAAATCTTTACGCGAAAAACACGGCGGCGTTAGAGGCGGCCCACGACCCAATGCTTGATCTCGCGCGAATGATCGATGCACCGGCTCGGGAAGCACGCAGAGCCCACGACGCGCAGGAGGAAATCAAGCGGCAAGCCTACGCCGAAATCGCGAAAGGGCGTTTCGCGGTGGAAGGGATGAGCAATTATCCGGATGCAACGTTCACGTTGCGCTTATCCTATGGAAAAGTCGTCGGCTATGAAGAAGATGACAAACAAATTCCGCCTTTTACGGACTTCGCCGGACTCTATCAGCGCTCCGCCGAGCACGATAATCGGCCGCCCTTCGACCTCCCCCAGCGCTGGATCGAGCGCAAAGCGCAATTGAATCTGACAACAAGGTTTAATTTCGTTTCCGACGCGGACATCATCGGCGGCAACAGTGGCAGTCCGGTCGTCAACAAAATGAACGAATTCGTCGGCATCATTTTCGACGGCAACATTCAATCACTCGTGCTTGATTGCATTTTCTCCGACAAAGAAGCGCGCGCTGTTTCCCTCGATTCTGCGGCTATCACCGAAGCGTTGCGGAAAGTGTATGATGCGGGCGCGTTGGCAGACGAACTCGAAGGCAAGAAATAATGTAGGAGAACCTGTGGAGGCAGCGTCGCCGGACCAGGCCAGGTCCGAGCGCATTCAGGGCTCGCAGAAACGTCCTGCAATTATTTCGACCTAGTGCGGAAGGTAGTTGAGTAACTTCAGGATATCTGAAAACACACCCATGGCGGTGACGTCCGCACCCGCTCCCGGGCCCTGAACGACGAGTGGCGTGTGCGCGTAACGTTTCGTGGTAAAGGCGATAATATTGTCGCTACCTTTCGTCGCCGCGATCGGGTGATCGCGTGGAAACTCTTTGATCCCAGCACGAGCGCGGCTGCCTTCGAGGGTGCCGACGTAGCGCAAAACTGTGCCGCGCGACTGCGCACGCTTGAAGCGTGCCGACATCGCTGCGTCGTGCCTGGCCAACAGCGTAAAAAATCGTGGGGAAAATTTTCCGCCGGCCAAATTCCTGGGGACCAGATTCTCGACCTCAACATCCGATATCTCGATTCTCGATCCGGTCTGACGCGCGAGGATGAGTAACTTTCTGGCGACATCCTCACCGGAAAGATCATCGCGCGGATCGGGCTCGGTCAGACCATTGTTGTGCGCGGTCTGCACCAGCTTACTAAACGGAGTTGCTCCATCAAAGCTATTGAAGAGAAAGCTAAGCGTTCCCGAAAAAATACCCTCCACTTTTTTGATGACATCTCCGCTGGCGATGAGGTCGCGAATCGTGGACATCACTGGGAGCCCGGCACCAACGTTAGCTTCATCGAGAAAGTAAATCTGCCGTTCTCGCAAAAGGTCCATCAACGAGACGTACCGCCGCCAGGGCAGGACGTTCGCCCGCTTGTTTGGCGTGATGATGTGAAGGTTCGCTCGCACAAAGTCCGGGTAGGCCCGCACCACCGAATCGGCAGCCGTGCAATCGACAATAGCGGCGTCGGTCAGCTCCAGCTTCCCGATCTCGCCTGCCAACGTCCGCGGATCCATTCTTCGCCGCGAGGCGGCCAGCTTTTCGCGCCAGCGCCCGAGGTTGATCCCGCTGCCATCGAGAACAAAGCGTTTGCTATTCGCAACCCCAATCACGGTGACGTCAAACCGGCGAGAGAGAAGATAGGAGCGTTGCTCTTTGAGTTGACGGAGAAGGGTTCCACCAATGTTGCCGGTACCGATGACGAAAAGGGCGAGGCGCTTGCGCCTCTCGAAGAAAGCGCCGTGAATAATATTTAACGCGCGCGATTGCTGTGCCGTATCAACAACACAGGAGATGTTCCGTTCGGAGGCGCCCTGCGCAATGGCGCTGATGTTTATGTTGTGCCGGCCAAGCGCCCCAAACATTTTCCCCGAAACGCCGGGATGGCCTTTCATCTGATCACCAACGACGGCAATGATCGTCTGGTCTGGTTTTTCATCCAGCGAAGTTAATTTGTAGTCAAGCTCCAATCGAAATTCCTGTCGCACCGCCGCAGTCGCTGCAGCCCCGTCCGCATCCCGGACGGCAAAACAGATGGTGTGCTCGGAAGAAGCTTGGGAGATCAGGATGACGCTGACACCGCGAGAGGCCAGCGCGCGAAATAGTCGCTCGGCATTTCCCGGGACACCGACCATGCTCAAACCGCGGAGAGTAAGTAAGGTCAGTCCGGCAATGGAGGTAATTCCCTTCGCCAGGTGATCGCCACTCTTTCCGGCGCGAGAAATTAATGTCCCTGGCGCTTTCGGATTAAGAGTATTTTTGACCAGTAATGGAATCCCTTTCGCAACCGCAGGAGCGATGGCAGCAGGGTGAAGCACCTTGGCGCCGAAGTAGGACAACTCCATTGCTTCTTCGTAAGTAATCCGGGGTAGCACGAACGCCGATGCAACCGTATTCGGATCGGCACTGAGAACGCCATCCACGTCTGTCCAGATTTCAATGACATCGGCCGAAAGAGCAGCGCCCACAATTGCCGCAGTGTAATCAGATCCATTCCGACCAATGGTAGTTGTTTGGCCATCGCTGGTTGATCCGATAAACCCGGTGACAACGGGAATTGGCTTACGTCCACTGGATCTGAACAGCTCGGCAAAGTATCGTCGCGCCGTGCGATTGGTTTTGCCGAAAATCACATTTGCATTCGTAAACTGATCATCGGTGACGACGAATTTTCTGGCATCAACAAACCGCGCTGAACGGAACCGGCCGAGATGTGCCGACACAATCAAGGCACAGAGGCGCTCGCCGAAACTGGCGACAAGATCGAGGGCCCGGGGTGGACTGTGACCGAGGAGTTGGATGCCATGAAGAACTTCACGCAACTCGCTGAGCAGCGTGTTCACTTGCAAGCGGGTCCGGGCGCGAAGTTGTCTTCCAACCAGATCGTCGATAGCGGGGTGATGGCGGTGAACAATCTTCTTAAATGCGGCCTCGTAGCGTCGATCAGCCTTGGCCGCGAGGCGCGCACATTCGAATAACTGATTGGTCACGCCCTGGAAGGCGGAGACCACGACAATTACTTGTCCTCGGTGCGCTTGCTCGAGGACAATCTTGGCGACGTCGCAAACGCGACCGCTGGTCGCAAGCGAAGAGCCGCCAAATTTCAGGATTTTCATTGGTTGTGATTTGTGCCTGCGACCAATGTATAAAGATCGAACGTCAAACGCCGGGTGCTCAACCTTCAGCATTAACCGGGCGAGACTCGGCAAAGCGCCTGAGGCATAGTCTTCACGGTAGCACCGCGGGATTCCTCGGTCCGAGCCGGACCGGCGATTTCGCTCGGAATGACGAAGAGGTCCTATTTCCCCAATGGCGTGCTGATCTCCGTGCCGGGCGGTGGTGTAAATTCAAATTGACTGGCCGAAATAGTGGCGTGGCTGGGGCTCTCGTAAGTCGTAACGATGCGGTCGCCATTTGGCTGGAGCATGTCGGTCCGCTCGGCAAAGAGATCGTCGCTCAAGTGCAACAACAACTTTTGGAAAATACGTTTCATCGAGGGATTGCGCGGCGTGAGCTCGAGGTCGCAACCCTTTTCCGCTTTGTCGGCGATAATGTGAAAGGTGTGTTCAACATTCTCCAAGTTAAGCGCGGTCGTGATCGCGGAAATGGCGGCATCAAGCGGCGAGCGTTTGGCCAATGAATAATGCTCGGCTGATTTGAAGTTTGGGTAATAAATCCAAAGCTGTTGCCCGTCACTCACGGTGATGCTTGGAGCGTTGCCCCTGCGTTCGACGCGGAATTTGTTTGGGGCCTGAAACCAAATTTTTCCACTGCTGTTGATCGGCTCGTCCAACAAGTGAACCTTTCGTTGTTCCTGGAAATCGGCCTGCATACTTGGAGCTGCGGCGCGCTTCTCGCGAATACGTTCGAGCAAGCTCTTGATGTCAGCAGGCGATAGCGGCTCGGCTTTCACGCCGATGACGAACGACGCCACCAGAGAAATGACGGTAATTATTTTACGCATGTTCCAGTTCCGCTTCGGTAAAATGTTCCTGCGGCAGCTTCGGTTTAACTGCAACTGCCGCCGGCAAAGTGAAGAAGATGGTCGCGGCCAGGCTCCAGAACAAGCCGATGGCGCAGGCAATCCCCAGCCCGCTCAAGGTCGGATTATGCGCCCAGCCGAGTGAACCGAATCCGGCAATCGCAGTCAATCCCGCCAGCGCAACTGGTTTCACCACTCCCGTAAGATCGCGCGCGACATCGTGGCTTCGCTGCCAAACTAACAAGACGTAGATTCCATAATCAACCCCGATCGCAAGAACGAGGCGGAAGGCGAGTACATTTAATAAATTGAGCGGCACATGGAACAATTTCATCGAAGCGATCATGGCTGCGACCGCGAGTGCAAGCGTCGTCACTTGGACGAGCCAGAGACGCAAGTCGCGATAAAGGACCGCCAGAAGCGAGGCATCGAATATCGCCATCAACGCACTGATCAGGAGCAATTGCCGATGCGACCAAGGCACCAGATCGGTCAAAGTATAACTCCAGCCTGAGAGGGTGATCGGGATTGCTGCCACTGGCAGTTCGCGTGCGAGGACGTTCTTTTGTTCCTGCGTCGCCACCGGGGCGTTGGTGGTGACAAACCCGGTTGTAGTCAGTGAATCCTGCGCGAAATAGCGTTCGACCAAAAACCACCAGGCGGAACCCGGCGGCAATTGCGTGCGCCACGATGGGATTTTGTAATCAGGGGCAGCCGCGGCCTGGAGCTGATTGAGTAACTCGAACGCGGAAGCGAAGGCGCCGGGGCTAAATCGATTTTGAGTAAGCGCGTTCTGCAAGGCCGTTCGGGCCGCGTCGAAGTTAATCGAAGCGAGCTCCTGGCGATTGCGTTGCATTTCGCGCGGCGAAAGGGCGAGCGCGTTGGGAGTGGAGAAGCTCTTGATTTTGCCGGCGCGTTGCAATTCAGCCCAATGCTGCGAGATCGCTTTCCAGAAATCGTGCAACTGTTGTTCCGTGGCAGCGCGAACGATTCCAAGGACTGGTTCCCAGCGCACCGGCATTTTCTCCATGATCAAACTGAGCGCGGTGCCGGCGCGACTGTTCTTCGGCTCCAGCGATCGCGCGTTTGCCTCAAAGGTGAGCGGAATTTGCGGGACGATCGCAATGATCAGCAGCGCAATCAGAATGGGAGCGCTAATTGCGAGAATGGATCGCGGCCGGCCGAGCATGCGACGCACATAATTTCTCACTGCCCCTAAAATCCAATCGCTGCGCAACGGAACATTTCCTCGTGGCACGAACAGAAAAAAAACCGTCGTCATTAATAGGCCGGCGGCGGAAATTCCGATAGCGATGAGGACGCCGAGCTGAATAAATCCTGAGGAGTTGCTCAGGACGAGGGCGAGAAAACCGACGGCGGTGGTTAAGGCGCCGAAGAAAACGGCGCGGCCAAGACTGTGAATGGCGTCGGCAACGGCAGCGCGATGTCCGTCGCCTTCGTTTCGCGCTTGCTGATAGCGCCCGTAAATCAGAATGGCGAAATCAACGCCGAGCCCAACCAGAATCGCGCAAAAACCGACCGTCACCATGTTGAGGCGGTGAAAAATCAGGAGGCCAGCGGCGAGTCCAATCAGACAACAAAGTAGAAGGGCGAAGCCCATTCCAAGCAACGGGAGCCACCGCCGAAATCCGATAAAAAAAACGGCGCCGACCAGCGCGATTGAACTCAGCACCGTGGCAACGATGTCATGGCGCATGCTCAGCGAAATTTCCGCGACATAAGCGGAACGCCCAGTGATGAGCACTTCGAGTTTGCCGCCATCCCAGCCTTCGATCGCAGATGCGCGAAATGCGTTCACCTGCTTCATCAGTTTCTGGCAATCGAAGGCGCTAATGCTTGGCTGGTTCGTCACCGTCGGAAAAACGCGCATGGTGGAATCTGGCGAAGTCAGTGGCTGATCCGTTTCCATCGCGGCGTTCCCGGCAAACGGTTTGAGCGAGGGCGTGATTAGGCCGAGTGGATCGAGCGTCAGCTCTATTTCCGGCCGCGGCGAACCGCTTTCGATTTCCCGGCGCAATTGCCCGAGGCGTTCCTGAATTTTCTGCGGTTGAAGCAAAGAAATCGCGCGATCAAAATCGTTCGGCTCGAGATTGAGCAGAAGCGGGAGCGCGATTCGTTGCAGATCGCGCACTCCATCCGGCGTTTCCATGGGCGAACCCGCCAGCACGCGAACGCACCACGGTTGCGCGCGTAGTCGCTCGACGAATTTCGGCGCGAATTCTTCGAGCTTGTCCCCGTCCTCGGGCTGACAAAGAAGGGCGAAGGTCAGTTCGCGCGTCTGCGCAAACTCATTGTTGTAGGTCTTCAGGCCTTCGACCGAATCAAATTCGCGCGGCAACAAATTGAGGACTTCGGTATCGAGCCGTAAAAACGCCGTCAAAATGGCGACACTCACAATCGCGATCAGTACGACCACGCTCCACATCAGGCCACGGCGTTCCGTAACAAGAAAGGCAACCTTTTCGCTGAATCGCATCACAGAAACGCCGGCCTAGAAGCGGAGCACGAAAGTCTCCGATCCTTCACTCACCTGCACAATTCGCTTTTGCGGATTGCGCAGAATTTCCTGACGCAAGGCGAGCCAACCGCTGGCCCGCGCCGGCGGCTGCTGAAGCGGCCCTGACCAGGGAATGCGTGCGAGCGGGCCTTGCACGCGAGCGAAAGCGGGATCAGTACGCATGACTAACAAAGTGACACCCGGGCCTTTGCTGAAAGTCAATTCGAAATCGCCGCGATTGGAGTAGCGCACGAATACCTCGCCAATGAGCGACGTTTTTTTGCCGTGATAAGAAAGCTGGCCGTTGCGAGCGGTCCATGTCCGGCTCGGCGGCGCGAATTGATGGATGGCGCAGCTGCTCAGAATTAGGGCGACAGCCAGGGTCGACGCGATTCGCCCCATACTATATAGAGGCGGGCTTGAGTGGCTCTGTTTGGCCGTTCGTTTTGGGCACAAGCGAAAGTCGCGGGCAAAGGGTCCAGCGTTTTTGCAAACGCACGATCAGATAAAAAAGTTCCATTCGCCAGCGGATGGCAAAGCGGTTGCCAATGTTACCGCCGAGCACGGCATTCACCGCCGGTGGAATCTGCAAAAGCTCGGTCGGCGTTAGAAAAACCTCGATGAATTCCTTGCCGGCATACCACGATTCAACGAAGCGCAGATAAACGTCCATGGCGCGATTGACCAGCCGTTCGTAATGCCGGAACAGACGCCGGGCGCGTTTTGGGTGCTCAAGCACCTCATGTAAAACATCCGCCGCTTGTTCGCCGGCGAGGACGGCGAGAAAAACGCCGCTACTGAAAACGGGATCGATGAAACCGGCGGCATCACCCGCAAGCAACCAGCGATCGCCGGTGAGCCTCTCGCTCCGATAGGAAAAGTCCGCCGCGGTGTAAACCTGCGAAACGCGACGGCCCGCGCCGATGCGATTGCGCACGAGCGGCTGCTCGGCAATAGCGCGCTCGAAAAATTCTTCGGCGGAAAGTCCAGAGCTTTTGAAGTCCGCAGCCTCCAATACAATGCCGATACTGGTGCGGTCATTTTCCAGCGGGATAATCCAGAACCAGCTTTGCAAGGTGCGAACCATGCGGGTGAGCGTGCCATCGATGCCCTCCTCGCGTTCCAACCCTTCGTAGTGCGCAAAGAGCGAAAGCTTCTGCAAATGCTGATAACTTTTCTTTAGCTTGAACTTATTTCCGATCACGGAATTCCGCCCGCTCGCGTCGATCAGATATTTAGCCCGAAGTTCGCGAGCGAATTTTCTGTGGCCGGGGTCGCTGACCCCGGCGGGGTCATCGGTGCTGAGACGCAGTCGCACACCATCTTGATCGAAATCGACGTTCTCGACCACGGTCTCCTCGCGCACTTCCGCACCCGATTCCGCCGCGTGATCCAACAACATCTTGTCGAATTTCGATCGTGTCACCTGATACGAACGATCGGTGCGAGAGCCAAAACCATCTTTGAAGTAAAACTTCGCTGCTTTTTCGCCACCGGCTTCCGCAATCTCGCCTCCAAATTTTTCGACAAAACCGGCACGCAATTTTTCCTGAATCCCCAGTCGGGTAAATGTTTCCATGCTAAAAGGCAGAAGCGACTCGCCGATGTGGAAACGCGGAAACTTGTCTCGTTCGAGCACGATCACGCGTCGCCCTGCTTTGCTGAGCAAGGTCGCCGCGGTGCTGCCGGCGGGGCCGCCGCCGATGATCGCAACATCATAATTTTCCACCGCGAGAAAGTAGCCGACTTCACGGCGAAGCAAAGCGAGCGCGCAGTAGCGGCAAGAAATTTCGGGTAGCGCACGCATCTCGCCTTCGCGGACATTTCTGCAAAGATTGTTTCGGCGAGACGCCGAAAGTCCGGGCCGGACTGGCGTTAGCACGCGGGAGGCGCGCTATCCGGAACACTGCGGCGACGCGGCGGTTCACGCAGTTCGAGACACGCCGCACCTTGTAAGGAGCATGCTTTCGTATTAACGAATCAACAGATGAAGTTGATCGACCGTTTCGTCAGCCGCGAGCTGATCGTGAATCTTCTGTTCGCGATCTTTGTCCTCAGTCTCGTCCTTGTCGTCGGCAACATTTTTCGCAAGCTTCTGCCGTTGCTGGTGAATCACGACGTCCCAGTCGAGTATCTCGTTAGCTTTATTGCTTATGTGCTGCCGTTCTCGCTTATTTTCACTATTCCGTGGGGATTGTTGACCGCGATCCTGCTGGTTTTTGGACGATTGTCGGCGGATAACGAACTAGTCGCGCTCCGTTCCAACGGCGTGAGTGTGCCGCGCGTTTGCGTTTCGCTGGCTCTTGTCGCCCTCGCCTGCACCGCCATTAGCTTGTGGCTCAATGTGCAGGTGGCCCCAGCGGCGCAGGAAAAACTGCGCTCCAGTCTCTACGATCTCGCAACCAGAAATCCGATGGCGCTTTTTGGCACTGATCAGGTGATCGACGAATTTCCGGGCCGCAAAATTTATGTCGGAAAGAAAGACGGCAATAAACTCGAGAACATTACTGTCTTTGAAATGAATGAGCAGTCCTTACCGATACGGGTGACTTTTGCGCGCACTGGAATGCTGGAAGCGGATCTGCCGAACAAGCGAATTCTGATGCGCCTTTACGATGCGCGTTATCAGCAGCGCGATGAGAAAAATCCGCTCGATCTTCGTAAAATTCGCGATGGTATCAGCATGGCTGAGGGCACTCTTCCGATCAGTCTCGACGAACTTTACGAGAAAGAGAAAAAACGACCGAGTCGCTCGGCTTTGTCAATTACCCAACTGGTCGATCAATTAAAGAGCGCAAACAAACGGGAGCGCAGCGCCAGCAGGACGGAGTTGAACAAACGATTTTCCTTTCCTTTTTCCTGCGTGGCTTTTGCCCTCGTTGGGGTGCCGCTCGGCGTCACGGCCCATCGGCGGGAAACCACCATTGGTTTTCTTCTTAGCCTGGTCATCGCCATTTCTTATTTCCTTTTTGTGATCATCGCGGACACCCTTCGCAACAATCCGAGGGTTCATCCGGAACTACTGGTCTGGTTTCCGAATGTCCTTTTCATCGTGCTGGGCGCGGTTCTTTTCGTCCGTCTAAGTAAGCGTTAGAGGACGCACGACCTTCCAAGTCGCCCACCCACGCAAGAGACAGAGATAAAATTTTCGCCGCTCGAAGCAACCAACCGGCAGGGCCATTTCGATTGTGGTAACTAGGCGAGGCTCTCGTGGCCGCGGCTTTTTCCCGGAGTTATGACCTTGCAGATACTGGTGGTCGAGGATCACGGCGATACCCGCCGCGTCTTGACCGGCTTGCTCGGGCATTTCGGTCATTCCATTTCCGCAGCGGACAATGTGGAAAGCGCGCTTGCATTCCTGAGAGCGAAGCACTTCGACGCGATTGTGAGTGACCTGGCTTTGCCGGATGGCAGCGGGTGCGAGGTGATTCGTGAAGCAAAACGCCGGCAGCATCTCACCGGCGTGGCACTGACCGCGGACGGCGAAGAGGACGATGTCAGGCGAGGACGCGACGCCGGCTTCGATTATCATCTGACCAAGCCGATAGATTTCGCGCAATTACGCAACGTGCTTGAGCAGATCGCGCCGGCTCATAATGGCGGGCTCGCCTGAGCGACGCACAGCTATTTCACTTCTTCAGTGATGACGTGAAATTTGAGCAGCTTGGCGCTGCCGAAGTTTGTCGTCAGTGCAACGTCAGCGGCGTCGCGACCGACGGCCATGAGAATACGGCCGATGCGCCGTTGGTTGTGACGCGCATCAAAAGTGTGCCATTTCCCACCGAGGAAAACTTCGAACCATGCGCTAAAATCCATCGGGTAAGGCGCAGGTGGAACCCCAATGTCGCCCAGGTAACCGGTGACATAACGCGCCGGGATATTGAGGCATCGACAAAAGGTAACGGCGAGATGCATGAAATCGCGGCAAACACCCTTGCCATCGCGGTAAACTTCCAGCGCGCTTTTTTGTGGATCGGCGAAGTGATAGCCAAAGGTGATGTGATTATGCACCCAGTCACAGATCGTTTGCACGCGGGACCAGCCTGGCCGCGTCGGACCAAAGAGTCTCCACGCTTCATCGTTTAGTTTGTCCACTTCACAGTAACGACTCGGAAGCAAAAAACGGAGCGCTTCGTCCGGTAGATCCTCGACATTGTGCTGCATCGCCTCGGGCGCTTCCGCATCGGGCTGGCCACTATCATGAATGGTGGTGTCGAGAGTGAATCGCACCGTGCCCGCCGGCGCGAGCAGCCGGCCACAAATATTTTCAAAACTATCCAGGTAGGTGTGGACCGGCACACCTGGCTCGACGGTGACTTCCTCCGCCGATTGCAAGTCGCCGCGTCGCGAAGGATGGACGTAAAGCATCGTGATCAACGGCGTCGGGTTCGCGAGCTCGAAGGAGATATCGTAGCCGATTCGGATCAACATCGTTCCTTACAGCGAACCAAATCGCGCTCGGACGACGACTTTTTCGTTGGCGGTATCGATTGTGAGATCGCGCAACTGTATTTCGCCGAGCGGCAGGGCGGATAGTGGAAAGGCGCGTCGTTCAATTTTTGGAAAGGAAGGTGTGATCGCGGCGCAGGCGAGCGCGGCAATCGGTCCCTCGCCGTGGCATTTCAGATTCGAGACAGTGGCGACGAGATCGTCACTAACCGAAAAGGTGGCGGCCAGACTAAGCACAGGATGAAAAATGAGCTTGCGCGCGGAGACGGTGAGCTTTCCATCGAGAGCGCGCGGACCATGCGGTGTCAACTCAAGTTGGGCATTATCGACAACGACGCCTTGCTTTTCCGCGAGCTTGCTCGCGCCTTTCATGATCATGCTTTCAGCTGCGGCGCGAGAGATTTCGAACCGAATATTCCCGTTCTGGGCTCGATGCATGATGAGCAACAGTTTCCCTTCAGGGTGAGCCTTCCGATACAATTCGATATTAGAAGCTTCGAACTGAAAACTGAAGTCCCCCCCGAGAATACTAATCGGCTCGCCTGAGATATAAATATGCCGCACCACCATTGCTGGAATCGCTTCCGAGGGGTCGAGCGGCGGTGGACGATGATGATGATCGATCGTGGCCCCGGATAGATCGACCGCGATTGAGTCCAGCGCCGACGCGTCAGCGCCGCGCACGACGACCATTTTGTCTGGTCGTGAGACAAACTTGCGCAATCCTTCCTCGATCGCCTGAGCCAAGGCATCCGGCGCTTCCGGGATTTCATCTCGGGGCAAAAGGAACATCTTTCGATTTGGGGCCGGCAGCGCTGGAACGCCCATGGAAACGATTTGCTTCCGACGGTTTTTCCGCTACCTTCCGCGTTCCTTTATGGCGAAAACCTCTTGGGTCAACCGCAACGAACGCAAACGCGCGACAGTCAAGAAATATGCCGCGCTGCGGGCGGAGCTAAAAGCAAAGAAGGACTATGCCGGCCTCGTGCAACTGCCCCGCGATGCCAGTCCGACGCGTGTGGTTAATCGTTGCCAGGTTTCCGGCCGGCGACGCGCATTTATCCGGCGCTTCAAGATTTCACGGCTGACTTTTCGTGAGCTGGCGTCGAGTGGATTGATTCCCGGCGTCACCAAGTCTAGCTGGTAGACAGCTTGGTTGCAGGTTCGGATGCCAAGTTGCATTCGATAAATGAGCTTTCCTTATTTATCATTATCTTTCGGACTTTGGACGGCGGTGAGCGCCGCTGATCGGTGGGATTCCCCTGCTGTCATCATCACCAAACTGCTGGTCATTGCCGCTCTCGTCGCACTCAACGGTTTTTTCGTCGCTGCCGAATTCGCTTTGGTCAAAGTGCGGCACAGTCAATTGCACGCCCTTACCATGGAAGGGAATAAGCGCGCCACTATCAGCCAGCACGTAGTTGAAAATTTAAACGCGTATCTTTCGGCCTGTCAGTTGGGCATCACGCTGGCCAGTCTCGGTCTTGGCTGGCTCGGTGAACCTTTTCTCGCTCGGATGCTACAGCCGTTCTTGGCCCTTGTCGGTATCAGCTCAGAAACTGTCGTGGCATCGATTTCATTTGCGATCGCCTTTTCCGCAATCACTGCCCTTCACATTGTCCTTGGAGAGCAAGCCCCGAAAATATTGGCGATTCAAAGGTCATTGGGCACGGCCCTTCTCGTCAGTCCGCCACTACGACTCTTCTATGCAATCTTTAAGCCGTTCATTTGGTTCCTGAATGCCTCCTCAAACTGGATTCTAGCGCGGATTTTCCGAGTTCAGCCAGCGGGAGAAGCCGAGCTGGCGCATTCGGAGGAGGAGTTGCGGTTGATTTTAAGCGAGAGCGCAAAGGCGAAAGAGGTCAGCCCCCTGGGCAAAGAGTTGCTTATAAATGCGCTCGATTTGCGCGAGCGTGTCGTGCGCGATATCATGACGCCCCGCGGTAAGGTTGTGTTCCTCAACATCGAAGAGAGCTTTGAGGAAAATGTAAAAAAAGCGCTGGCCTCGCGGCATACGCGCTTTCCTCTTTGTCGCGGCCATCTCGACAACACCATTGGTTTGATTCACATCAAGGAATTAGTGCCACTGATGCGCGATCCGAATCCCGATCTTTTGCGCATCAGGCGTGAGCTCACTCCGGTTCCGGAAATGATGTCGCTGGAGAAGTTGCTCTCGCTCTTTCTCAACAAACACGCGCACCTCGCCATCGTGGTCGATGAATTTGGCGGCACCGTTGGAATGGTGACCTTGGAGAATATTTTGGAAGAGCTGGTCGGCGACATCCAGGACGAATTTGACACCGAGAAAGAAGAATTTCGCGAGATTAACGAGAATGAGTTCACCGTGGATGGCGCGCTTGCCCTTTACGAACTACGCGATCTGGCTGGGATTGAATTGGAAAGCGCGGACGTGAGTACGATCGGTGGCTATGTGACCCATCTTCTCGGCCATTTGCCCAAACAAGGTGAACACGTCCAGATTGAAAATTATCTTGTTACCATCTCGCAGAGCGACGGACGTCGTGTTCAGCAGCTGCACTTTAGGAAGCTCGACGAAGCCGCCGCGAAAAAATCAAACGCGAGCTTGTAGTGTTGGAACCACCGAGCAAGCGCCAATTTGCCGGGACACTGTTCCCTTCTGTCATTCCGAGCGAAGCGAGGAACCTCGCCGCTGGTCACCGGCAAACGGCCAATCGGGAGGTCCCTCGTCCTCTGCGCGACTCGGGATGACATGCGTTCAACGGGTGGTGACCGAATGTGCAATTAATAGTGACGGCTGATATTTCCTGTCCCCATTGCGGGGAAACTTTCGCATTGGAGGTGGATACTTCGCAGAGCGAACAAGACTTGATCGAAGACTGTAGCATTTGCTGCCGCCCCATCGCTTTGACGATCCGGTGCCGACCAGGCGAAATCGTCGAAATCAGCAGCGCAAATTAGCTGGTCGTTGCCCGGCTCCGCGCGATCTCGCGCAGCGTCGCTTGCAATCGATCGACGTTAACCGGCTTGATCAAGTGATCGGTGAATCCGACCGCGCGACTCTTCTCCAGGTCGTCTTCCATTCCAAATCCACTAAGGGCGATACCAGCAATCGATTGTCGTGCGCGAATCTGGCGCATCAAATCGTGGCCACTTCCGTCGGGCAAACCGATGTCGCTCACGAGCAAATCAAATCTCGATTCTTTCGCCAGTTCCAGCGCTTGTTTGACCGTTTCGGCGCAGGCGACGTCGTAGCCGAGATTCCGTAAAAGTGCTCCCAAGGTGATAACCGTGTCGGTGTGATCATCGACCAGAAGAATGCGCAGCGGCCGCGTTTTTTGCGCTTCACTGGTCGAGGTCGCAGCGGTCGAGTCACGCTTCCCTCTTGGCTCGTCCGTGCTGCTTCGCACCGCAATGGTGGCAAGCGAAATCGTTACCACCGTTCCGCGATTCCGGCCTGGACTGCTCGCCTCCATCTGTCCGTGATGGCCTTCGACAATGGCGCGGGAAATAGCGAGCCCGAGCCCAAGCCCACCATGGCCGGCCTGGACGCGACGCACTCCCTGCTCGAAGGAATCGAAAATTCGTGGCAACACTTCCGGTTCAATCCCGATTCCGTTGTCGCTCACGCGCACCAGGACTTTGCCGGCTTCGTTGGCCGACTCGATGTGAATCGCGCCGCCGTCCGGCGTAAATTTGATTGCATTCTTCATCACGTTCCAAAACACCTGCATCAGCCGCGAATCATCGGCCTGGGCAAAATGTTGTGGCGCAGCTAAATTTGTGTGGACGCGCAGTTTCTTGTACGCGATCTCAGTTTTAAAAATCTCCAGGGCGCCCCGCACTGTGGCATGAATATCGACAGTGCCAACATCGAGGTTGATTTTTCCTTTGGCGATGGCGGTAAGATCAAGAATGTCATCGATTAAACGCGCCTCGAGCTCGATGTTGCGGCGAATAATTTCGATTGTGCCGTTGAATTCCCCATTAACGTTGATCTTTTGTTCGAGTAATTCCACGCCGGCAAGGACGGGTGTAAGCGGAGTCCGCAACTCATGGCCGAGTACGGCGAGAAACCTGTCCTTCGCGCGGTTCGCTGCCTCGGCTTCTGCTCGGGCTTCCCGTTCCCGCAGCAGATTTCGCTGCTGTTCTTCGGCCCGTTTATGCGCGGTGACATCATGAAAGACGGCCACCGCGCCATGAATGGTGCCGTGCTCATCGCGCAACGCCCGCGCTGTTACATCCGCCCACGAGCCATCAACATTACCGCCGTGCTGGATAAAAATTTCCTCGTCATCAACATGTCCCCCTGCGACGGCGCGCGAAGTTGGTGACTCCGCTGGCGCAATCCGCGTCACTTTATCGGTGCGAAAGAATCCGCAATCCTGCGAACAGTTTTTGGGAACGTCTTCGTCCTCTTTTAATCCAAGCATCCGACGCAAGGCCGGGTTAGAAAGCAACGCGGCGCCGTCCCGATCAACCACCAGCAGTCCGTCGCCCATACTGGTGACGATCAGACTTAAAAGCTTGGTCTGCTCGATCAGCGCTTCGTTGGCTGCGCGCAGGACCGCAGGCCCCGGAATATTTACCACCTGTGGGATAAGGCGGATAAGAAGCACCGCGGTTGGAACAGAGGCAAGCGCCGTGATTGCTTTCACGATTCCGGAAACCCAATAGTAAGGTTTCCAAAGTGTGATGATCTCCATCACATGCGTCATACCGCAGGCGATAATAAAAATGCCGAAGCAGACGAACATCCAGTTGAAGGGCAGTTCACGCCGTTTACGAACAAAATTAACAAGCGTAAACGGGATGATAAAGTAAGCGGCTGCGATCAGAAAATCCGAGATCAGGTGCAGCCGCATCAGGCCGGGATCCCACAAGTAGCAGTGGCCATGTGGCATGAAACCGTTCTGGCCAAAGAGACCCGTAAAAAAGCCCATACTTAGTCAGACCAATTTTGCTGGCAACGCCAACTTCCCTGGCAACGCGTCCATTCCTTCATCGACCCGACCGTTTCCCCCGGCAGAGGCTAACCCATGGCACCGCCTCTGCCATGTTGCAAACTGTTTTATCGCAACGACTCAGGCTTAAGTTGAAAAAGCGAGCAGCCCTGATTAGTTACCGAGAATTATGCGAATGTTGAAACGCCTTGTTTTTCTTCTCGCCCTTTGCGGTCCATTTATTTTCACCAGTTGCGAAACATCGCGGGTGACGAGCGGCGGCCCCTATCACGTGACGGCTTACAAACCAAATGATCCTTCGAAGGTAGTAGTGAAAGTGTCGCTTTCGAAGCAGAACGTTTACGTCATGGAAGGCGATCGTTGCCTGATGGCAGTGGCATGCAGTGTTGGCATTCCCTCCAAACCGACGCCACGAGGGAATTTTACCATTTACCGGAAAGAGGAAGACAAGCGTTCCGGCTCTTATGGTTTCCGCGTTCAGGGCAATCGAGTAGTGCCCGCTGAAGCCGGCTCTAATATTGCCGGACGCTATGTTGGTTACCCGATGGGATTCTGGTGCGAGTTCGCACCGGCCTATGGATTTCATCAGGGTTTCGTGCATCCGGTGCCCCGGACGCACGGTTGCATTCGTCTGAAGGGTGAAGCGGCCCCGAAATTTTACGCGCTCGTTCGTATTGGCACGCCGGTCCGCATCGCAACTATGCAGCTGGAAGACGAGTCGATTGGCCCGAAGGTGAAGCGGGTCGATGATTCGCGCGCACCCGACCCTGATCCTCATATCAGTATTACTTCGGCGGCATTTGAGAAACCCAGCAGCCCTCTTCTAGAATAGAGCAATCCGCAAATTGCCGCGTAAGAAAAATTTGTGAGCACAAACCTGATCTCGAGCGGCACTAGTGCCCGCGAAAAAGTAAACTTGCGCACGCCTGATGTGATGGCGGCGGTGCAGGAACAGGTGGAATCACATTACCGCAGCGATGTGGTCGAGGGGGTTCGGCGCAACGGCGGCATCATTTCCGTTGGTGATGTGACGGTGCGGCTGGCCAAGCAATTTGGATTCTGTTACGGCGTCGAGCGCGCCATCGATCTCGCCTATGCCGCCCGCAAAGTTTTTCAGGACCGCCGCCTCTTCATCGTTGGCGAAATCATTCACAACCCGGAAGTGAACGAGCAAATTTCCTCGCTCGGCATCAAGAACCTGACCGGACGAAACAAACAGGCCGACATTTCCGAATTGCAGCCCGACGACGTTGTCATCCTGCCCGCGTTCGGAACGGAGCTGTCCATTTTGCAACAAATAAAGGATCACGGATGCCAGATTGTCGATACCACTTGCGGCGACGTCATGAGTGTTTGGAAACGGGTCCGCAAATATGCCAGCGAGAGTGTGACGTCGATCATTCACGGCAAGGCCGAACACGAAGAAACGAAGGCAACCAGCTCCCGCGCACTGGGTGACGGCAAGGGCCATTATCTTGTCGTGCTTACCCTGGCCGACACCGACTACGTTTGCGATTACATCCGGAACGGCGGCGACAAACAGGCGTTTCTGGACAAGTTCCACGGCGCACACTCAGCTGGGTTCGACCCTGATGTGCATTTGAAAACGGTCGGTGTGGCCAATCAAACGACGATGTTGCGTGGCGAGACCGAGGAAGTGCAGCGACGGGTGCGTCAGGCGATTGTCGATCGCGATGGCGCGGAAGAAGCGGCGAGAAATTTTCGGTTTTTCGATACCATCTGCGGTGCGACCCAGGAGCGACAGGATGCGTTGCGCGAATTACTAAACGTTCCGATGGATTTGCTGTTGGTGGTGGGCGGTTACAACAGCTCCAATACCTCTCACCTCGCCGAAATGGGCGAAGAAAAACTGCCCACTTATTTTGTTTTGAATGCTTCGCGTCTGGTCTCCGCGACCGAGATCAAGCATTACGATCTGCACGAGAAGCGTGAAGTCGTTTCCCATTTCTGGTTGCCGCCCGGTCCGGTCGTAGTCGGCATCACCGCTGGCGCCTCGTGTCCCAATAACTTGATCGAGGAAACATTGATCAGGTTGTTTGAGCTGCGCGGCATCTCGAGAGCGCGGTTGGAAACCGCCGCGTAAAAGGGGCAAGCAACCACACGGATTCGGCGTTTTGCCCCAACCTCCTTGAGGAAGTGTCCGCTTCGCACGCGAGTCGGCGCATGAAGCCCGAAACCGCGGCGTAAATTTTGGGGAGCGCAACGCGCTCCGCGTACTGTTGGTTGCGCCCTCGCGATTCGCGAACTCTGCCTCAGTAAGATTGCTACGGTACTGCGGCAATCGGTCGTCGAGCACAACAATATCCGCGTCTGCATTTGCGTTCATCCACGCATTCACGCGTTCAGCTTCGAAATAAATTGCGTATGCGAGCGATCTGGAAAGGCAGTATCAGCTTCGGGTTAGTCAACATTCCCATTGCCCTCTATCCCGCGACCCGCAGAGAAGAACTGAAGTTTCGGCTGTTGCGCGCGAAAGATTTGAGCCCGGTCAATTACAAGCGGGTGGCAGAGAAAGACGGCAAGGAAGTACCGTGGGACGAGATCGTCAAAGGCTACGAATATGAAAAAGGTAAATACGTTCTCCTAAAGGACGAAGATTTTCAGCGCGTCGATCTCGAGGCAACTCAGACCGTCGACATCCAGGATTTCGTCGATCAGGAAGAGATCGATCCGATGTTCTTCTACAAACCTTATTATTTAGAGCCCCAAAAAGGCGGTGACAAGGCTTATGTGTTGTTGCGCGATACTCTTGCGAGGACCGGCAAGGTCGGGATCGCGAAGGTGGTGATTAAGACGCGGCAATATCTTGCTGGAGTCAAAGCGGAAGACAGCGTGCTCGTTCTGGAACTGATGCACTTCGCCGAGGAACTGGCGGATGCAGACAAGCTCCATGTTCCGAAAAAAATCGAGCCGGGGAAACGCGAGCTTGATATGGCAAAAGCCCTCGTCGAAAGCATGTCGGCGAAATGGGATCCAAAGAAATATCGCGACGATTACCGCGAGGCTTTGATGGAAGTGATCGAAGAAAAAGTCGAAGCGGGCGGAAAAGAAATCGAAGAAAAACCGAAACCGAAACCGCGACCATCCACGAAAGTGATCGATCTCGTGTCGGTGCTGCAGGAGAGCTTGAACAAGACACGAAAAACCCATCACACGCGCAAGAGTTCTGCCGTGTCGCGTCACAGGAAAGCCGCGTGATTCTCGCTGGCAGCCGCCGCTAGCTTGCAAAAGAATTCTGTTGCGCCGCCAGGCATATACGACCTATGCGACACCTAAGCCCAATGCGACCCATTTCAGCATTTCAGGATTTCAGCTTTTCAGTATTGATGTGATCTCGACGCCGTCCATTCTATCCTGCTGCTTGCTCCTTGCCGTAGCCCTCTATGCCTCTGAACCACAAACCGGGATCGAAGGCATTATCACCGTCGGTCCCGTGCACGGCGGACCAGCGAGAGTCGGAGTTCCCGATTCGAGGCCATTAGCAAACGCGACATTCATCGTGCAAAACGAAAAAGGAACAGCGACGTTCTTCACTACTGATGATCAAGGCCGTTTCCGTCTTTCGCTGGAACCGGGTCACTACACGGTTTCGCTGAAGGACAAAAAAGGCGGAATCGCGCGTTACGGTCCCTTCGAAGCCGATGTCGTTGCCGGGCAGATGACCAGGGTAGAGTGGCGCTGCGACACCGGCATGCGGTAGGCGCATCTAACTAATGACCGATAACCGATACTGCCATCACCCTTTCTCTTCGATCCGAAGCCTTACTAACTTCCGCACCAACACGGCTGGCAACGGTTTGTCGGCTGAAAAGCGGACCGTGCCCTTGCTGGTATCGTAGCCTTTCAGCTCTTTCTTAAAGGCCTGCCCGACGGAACCCGGATAGAACCCGCAATGATTCGCCCCAGGACCGTAAGCCACTAGAAATTTTCCGTTCAGACGAAAGGCTGGAAGTTGATAACTGATGCATTCTTCGGCTTTCGGCGCTGGCCGTCTTAATTGCCTTGCGAAGTTTTTGCAATGCGGCCCGCTTGTCTTCCGTCAACGCAGCCAGATAATCATCGTGGGTCTTGGGCTTGTTTGTTTTTGCGGGTGTCGCCGTGCGTTTCGTGCCGGTTGTTTTCGCTTCATATAATTGGCTTACTTCGATTACAGCGAGGACAAAGGTCGCGCACGTTGGATGGCATCGAGCACGCGCTGCGTCTTTAATCCGTCGGTGAAATCGGGCTCGATCTTTTTGCGCGCGACAATGGCTTTCACAAAGTCGGCGACCGTATGCACAAAGGAATGCTCGTAGCCAATGATATGGCCGGGCGGCCACCAATTTCCGACATACGGGTGCTTCGATTCCGTAACAATGATGTCGCGAAATCCGCGCGTCTGGTTGGGATCAGCCGAATCGTAAAAGCGCAGTCGATTCATTTCCTCCAAATCGAAGGCAAGCGAACCGCGGCTGCCGTTGATTTCAAATGTGAGCTGATTTTTGCGGCCGCGGGCAAAGCGCGTCGCTTCGAGATTTAGGATGGCGGCGTTGCGAAATTTGCCGATTACGCTTACCGCATCGTCGACGTCGACGCGGGCGGGCTGTCTATTTTTTGTTAACCGCCTTTTGACAAATGTTTCGCTTACCGCTGAAACGACTGCAATTTCGCCGACGAGAAATCGCGCCAGATCGATGATATGAGCGCCAATGTCGCCGAGAGCGCCGGAGCCGGCGACCTTGGATTGCAAGCGCCAGACCAGCGGGAAATTTTCATCGGCAATCCAATCCTGGGCGTAGCGAGCGCGAAAATGATAAATGCGATGGCCGATTTTACCGCTATCGATCATTTGCTTGGCCAGCGCGACTGTCGGCACGCGCCGGTAATTGTGACAAACCATGTTCGCGACCCGCGCGCGTTTTACCGCGTCAACCATCCGTCGCGCTTCGGCCACGTTTCGCGCCAGCGGTTTTTCGCAGAGTATCGCTTTGCCCGCCCGCGCGGCGGCAATCGCAATCTCCGCGTGTGAATCGTTAGGCGTGCAAATATCGACGATGTCGATCAACGGGTCGGCGATGATCGCTTTCCAATCAATCACTGCCTTTTCCCAACCCAGGATTTTCGCCGCGCGACTGGTCCCGGCGCGATCGCGTCCACAAATTGCTGCCATCCGAATATCAGCGGGTAAGTCAAAGAAGCGCGGGGCCTGCCGCCAGGCATTGGAATGGGCACGGCCCATGAATTTTGTCCCAATGAGTGCGACCGAAAGAGCGCGGCGTTTCGGCATGTCTGCTAACGAAAAATGTGGAGGCAACCGAGTTCGAGCACGAGCGCTTCCTGCGCGGTCGTGTTCAATTGGTCGCGCATTTCTTCCAGACGCCGGATTCGTTTCAAGACTTCCGCCGTCTTCAATTGCGCTGCGACTTTCTCTGTCGCCTGTGTGCAACTTTTGAGCACGCGTTCCGCCGTCGTGACCCTCGCGCGCAGAACGTCCGCCCACCAGAGAAAGAGCGTCTCGATCAGACGACTCCGCCGTTCGCGATACACACTCTCCGTTAGCGCCTTGTAATAATCTTCGCGCTCATTCAACCATCCCCCGTCCGTGGTATGACGGTAACGCGTTTCCTCGCGCTTCAACGCCATCGCATGTTCGTCCCTGATCTGCTCGCGAATGGAATTGAGCAGGCCTTGGATTCCTTGCGAAACTCGATAGGCCTTTTCGATACTGCGCGATTTTTCTTCCGCTGTCGCACACAGAACCCGCAGCAACTCCATCTCCTGCGGCGAAGCCGCGACCTCGGACGAAGTTCGAAGAGGCAAGCTCAAGCAACGCGACACGATTGTCTCCGGCAGTGCTTCGGGAAGAGCGGTGAGCAAAAGCAGAAGTGAATTCTGCGGCGGTTCTTCCAGCGTTTTTAGAAATGCGTTCGCCGCCTGCGTTTGCATTCGATCGGCATCGTGAATGATCCCGATCTTTTTGCGATTGTCGACGGTGCGCAATTGGAGGGCGCGCTCGAGAGTGCGAATTTGATCGACCACAATTTTGCGCGAGCGCGAGGCGGGTTCGGTCACAAAAACATCGGGCGCTTGCGCGCGCAGAACTTTCTCCGGCGTGGTCTTGTTCAAAGCCGCAGCCAGCCGGGCGGCAACGTCCGCTTTCCCGCTCCCAGCTGGACCTGAAATGAGATAGGCGTGAGCGAGCCGGTGTTTTTTGTGCGCGCGTTGCAAATATTCCAACGCGCTGTCGGCGGAGAAAGACATTCAGGATGTTTGAAGTTTGATGTTTGGAGTTTGATGTTTTCCGAGGTCGGGAAAGCGTTGAGCAAGTGCATTCCAGATTTGTTGCTCGACTGCGTCGACCGAGCTTCGACCATCGATCAGGACTACGCGTTTCGGTTCATCTTTCGCCAGTTGTCGATAGGCGCGGATCACCCGCTGGTGAAATTCATCAGACTCGTCTTCCATGCGATCGCGAATTTTTTTTCGATTGCCGAGACGCGATTGGGCGATGGCTCGATCAATGTCGAGCACGAAAGTAAGATCGGGAATGCAATCGCCAATGGCAAAGGCGTTCAGCTTTTTGACGAGCCCGCGATCGAGATGCCGCGCCGCACCTTGGTAAACCGTGGTTGAATCAAAAAAACGATCGCAAATCACCCATTCACCGCGCTGCAACGCCGGCTGAATTTTTTCGCGCACGAGTTGGCTGCGGCTCGCTTCAAAAAGGAGCAATTCGGTCTCCGGAGTCATGGCGTGATTCTCTTCAGAATGCTGGAGCAAATGCCGAATAGCTTCGCCAATCGCGGTGCCGCCGGGTTCCCGAAATGGCGCTGCTGCGATCCCCCACTTTTCCAACCGACTAGCGAGCCGTTTCACCTGGGTCGATTTTCCGCAACCCTCGGAGCCTTCGAACGTGATCAGCGGCATGGGCACGATTTTGCGGCAAAGGAGAGCCATTGTCGAACGCCCCATTTTCGCCTTGTTCGGCTGGCCTCGGAGGGGGAAGTTTGAGACCATGACGGAGGCGGTGGCCGCGGATTTCCTGCCAATGTTGGCGGCGGAAACCCCGAGGCGTTCATTTGTAGTTTCGTTGCACGATGTTGCGCCCTGCACACATAGGGCGTCGGCCAGAATTATCGAGGCGCTGAAACGCGCCGGCATTCGTACTACTTCGCTTTTGGTTGTGCCGAATTATCATCGGCAAGGGAACGCGACTGAGGATAAGAATTTTGTTTCATGGTTGCGCGATCTCGAGGCGCGTGGGCATGAGATTGTGATTCACGGTTATTTTCATGAACGCCCACGGCGTGCGGGTGAACGGATCAGAGAGAAATTCATGACCCGATTTTACACCAAGGACGAAGGTGAATTTTTCGATCTCGATTACGACGAAGCGTTTGCGCGGATTACCCAAGCGCGTGATGAATTCAAAGCCGCGCGGCTATCGCCGATTGGATTTGTGGCCCCAGCCTGGCTGCTCAATGCAGCAGGGGAACGCGCGGCGCGTGATGCTGGAATGCAATATACCACTCGGATCGACAGCGTGCTTGATCTTCTAACCGGCGAACGCGAGCCAACGCGCTCGTTGGTTTACAGCACGCATTCGGGATGGCGTCGCACCGTCAGCCTGGGTTGGAATGCCGCGCTCTCGCGCAGTCTCGAAATGCGCGAGCTGGCGCGTTTGAGTATCCATCCGCCGGATTTCGAGGCTCCGAAAATCTGGAAGCAAATCCTTCAGTTCATCCAGCGCTTCGCCCGCACCCGTAATGCGACCACCTATCGCGATTGGATTGGGAGGCAGCGAACAAATCGAAAAGCGGCATGAGTCGGTGCGATCTTCACATTCACTCTAAGTTTAGTGCGCGTTCGGAAGACTGGCTTTTTCGGCGGTTCG
>QHRA01000213.1 GCA_003221295.1 Verrucomicrobiota bacterium | reverse complement strand
GGAACATGGCCGCTGATCCAGATCGCGGAATTTACCGGCGTCGCTGGCGTAACTTTCCTGGTCGTCTTCTGCAATGCCATCCTGACTACAACAGCACACCGGATTTGGGAAGAAACGCGTAGCCGTGCAATGCGGCCACATTTTGATTTAACCCTCACGCTGGTTGGACTGGTGGCGGTGTTTCTTTTGGGCGTCGGTGCGGTGCAAATGCGGCCAGCCTCGCATCCATTGCGTGTAGCGTTGGTGCAAGCGGCGGTCCCGCGCGCGGAAAAATTCGATGTCCGTTATAAGCAGACAATCTTTGATAAATTTGCGCGTCTGAGTAAAATAGCTCTCACATCCACATCTAACGTCGATCTCGTGGTCTGGCCCGAGAGCGCAATGCCAGCGCCCGTTCTCGAAGATCAGGAAACATTTGATTTTGTGAGCCAGATCGCCAGTTCGAACAGACTTGATGTATTGCTCGGCACGATCGAGGAGGGAGCGCATCAAGTCTACAACGCCGCTCTGCTGGTTTCGCCGGAGAACGAGCCGCAACTTTACCGCAAGGTTCATCTGGTGCCGTTTGGCGAATTTGTGCCGTTCCGCCATTCCTTCCCGCTCTTCGCCAAAATTGTGGGCGACCAGGTTCCCGAAGATTTCGACCCCGGCACGGATTTCACTGTTTTTCAGCTTTCGGATAATCGCGGGAAGGTCGCGCCGCTGATTTGTTTCGAGGACACCATCGGTGAACTGACCCGGCAATTTGTTCTGCGCGGCGCAGACTTTCTGGCTAACGTCACTAACGACGGCTGGTTTCTGCGCTCAGCCGGTTCGCGTCAACATCTGGCTAATGCCGTTTTTCGATGCGTAGAAAATCGGCGCCCGATGGTGCGTGCTGCCAATACCGGAGTCACATGTTTCGTTAATGAATTCGGTCGCGTCACTCAAATCCTGCGCGACGAGCAAGGCAGCATTTTCGAAGAAGGAACGCTTATCGGCGACGTCAACATCGCGGCGGAGCCAAGGCTGACGTTTTACGCGCAACATGGCGAATTCTTCGCCAAAATTTGCACCGCTTTTGCATTCGTGATTTTGCTCGCAAAACTACTGGGACTGCTTCGTCGTCGCCTGCAACGCAAAGGCGATTAACTCAGCCAAATTGCCGCGGCCGACGACCGCGGCTACAGCAAAGAATGGCAGTCGAGCTTCCCATCGATCACCTGGCCGAGGTTTGGCCAGACGAATTGCGGGGCAGACGCATTGGTGCGCTTCTACATCCCGCGTCGGTCAATTCGAAGCTGGAGCACACTTCCCAAATTCTCGGTCGCGAAGATGGGAAGCTGTTTCAACTGCGTGCGCTCTTCGGTCCGCAACACGGCTATCGCGGCGAGACCCAGGACAACATGATTGAATGGCGAAGCTACAAACATCCACGACTTCGGATACCGGTTTATAGTTTGTACGGCGAACATCGCGAGCCGACGCGCGAGATGTTGCGGGATGTCGATCTCCTGCTGATTGATCTGCAAGACATCGGCGCGCGCTACTACACCTTTATTTGGACGATGTATCTGGTGATGCGTGCTTGCGAGCGCCAGGACATTCACGTTGTTGTGCTCGATCGACCAAACCCAATTAATGCTGTGACGGTTGAGGGTCCGCGGCTAAATCCAGACTACCGCTCGTTCGTGGGAATGCATCCGATTCCAGTTCGTCATGGCAAAACCGTCGGCGAACTCGCGACCCAATTTCACGACGAATGCTTTCCCAAATGTGCGCTCACTATTTTGCCGATGAAAAATTGGGAGCGCGCAATCTGGTTCGATCAAACTGGCCTCCCTTGGGTGATGCCGTCGCCGAACATGCCGACACTCGATACCGCGACGGTTTATCCGGGGATGTGCTTGCTCGAAGGGACCAATGTCTCCGAGGGTCGGGGCACCACCCGGCCATTTGAAATTTTCGGCGCGCCCTGGATCGATCCCGAAAAATTTTGTCGTGAATTAAACGGGTTGAAACTTCCGGGGACATATTTCCGCGAGATGTTCTTCCAACCGACGTTTCAGAAATTTGCGGGTGAACTCTGCGGCGGCGCACAATTGCACGTGACGGATCGAGATTCCTTTCGTTCATTCGAAACCGGTCTCGAAGTCATACGCTGCAGTCGGCGCATGTACGCGAATCATTTCCAGTGGAAGCAGCCACCCTACGAATACGAATTCAAACGACTACCGATCGAAGTTCTGCTCGGTGGGCCGGTTTCCGAATTTTTTCCCAATTGATTAGATCCTGGAGGGGCGCGCGCATCCAAGTTGGGTTATTCGTCGTCAGCGCTGTTTACGCCTTCGCCGAAAATCCTGAGATGGCGATGGATAAAATGACCGATGACGAACTGCGCGCATTTCGTGAGCAAAAGGTGACCGAGCTAAAACATCGCGCGCACGAGGTTCGCTCCGAACAAGTGGCGGACGGCGCGATTTATCCACGCATTTTTTTCTGTACCGTTTATTACACTCCAAAGGAATCCGGCTTCACCGCCGAGCGCGGATTCGACGCGACACCGATCACTGCGCCGGGCTTGCATGCCCGAAAGTACCCGCGCGATTTTCTTTTGGCCGTAAAGAAAGAAGGCTTCGGTCGAATCAACGAAGCAGTTGACGGCCGAAACTATATCCGCTGGATGGGCGATCACAGATACGCATTCGCTGATGCGCCGGTCGGACGTCGCGGCGAAGTGTTGGTGCCGCGCCGCTCCTGTGCGATTTCGTCACGTAATAAGTTTCTTCGTCAACACGCCCGGCTCAAAATCAAATCGCAGACCGTCAATGAGGAGACCGGCAGTGATGAATGGTTCGTTTGCGATACCGGAGCCGGCGTGCATCCACTGCAAATCGATTTGTATTGGGGCGAAGATGAACCGCGGGGCGCGATCGGGCGACAACGTGCGCGTCCACACGGGACTTGGATGGAATACGCGTTTGAGGTGGAAGTGACGGTGAAGCGCTAAGGGACCGCTTGTACCTACACATTCACTTTCACTTAATGGCGACCGTGCGTTCAGAGTGACAGCGTAAGTAGAGGTCCAATTGTAGAGGTGCTTGTGCCGAGCGTCCCTTATGCGTTATTCGGCGCTTGATCCGAGCGCCCCTCCAACTTGCGGTTCTGATTTTTTTTGCCTTCATCAGCAGCTCGTTCGCCTACGGCCCGCTGGGTCACGAAATTCTCGGCGCCATCGCCGATCGCAAACTAGCCGGGACACCGACGGCGGAAAAAATCAAAACGCTTCTCGATGGCATTCCGCTGGAACGGGCTTCCTTAATTGCGGACGACATCAAGAGTTGGGACAAGAACGGCCCCGATGATCGGCGTGGAATTCATTTTCCCGCGCATCCAGAGATCGAGCAACAACTGCACGATTTTTGGAAAGCGAATCCGCCCAGCCCGGAAGCCAGCGATTTCACGCCGTCCCATCATTGGATGCATTACACCGATGTGCCGGTGCTTGATGCCGAAAAATATGGCGCTGGCAAAACCGGCCGCGGCAACTGGGATGTTGTGCATACGATCCCTTACTGCATCGGTGTTTTGCGCGGCGAAATTGCGGAGGATAATCCGCGCAAGATCACCAAGACGATTGCAGTGATTTTGCTGGCGCATTGCGTTGGCGACATTCACCAGCCACTGCATGTGGGCGCTGAATGTTTTAACGAGACCGGAGAACCAATCGATCCCGACCGCGGTGCTACCGGCCTGGGCGACGAAGGTGGAAACTCCCTAAGTCTGGTGCACAATGCGACGGCGGAGCGCACGCGACATTATTATCATTCGTTCCACGCTTATTGGGATTGGACACGGTGCGCAATTTAACGATCGGAACGCCGGACGAAGTACCTAAAGCAGAGCGTGAGGGTGTTTACGCTCCGGCTAAGGAGAAACTGATTGGCGACTCTGTCGCGAACGAACCAAAAAACTGGCGCACTTCCGGAGATCCAAAAACGTGGGCCGAACAATGGGCTAACGAGATTCTCCCGATCGCGCGGGAGGCACACACCCGCGTGCGATTCGAACACGTTCATCGTGAAGAAAAAGATGGCCACGTTTTTGCCAAAGGCGAAGCACACGAAATCGGGACCGGTTACCTCGATTGGTCAACCGCCGTCGTCGGCGACGAACTGCACAAAGCCGGTTGGCGCCTGGCGGAGCTACTCCAAAAAGTTTTGTAGCCGCGTTCTATTTCAGATTATCCGCCGAGCCCGCGAAGCGCCCAAAAAAAAGCAATAGCCTCTCTTTTGGCGTCCTTTAGCACATTTAGCGGTTGAGATTACGCGGCTGAAGTTGCGTCGCGGGCGCACACGATCTTCATTTTCTTCATGAAAACAAAACTGGCTGAGTCGTCATCGGACGCGATTCGTGAGGAAGTGCGGCAACGTTATGGCGCCAGCGCGCGTGGGGAATCTTCTTGTGCCGACGATTGCTGCACTTCCACCAGTAGCGATGCCCTCGGTTACTCCGCCGAAGATGCAGCGTTTGCGCCCGAAGCTGCGAACCTCGGCCTGGGTTGTGGTAATCCGCTTGCTATCGCCTCTTTGGAAAGAGGACAAACTGTCCTCGACCTGGGATCCGGCGCAGGATTTGATTGTTTCCTGGCCGCTCGCGCAGTCGGACCAACTGGGAAAGTAATTGGCGTCGACATGACTCCTGAAATGCTGACGAAAGCGCGCGAGAACGCAAAGAGGAATGGATTCGACAATGTCGAATTTCGCCAAGGCGAAATTGAAACCCTTCCGGTGGCAGACGAAAGCGTGGACGTAATCATCTCCAATTGTGTGATCAATCTTTCGCCACAAAAGGAACGCGTCTTTCGAGAAGCTTTCCGTGTTTTGAGAACGGGCGGTCGGCTGGCCGTGGCCGATATTGTCGCGACGGCACCATTACCTCACGAAGTAAAAGGAGACTGGGCCGCCTATACTGGATGCATGGCCGGCGCATCAGAGATCGATGACCTCGAAAAAATGCTGCACAATGCCGGCTTCGATCGAATCAAAATCGCTCCCAAAGACGCGTCGCGATCATTCATTCGGGAATGGCTGCCCGGCAAGCAGGTCGAAGACTATCTGGCGTCGGCAACAATCGAGGCAACAAAGCCGCGTAATTCTAACGGCTGATCGGCCAAAGAAAAAACGCGCCGGGGATTAGCCGGCGCGCTCTTGAATCCTCGCTACGAAAAAGAATCAGGTCTTCTTCGTCATCGTTTTGTCGCACGCAGATTTCAGCTGGGCGTATTGATCTTCGGAAAGGATTGTCCTGGCTTTCTTCATGAAGGCGGCGCGACTCTCCTTGGTGCAACCCGCTTTCATGCACTCATTCTGCCACGCCACCAATTTCGAATTCTGATCGGCGGTCAGATTAAGACTCGCCAAATTCATGCAACTGGCCGTGTCATTCGACGCTTGCGTGCCCTTGGCACCACAACACGATTTCCCGCCGGCAAAGGATGAGGTTGCCGCCAATACTCCCGCTGCCAATAAAGCTAAAGTCGTTTTGATCATGCACCTAAGACAGCATGAATTACGGAATGTTCAATGGGCCATCATCCTGAGCGAAGTCGAAGGATCCCGCTGCGTAAGCTTTAAGGAACCTTCCACGGGATCCCTCGACTTTCGCTCGGGATGACGACTACGCTGTTCTAAACTCGATCGCGCCGTTTTTTGCCTCCGCCCGGATGGTTTGCCCTTCACCAAATTTTCCCTCGAGAATGTTCATGCTCAATGGATCGAGCAGGTAGCGCTGGATCGCGCGCTTTAACGGTCGCGCGCCATAAACCGGGTCATAACCTTCGCGCGCAATCAGCGTTTCCGCCGAATCACTCAACTTCAACGTGATATTTTGCTGGGCCAGACGTTTCGTTAAACGGCTCAGCTGAATCTCAACAATTTTCTTCAGATCCTCTTCGGTCAAGCGATCGAAAATGATGATTTCGTCCACCCGATTCAAAAATTCCGGACGGAAATGCGCGCGCAAGGCATCCATGACTAATCGGCTGCGACCTTCGCTCGATTCTTCCTCGGTGATGAACTGCGAGCCGATGTTCGAAGTCATGATGATGACGGTATTCTTAAAATCCACCGTTCTCCCCTGCCCGTCCGTGATGCGTCCATCATCCAGCACCTGCAGCAAGACGTTGAAAACATCGTGGTGCGCTTTTTCGATTTCATCGAATAACACCACCGAATACGGTTTGCGCCGGACCGCTTCGGAAAGTTGCCCGCCTTCCTCGTAGCCAACGTAACCCGGCGGTGCACCAATCAATCGCGCAACCGTGTGTTTCTCCATGTATTCGCTCATGTCGATGCGAATCATCGCATTCTCGTCGTCGAACAAAAACTCCGCCAGCGCACGCGACAATTCAGTTTTTCCGACACCGGTGGGCCCGAGAAAAATAAACGAGCCGATCGGGCGATTCGGATCCTGCAATCCAGCGCGGGCGCGACGAACAGCGTTCGCGACTGCCTTGATCGCGGAGTCTTGTCCGACAACGCGCTGATGCAAATGTTCTTCGAGCCGCAGTAATTTTGCGCGCTCGCTTTCCTGCAATCGCGACACTGGAATTCCAGTCCAGCTCGAAACCACCTGCGCGATGTCTTCCTCAGTGACTTCCTGGCGCAGAAGTCTTCTCCGAGTAGCGCCGGCATTCTTCCGGGCGCTCTCTTCCATTGCCGCTAACTTCTTTTCCAGATCGGGAATTCTTCCGTATTGAATTTCACTCGCCTTCGCGAGTTCGCCGCGACGCTGGGCGCGCTCCAATTCCGTCCGCAATTGATCGAGCTGTTCTTTCAATTTCGCTTGCTCGGTAATTTGCGCTTTCTCTTTTTGCCACTCCGCTTTCAGCGCGTCGGATCTTTCTTTCAGCTCGGCCAACTCTTTTTCGAGCTTTTTCAGCCGCTCTTTGCTCGCCGGATCTTTTTCTTTCTTGAGCGCCTGGCGTTCCATCTCGTGCTGCATGATTTCGCGCTCGATCACGTCGATTTCCGTGGGCATGGAATCGAGTTCGATCTTGAGGCGCGAGGCCGCTTCGTCCACCAGATCGACCGCTTTATCGGGCAAGAACCGGTCGCTGATGTAGCGATGTGAAAGGACCGCGGCGGCCACCAGCGCGGCATCGGTGATGCGCACTCCGTGATGCACCTCGTAGCGTTCTTTTAAGCCGCGCAAAATCGCGATCGTGTCTTCCACGCTCGGTTCATTCACCATCACCGGCTGGAACCGCCGCTCTAAGGCGGCGTCTTTCTCGATGTACTTGCGATATTCATCGAGCGTGGTCGCGCCGATGGTGCGCAATTCACCCCGGGCCAACATCGGTTTAAGCATATTGGAAGCATCGACCGACCCTTCCGCCGCACCGGCACCGACGATGGTGTGCAACTCATCTATAAAGAGAATGATCTCGCCTTGCGAATCGGTCACTTCTTTCAGGAATGCTTTCAGTCGGTCTTCGAATTCGCCGCGAAATTTCGCTCCTGCCACCATCGCGCCGATGTCCATCGCAATGATGCGTTTGTTTTTTAACGACTCCGGGACATCACCAGAGATGATGCGTCGTGCCAGTCCTTCCACGATCGCAGTTTTGCCAACTCCCGGCTCGCCGATCAGTACCGGATTGTTTTTGGTCCGGCGCGAAAGCACCTGCATGACGCGGCGAATCTCGTTATCGCGCCCGATGACGGGATCGATTTTGCCGCGCCGCGCCAGTTGCGTGAGATCGCGCCCATATTTCTCCAGCGTCTGATATTTTCCTTCCGGATTTTGATCGGTCACGCGCTGGGAACCGCGCACCTGCTGCAAACCTTGCATAATCTTGTCCCGAGTCGCGCCCAAATCCTTGAGCGCTTTCGCCGCCGGATTGTTTTCGCCGGCGAGGGCGAGCAGATAATGCTCGGCGCTCACGTATTCGTCCTTCAACTTCGACATCTCGCTTTCGGCGGAGTCGAGCGTGCGCCGCAAATCGTTTGAAATGCGCAAGTCTGAAACCGCGCCGCTCACTTTCGGTCGGCGCGCCAGATCTGTCTCAAGTCGCGAGCGCAGGGCGTCGGCTGAAACCCCAATTTTCTCCAACAACGGGTGCGTCACCCCCTCGCCTTGATCGAGCAGGGCGAGCAAAAAATGTTCGTTCCCAATTTCCGGACTCTGCGATTTCGCGGCGAAATCCTGCGCGTTTTGCAGCGCTTCCTGCATTTTCTGCGTGTATCGATCGATGCGCATAGCTAACGGTAACCACGAAGAGGCGTTTTCAAAAATTAGCCAAACGGAATCTCAGCTTTTCCACTAGGAATACGATTGGGCGCCGTCTCCCGCGTGTTCGGGAAGCCGATCGTGATGAGACCGGCCACGGAAAATTATAGACGAGCGGGCAGTTCCATTTCAAAGTGGCGGTCGCTTCACATGACGAAAGAAACGCAAAAAGCTCTGGCAATTATTATCGCATCCCTCGGGGTGCTTGTGATCCTGTTGCTTTGGGCAAATCATCTCCGGCCGCATCCATAACATTCTACGCCCGGAAACGAAGCGGCTAACCGATTGCCACTGCATCGCGCCGCAGGTATCTATCTTTGCCCATGAATTCCGACGCGCCCGCTTCCCGAGGAAAAATGCTGGCGCTATTGCGCCCCGGTCGGTTCCGCCGCTACATCATCGGGTCGGCTATCTCCGATACCGGCACCTGGATGCAAGTAATGGCCCAGGGCTGGGTCATGAGCACGCTTACGAACAAGGCGATCCTGCTCGGCATGGTCAATTTTGCCGCCGGAATTCCCACGCTCGCGCTCACCATGCTCGGGGGCTCAGTCGCGGACAAACACGACAAGCGAAAAATTTTAATCTGGACACAATTTGCCCAAACCGCACTCGCGCTCATTGTCGGAATACTCGTTTACACCGGCCGGATTCACGTCTGGCACGTGGTGGTGATCGCCGCATTTTTAGGAATCTGCATCGCGTTCGAAATGCCGGCGATTAATGCGCTCGTTCCCGAGCTGGTAAAACGCGACGAGATCGCAACTGCCATCGCGCTGGACCGTTCTGTTTTTCACGGATCGCGTTTGGTCGGTCCTTCGCTGGCGGGTTTATTTGTGGCGTGGTGGGGCGCCGCCTCCGCCTTTTTTGCAAATGCCGGATCGTTTTTCGCTTTCGTGATTGCGTTGATTTCTTTGCCGCCGCGCACTCTGGGAACGGCGGAAGAGGAAGAGCAACGCCGCAGCGGATTCAAGGAGGGACTGCGCTATGTTCGAAGTGATCGCACCATTCTGTGCATGATCGCCTTGATCGCACTGACGACTATTTTCGTTTTCCCATTCTTATCGGTGATGCTCCCGCTCTACGTTCGCAATATTCTCAAGCTGGGACCCGAGCGACTGGGATTGTTAATGGCAGTCTCTGGCACCGGTTCGGTCTTCGGCGCATTGGGATTGCTTAGCGTTTCCCGTAATCATCGGTTTCGCTTCATGACCAGCGCGGTTGTGCTTGTTGCGCTCGCGTTGTTGTCCATGTCACAGTCGACCAGTTTTCTTCTCACCGCCGTCTCGATGGGAATTCTCGCCGTCGGGCTGTCGGCCAATTTCGGACTTGCCAACACCATCGTGCAAGAACGGGCGCCGGCACCGCTGCGCGGCCGAGTTTCAGCCGTCTTCGGTCTCAGCTTTTTTGGCCTGATGCCAATCGCCGGCCTGCTTACCACCGGTCTTTCCGATTTGATTGGAATGCGAACCGCGCTCGGAATTTCTGCCGTTCTTTTCGGAATATTCGCGGTGTTGATATTGAACGTCGCCGGTCGAACTGGGTGCGAGAAAACCGGCGCCGCCGTTCCCGAAACCGAAGCGCAACCCGCTGCTGTCGCGTGACGATCACGCGATGATTGCATTCTCCACCTGCTGGAATTCAGGCCGTCATACTTGCGGTGATGAGATGTTGCGCGAGATCCGGGCGCTTGGATTCAATCTGGTCGAGCTCGGTCATGGCATTCGTATTTCGCTCATCCCTGGAATTCAAAAAATGTTTGATGCCGGCGAAGTGCGTTTCAGCAGCCTGCACAATTTCTGTCCGCTACCGGTGGAAGTAATGAGCGCGTCACCGGATTGTTATGAATTCTCCGCCGCCGGAAAAAGCGAGCGCGATCGCGCCGTCAAACAGACCCTGCAAACACTGGATTTTGCGGAGCGCTTGAATGCACCTTTTGTCGTGCTGCATTGCGGCTCCATCTCGATGAACCCGATCACCGATGAGTTAATTGCACTGGCGCAGAACGGCGGTCTTCTTTCGCGCAAATACGTCCGGAAAAAAATCGACGCGGTGCGAACGCGCGAACGCGCCGCCACTGCACAATTGGCGCGCGTCAAAGAGTGCCTCAAGCCAATCATCGAACGGGCAGCTGAAAAAAATGTTCGGCTTGGGATTGAGGGGCGTCGCGGGTATGAAGAAATCCCGTCGGAGCGCGAAATCCCGAAATTACTTGATGAAATCGGCGCGCCGCACGTCGGTTATTGGCATGATATGGGTCATATCCAAATTAAGGAAAATCTTGGCTTTCTTAGCCATGTCGAATGGCTTAGAACGATCGCACCACGTACGATTGGCTGTCACATGCAGGATGTGAGGTGGCCAGGACAGGATCACCAACCGCCTTTTCTTGGCGACATGCGATTGGAGCCGCTCACACGCATGTTGCCGCAAAATTGTCAGATTGTGTGGGAGCTCAGTCCGCGTTTATCGGCAGAAGAAATCATGCAATCCCGCGCGATTTGGAAAGAACGCTTCGGCGAATGAAAAAAATCCTTCTCACTCTTTTTCAAATCGCCGTCACCGTGGGCATGCTCATTTGGGTATTTCATGACCCAAATCAGCGCGCCAAAATGGCAGAGGCCCTGCGCACCGCCGACTATCGATGGGTGGGCGCCGGAATATTGTCCTACGTCCTGGTGGAAGTGTTTGCGGCGTTTCGTTGGCAAATTCTGCTGCGCGTGCAAAAAATCCGACTCAGTTTCCCACGGGTCGCCGGATTGTTTTTTATCGGCATGTTTTATAATCAGTTTCTGCCCGGCGGAACCGGCGGCGATATTATTAAGAGCTATCTTCTGCTCAAGGAAACACGGGACAAAAAGGCGGGCGCTTTGCTCGCGGTGGTTTTCGACCGGCTTATCGGTTTGGTAGCGCTCGTCGCCATTACGGTCACCCTCGTCAGTCTGCGCTTCGATATATTGTCGAAAAGCCCGGAGACGCGACGGTTGCTCTGGATTTTGTTGTTTCTGCTGGGCTCCTCGATCACGGCTCTCCTCACCAGCTTCATCATCAGCGGGTTCAACCTTTTTCACTGGTTACCCCACAAGTTTCCAGGGCGAGAGAAATTGATTGAGGTTTCGGCTGCCTACCATCTTTACGCGCGGCACTGGGTCGCGACTTTCCTTGCCTTCGGGGCATCACTTGGTGCGCATTTGGCGACGTTCACCACTTTTCTTTGCGTGGCCTACGCTTTCAATGTGCCCTCGGCATTTCCGGAAGGCGTGAAAGTGATCGACTTTTTCGCGGTGCTTCCGATCGAGCGAACGATTACGGCATTGCCGATTAGCTTTGCCGGTTTGGGTCTGCGCGAACAAATTTTGCAGGTCATGCTGCACAATGTTTGCCATGCCTCCGTTGCCGTTTCAAAACTCATCGGCACGATGGGTTTTCTTATCATTTTTTTCTGCTGTGTGCCCGGCGGCATCGTTTACTTCTTCTACAAACCGAGCGGCGCGATCCGTCATGTCCGCATGCGTGAAATGGAAACAGAGGTAGCGACGCTTGAGCATGAAATCGGTCGCTCGGAATAAAAGCGTGGAAGGGGCCTCATTGCCCCGATCTTACCCGTCGCGGCACCGAGGCCGCTCCCAAATTCGACTTCCATTTGTTGCCGTTACCTTTGCCATGACGGTTGATGGCAAAGTGACAACGAAGAACTACGCTTCCGTCGATTTCACCTCGCGCGAAGACAAAGCGCATCTCATTAGACAACGCGCGCTCGGTGATGCCGTTCTCGTCGGTCATGGCACCATCGAAAACGATAACGTGCGGCTGGGGATTCCGCGGGGAGAATTACGCAAGGAGCGAATCGCGCGTGGACAACCGCCTTATCCCATTCGGGTCATTGTTTCGAATAAAGGCCGGATCAATCCCAGGTTGAAGATTTTCCAAACTGATTTTGCGCCGATCATTATTTTCTCCACCACTCGAATGCCGCTCAAAACGCGGAAACAGTTGCAAGAGAAGGCGACGCTTTATCTAAGTCAGGCCCGCCGGGTTGATCTGCGCTGGATGCTGCAGGAATTGCGTTACGGTTACAAAGTGAAATACGTTGCCTGCGAAGGCGGCCCTGCGCTGTTTCGCTCCTTGCTCGAGCAAGGATTGGTCGATCAACTTAATCTCACGATCGCGCCACTTCTTTTTGGTGGGAAAAATGCACCGACCCTCACTGGCGTGAGCTTTGATTTTCTGTCCCATAGCGTTCGCTGTTCGTTGAAGGAAATGAGGGTCGTCGGCGACGAATGTTTTTTGACTTATCGAATAGGGAACAGGCGAGGTAGGGGCGGTTGACTTCAACCGCCCACTCCTGTTGCGACAAGCTTTCGCCGGGCGATTCGGTGAATCGCCCCTACCTCTTGCCAAACGATGTAGCAGATCTGCGCTAAGGATGCCGCGACGTTTTGCACAACATCAAACGCCTGGCGCGGGACTTCCCGTTGAGTGCGGCGACTGCTAAGTTAACGAACAATGGGTTTGCGTGGGCTTCTTTTCTTCAATGCGATATTCGCTCTTCTTCCCATTACAGTTTTCGCGGGCGCAGTCGTCGAAGGTCGCGTGGAATTGCCCAAATCGCATTTCGCGCCGGTGATGGCAAAGCGCTACGAGATCGTCACCACTGGCGGCGTGCTTTCGCCCCAGCCGCCGGTCGCGGTGGTGTACCTTGATGGCTCCTTTGCCAAGCCGCCTTCGCCCGCGACAAAACAGATCGCACAAAAAGATCTGACATTTCTCCCCTCCCTTCTGCCAGTGCAGGTCGGCACAAGAGTAGAATTTCCGAACCTCGACGACACGTACCACAGTATTTTTTCTTATTCGCCGGCGAAGCGGTTCGATGTTGGTCGCTATCGGCCAGAGGAACGGCCGATTCCATCGGAGGTTTTCGATACGCCGGGATTGGTAACACTTCGCTGCGATATTCACGAGCACATGCGCGGCCTTATTCTGGTTCTAAATACTCCGTACTTTGTCGTGACTAGTCCTGACGGGCGATTTCGATTGAGTGGGCTTCCTTCGGGGCGCTACGCGCTCAAGGCATGGATCAATAGCAAGACGACGCGCGAACAACCCGTGGAGCTCGAGGCGGACACGGTGTTGCATGTTGATTTTCCATGAACTCTCCAGCTGAGGCAAACAAGCGCGGTGTCGTAAGGTTCCGGACGAAGCTTGTTGGTGCCATGATGCTGGTGGTTTTGGCCCTGACAGCCTTGGGACTCTATTTTACCCAACGTAAGGTGGCGGCGACGGCTGAACGCGATTTGCAGGAAAATTTTCAAGCCAAGCTCGTTTCCCTGCACAAAATCCAGGAGTTGCGTCACACCGCTCTCACCGAGCGGTGCGGCGAGTTGGTCTCCAAGCCACGAATTCACGCCGCGCTTGAGGACAATGCGCTTGATCTGTTGTATCCCAGCGCCAAGGACGAACTCCGGGATTTGATGGAAGAGCCGGAGCCATCGCAAGCGGAAGCGGCAAACTCCCTTCACGCCAGGTTCTACCGTTTTTTGGATGCGACCGGCGCGATTCTCTCACCTCCAAATCCGCAGGATGTAGGCGAACTAGGCGCGGAAGTGAAAGCGCAGTTGGCCTTGAAGAAACTACCCGAGATGCAACAAATCGGTTACCTCTCGGAGACGGCCGATGCCAGCGATGAAGCGGTCGATGAGGTAATGGTAGTGCCGATTTTCTCGACTGAAACCGGCGACGTTATTTCCGCGCTCGTTGTCGGATTCAAGCCCTTCGAGGTTATCAGCAAAAGCGCTGGCCCGGGTCTAAAGAGCGGAATTTGGATGAATGGGCGGCTGCATTTACCCTCGGTTCCGAAATCCGCGCAATCAGCAATCGGCGACCAAATAGCTAACGCGGTCAGTAAGTCAGATAGCGTGCAGAACAACATTAACGTTACGATAAATGGGACGCCGCAGCTTTTGTTCTACAAACTTCTCAATCCGGAATCGATTTTTCCGCCGGCCTACGAAATCTGTCTTTATCCGCTCACTGAGTCGGTCGCACAACAGCGCCGGCTGCGCTGGCAAATTGGCGGTGCCGGCGCGCTGCTTTTACTCGGCGGTTTTGTCGTCAGCCATCTGGTCGCCGCCCGCCTCTCCGTTCCGGTAGAGAAGCTGGCGCTGGACTCTGAGAAAGACCGCCTGCAACGGAGACGTGCCGAAGCGGCCCTCGCCTCCACCAGCGAAGAATTGGAAAGATCGGCTCGGTATTCCGCCGACGCTTCCCTTCAATTGAAGAGTCCGGTGTCCGTTTTGCGCGCCGGTCTCGATAGTTTGCTGGGCCGCGAAGATTTCAAGCCCGAAGTCTATCATGAACTCTCCGCTTTGCTTCACCAGACTTACCGGTTAACTGGCGTAATCGACGACCTGCTGCTTCTTTCGCGGGTGGATGCCGGCCATCTTCAGATCGAAGCCGAGCCCGTAAATCTCGGTGAGCTTATCGAAGAATGGTTAGATGATCTCAGCGCGCTGCCCGACTCACCGGAGATGAAGATCGAGAAGGAGCTTCCAGCCGAAATATATGTTGCCGGCGAAAAGCGCTACACCTCGCTCATTGTGCAAAATCTTTTGGAGAACGCGCGCAAGTACAATCGACCGGGCGGCTGCATCCGAGTTGCGGCACGGAGAGATATCGCCGAAGTGGTGCTGACGGTCGGTAACACTGGACGACCAATTGCGCAGACTGCACAACAACACATTTTCGAGCGGTTCCATCGCGGCGCCCCGGTTTCAGATATTTCCGGTCATGGGCTCGGTTTGAATCTGGCGCGGGAACTCGCGCGGCTGCACGGCGGCGATTTAAGACTGCTTCGATCGGATAATGATTGGACCGAATTTGAGGTGCGCTTTCGAGTGGCTCGTCCGTCGTTACGTCGCGCCGCGGAAGTAGCATGAAGGTGCTTCGAGGATTAACCTTTTTTCTGGCCTGCACCGCATACGCGACTGAGCCTGATGACTTTTTAGACCAACTCGATACGGCGCTCACCATCGCCGCCTTTCACGACAATCTTCGTCTGCGATTAAGTGGCACGATCGACCTCGAAGCGTATCACCTGCAGCAGCCCGCGCCGGGACTGATCGACAGCAGGATCGACAATCTATTTAACCCACGACTGACCCTGTTTCTGGATGCCCAAATGGGGTCACACATTTATTTTTTCGCGCAATCGCGACTAGATCGTGGATTCGATCCGACTGATCACGGTGCTCAGGTTCGGCTCGACGAATACGCGCTCCGGATCACGCCATGGGAGGACGGCCGTTTCACATTACAGGTGGGAAAGTTCGCTACCGTCGTCGGCAATTTTATCCCGCGCCATTTGTCATGGGACAATCCCTTTGTCAACGCCCCGTTAGTTTACGAAAACATCACAGCGATCAGTGACAAAGCTGCACCTGCTTCACCGCAGGATTTCGTAGGAAGCTTTGAGGCGGACGCGAAGTATGAATTCAATCCCGTGATCTGGGGACCAAGCTATGCGACCGGCATTTCCGTTTCCGGTCGACTTGGCCGATTCGATTACGCCGCGGAAATGAAAAATTCAGCGCTCTCTTCCCGGCCAGAATCCTGGAATGCAACCGAAACTGATTTTGATCATCCAAGCTTCAATGCGCGGCTTGGCTTCCGGCCAAATCAAATATGGAATTTTGGTTTTTCGGCAAGCGACGGCGCATATTTCCGGCCTGAAGCCGAACCAACATTGCCGCGCGGTCGCGGCATTGGCGATTTTCGCGAACTTGTTTTGGGACAAGACGCGAGCTTTGCCTGGCACCATCTGCAAGTATGGGCGGAATTTTATGAAGCGCGCTTCGAAGTGCCGCAGGTGGGCGACGCAAACACATTCGCATATTATTTTGAGGCAAAATATAAATTCACTCCGCAACTTTTCGGCGCGCTCCGTTGGAACCAGCAACTCTTCGGCAACATCGATACCGGCGTGGGAGGAAAGCCTCGCTGGGGTCAGGATCTCGGGCGGATCGACGTCGCCGCCGGCTATCGTTTTACGCCGCACACACAATTGAAGCTGCAATATAGTTATCAACAGCAGACTACCGGCCCGCGGGATACCAATCACCTTCTCGCCGCGCAATTTACAGTGCGTTTCTGACTATCGAAGGCTCCGTGGAAAGTAACTATGGTGTTACTTTTGTGGTGTCGTTTCGGTCACAGCCGGTGAATAGCTCCTCGCGCAAGGTTGTCTAACCTTGTAACGAAAAAGGAAGGAAACATGAAGGGAATTCTATATTCAATATGCATTGGAAGTCTTGCTTTGGCGCTGACCGCGCAGGGCGAGGAAATTCAGGGCACCGCGAACGTGGACACTAAAGGAAAGCCACGGACCACATCGAGAGTGCACGCAACAACCGCTCCAAGGACACACGTGGCGGTGAGCAACACGCGGATGCAACAAAACACGGCTGGCACCCGCGTTCGTGCGCACACCGTGACGCCGCGAACGAATGTGAATACGAGCCTGCAAAACAGGCAACGGTTCAATGAATCGGCCGGGGCGAGAAGTTCTCTGGCGACCAATCGTGAGCGAAATATGAGGGTGAACCGCAATCGAAACGTCACGGTTAACCAAAACCAAAACGTGATGATCAACCGCAACCGGTTCAGTTTCTCTGAAGCGGTGAATTTGCATCGTCACGAGTTTCATGACCGTGACTTTTGGAGGCGGAACTTCCGGATCGTCATCATCAATAATAACGCTTTCTTCTTTGATGCCGGATTTTGGTTTCCGGCCTGGGGCTATTTCCCCGGAGCGTATTATCCATATGACGGCCCGATCTACGGCTACAACGGTTTAACGCCGGATCAGGTGGTAGTGAACGCGCAAGTGCAGTTGCAGCGTGACGGTTATTACGCCGGTCCCATCGACGGCATACTCGGACCGACGACGCGACATGCGCTGGCCGCATTTCAGACCGATCATGGATTGGCGGTCACCGCCGCAATCGACGAGGCAACAGTCTCGACACTAGGCCTAAGCTAAGATCGACGATCGCAGGTGTGTACGTTGGGGGCCGGGGTTCAGCTCTGGCCCCCATTTCTTTGTCCGCGATTTGGAAGCGGCAAATCTTTGGGACAAAGCTTCAAAGCTGAATCATGCTAAAACCGATATACTAGCTCTGACCAATGACTGATCTCTCCTAAAATTGATGCACATTCTGATCGTTGAAGATGAAGTTCGATTGGCGCGGCAGATTGCTTCCGCGTTGGTTGAAGCCGGTCATGATCCAGTTATGGCTCACGATGGCGAATCGGCTTTGGATCGAGCACTACAGAGCTCATTCGACTTGATCAATTTAGATGTTGGGCTGCCACGGATCGACGGCTTCGAAGTATTGCGTCGTCTGCGTTCCGAACATGCGGCGAACCGCGTCCTGATATTGACCGCCCGCGGCGAACTAAAAGATCGTGTCGCCGGATTGCAACTTGGCGCAGA
>QHRA01000212.1 GCA_003221295.1 Verrucomicrobiota bacterium | reverse complement strand
GTCGCCGGTGAATGAAGGAATGCCCGCGCCTTATCGTTTGAGTGCGATTGAAGATCGCTATGAAATCAGCGCCCCTGACAGCGGCCTGCCTCCGTTGCGCATAAAACTAGCAAACAATCGCGCGCAATTCACGGTTTTGCCGCAAATCATTCACCAGGTCGTTTACCGTATCGAGAAGAGCCGCGGTTACGCTTATGAGGGTAATCTCTGGAGCCCGGGATTTTTTCACGTCGATATGCAAGAACGCAACATGGCTGCGATCATCGGTTCGACGGAAGAATGGGGCATCATTAACGTTCTACCGCCCGAAGCCGCGATAGCGGCGGAAGAAGAACGGCGTGCGAAAATGCTGGACGATGCGCTGCCGGAAGCGCGTCGTGGATTTCCGGCCGAGCTCGTTTTTGCCGGCGACCAATTCATCATCACGCCGGCTGGTCGCGCCGAAGAAGCCGCTCGCGCGCATGCCGCCGGCGATGAGGTGCGAACCGTGATCGCCGGTTATCATTGGTTCACCGATTGGGGACGCGATACCATGATTTCGCTGGAAGGTCTCGCCCTCGTTACCGGGCGCTGTTTGGAAGCGGGATATATTTTGCGCACCTTCTCTCATTACGTTCGCGATGGACTCATCCCAAACATGTTTCCGGATGGAGAAAAAGAAGGGCTTTATCACACCGCCGACGCAACTCTGTGGTTTTTTCACGCGCTTAGTCGTTACCTGCATTACACCGATGATCGGACCACTCTGCACCTGCTGCTGCCGGTCTTGATCGATATCGCCGAGCATCATTTGCGGGGTACTCGCTTCAACATTCATGTCGACCCGCGCGACGGTCTGCTCGCGCAAGGCACCGAAGGTTATCAACTAACGTGGATGGATGCGAAGATGGGCGACTGGGTGGTAACGCCGCGTCGCGGCAAAGCGGTCGAGATTAATGCGCTTTGGTATAATGCGCTCGAGCTACTTGCACGATGGTGTCGTGAGGAAGGGAATGTTCGGCATGCAGAAAAATACAGTGACGCGGCCAAGCGCGCGCGCGATTCATTCAATCAACGCTTCTGGTTCGCCGATGGCGGCTATTTATACGATGTGGTCGATTGTAATGGCCAGAGCGGAACGATTGATTCTTCGTGCCGGCCAAACCAGATCTTCGCCATTTCCCTGGAACATACGGCGCTTGAGCAGTCACGTTGGTCATCTGTAGTCGAGGTCGTAGAAGAGAAACTGGTTACCTCGGTTGGGCTGCGTTCGCTTTCGCCTGATCATCCCGATTACAAGCCGATTTATTCGGGCGACCTCCGGTCGCGTGACGGCGCTTATCATCAGGGAACAGTCTGGGCCTGGTTGATCGGCCCATTTGTGGACGCCTGGTTAAAAGTACATCCCGAAGACAAGACCCGCGCCCGGAAATTTCTCGGAACCTTTCCTCAGCACCTCGACGACAACGGAGTCGGCACCATTAGCGAAGTGTTTGATGCGCGTGATCCGCATTTCGCCGGTGGTTGCATCGCACAAGCTTGGAGCGTGGCTGAAGTATTGCGAAGTTGGATTAAGACCGCGTAGAAAAGTACGTTCTCCGGAATCTTGTCGCTCGCGACAATCAAACGGATCGCGCGGCGCGAATTTATAGTAAATGGCAACGGCCGAGACAGCTGAGGAAATTTCCAAGAAACCCGAGGTCAGACAGGCCCTTTCGCAAACGACCGGCCCCAAACTGGGCGAGGAAAAGGTTAAGGCCGCAACAAAAGATAAATTCTGGTTTGTTACCCACGCCCTTTTGATCTTGGGCTGTGCCATTCTTTATTATCTCGTCGGATCGAAGCTGATTCCGGTGCCGCAAAACATCGTCGATCTCACACGGCGATTTCTCCGCGGCGCGGTGCTGGTTGTGATCGTGCTCGCGATTGCCAAAGCCATTTCCATCTATGCAATCGGACGACTTGATGATGCCGCCACGCGTTTCACGCTGCGCCGGATCGAACATTTGCTCGTCGCCCTTGTCGTCGCCGTCATCGTCATCGGCGTCGTTTTCGTTAATTGGTACACCGCGTTGATCTCCGTTGGAATCGGCTCGGTCATCATTGGCCTGGCCGTGCAAACGCCGATGACAAGTTTTCTCGGCTGGATCTACATCCTGGTCCGGCATCCCTATCGCGTGGGCGATCGTATTCAAATTGAGGATGCCACCGGTGATGTCATCGATGTTAGTTACCTCGACACCACCCTGTGGGAATTTGGCGGCAAATATCTTTCCACCGATCATCCCAGTGGCCGGATCATCAAATTTCCCAACTCAAAGGTCCTGAACACGATGGTGTTCAACTACTCGTGGCCGCTTTTCCCCTACATTTGGAATGAGATTAAATTCAACATCGCCTACAACAGTGATCTCGAGTTTGTGGCGCGAACAATGCAGAAAATCACCGCGGAAGAAATCGGCGAGGAAATGATGGAACGGGTTGGCGTTTTCCGCGATCTGCTCGCGAAAACACCGGTAGACGAGTTGGAAGTAAGAGAACACCCGCGCGTCATCTTTCGCGTCAGTGAAAACACCTGGTTGGAAGCGATCGTACGTTATCTCGTCCCGCCGCGCGAAGCGGGCTCAATCAAAACTCGGCTCCTTCCCAAACTTCTCGCCGCCCTCAATGCCGCGCCGAACCGAGTGATGTTTCCGAAAGGTGACGCACGCTAGGCTATTCTTCGTTCAAACGCGCAATCGAAGCATGCAACGTCAGGCGATTCTGCTGCTGAGTCTTTTATTGGTCGCGCCCGAGAAAGCTCCCTGCCAACAGGATGTGAACTCGGAATCGTTAATGGACCAAGCCCAAAATGCCGTTGCGCAAAGAACAGAACAACTAACCGACGAGTACGCCAAAGAACTGGAGAGGCTTGCCAAAGTTTACGAGCAATCAGGGGATCTGGTTGCGAAAGCAGCGGCGAACACGGAACTCACGCGCGTTCAGCAGACAAGACAAATAGCCGTCTCTAATTTTAACCAACTTCCTCTAGGTGTAGCGGCACTGGAGGCGGATTACACAAGGCGGATCAAGGAAGAGACAATACGGATCTTGCATCCACTCGTGGCGCAACGCCGCGACGAGATCGCCGAGCGAAAACAGAAACGTGATTTTGCAACAGCGATGATTATGGAAAAAGAACTGAACGCAGTCTGCGCGAGATTTGGATGGGAGACAAAAAACATCACCCTGGACAATGCTCACGTTCTTCGACATCCCACACCAAAGTATCCTCTGGCGGCAAGGAAAGAACACCTGACCGGAGAAGGATCATTTTTTCTCGAAATCGACACCATCAGCGGCGCGGTAACGCACGTAACCGTTTCAAAAAGCACTGGTCATGCGATTTTGGATCAGGCCGCGATCTTTGCACTTCGACAGTGGCGCTTTGCGCCCCATTCAGCGGTGGAAGTCTCGGTGCCAATTACTTTTAGCATGGACTCCAGATCCCCCACTCCCACAGGCAAGCACTAAGCTGAACGCGCAAATCGAGCTCTGTGCTCCTTGATTTCAAAACTTCTCGCCGTGTTCGAAGCTGAGCCGAATAAAGTGAGGTTCCCGAAAGGCGACGCGCGCTAGTTGCTGCTAGTTGCGTATCCGCGCTCATCAGTCGATTACTTCCGCCCAATGAAGCTTTCTAGCGTTTGCCATCTCATTTCCAAACTCCTGTTTGGGAATGCCTGCTGGTTCGCAGGCTTTTGTTGTTTCTGCGTGTCTGCGCTCGCGGAGGAAGCGCCCAAGATTTTGCCGCTCATGTCAGCTCCCCCCAAAGCGCTCAGAGCAGAGAAAAAAGCACTCGTGGCCCTTCCCAACTACGACGAAGTGACCGCCACTCGCCTCCAAATTTTTCTCGATAACAACGACTTCGGTCCGGGGAAAATCGACGGAGAAATGGGCGAATTCTTTCGCAAAGCGCTGCTCGCATACAAACGTGCACACCTCATGCCATTGCGCGGCACGGTCGATCAATGGCTGCTCGATCAAGTCCCGGAAACATTCATGAATTATACTATTCCACCGGAAGCAGAGAATTTTGTCGGACCGACGGCGAGCAAACCGAGCGAGCAAGCGAAGTTGAAGGCGCTCAAATATGGTTCGCTTCTCGAGTTCGTAGCGGAACGCTTCCATTCCGCGGAGGATTATCTGCGCAAACTAAATCGCCCGATGAATCTGGACGCGCTCAAGCCTGGCGACACGGTGAAGGTGCCAAATGTGGTACCGTTCAAGATCGAAGACCTGCACGAAGGTTTCGTGCAGCCAAATACCGCGTTCGCTAACCGCATTGTCTACGTCGACACCAAAGAACGGTTCCTTCTCATTTACGAAAATAATCAACTCGTCGCGGAATTTCCGATCACTCCCGGTTCAACCAAACTCCCCGCGCCTATCGGCGTATGGAAAATTAACGGCATCGCGGTCTTGCCGGTCTTTCGTCACGATGAAGGTATTTTGAATTATGGAATCAAGAGCGATACCGCATTCATTTTACCGGCCGGTCCGAATAATCCGGTCGGCATTTTGTGGATGGCACTAAGCAAGCCGCATGTCGGCATCCACGGCACTAATCAGCCTGAAACAATCGGCCGCGCTGCCAGTCACGGCTGCATCCGGACCGCAAACTGGGATGCCGCGCGGGTGAAGGAACTCGTGACCGTCGGTAACATTGTTTCCATTTTTTGATTCCCTAGGAGACTCTTACCCTTCACCTCGGTTCTCTCCCTTCAGGCCGGGCGGACTGAGGCGTAGTGATCTAGCGGCGATTCTCTTGCCTCTCCCTTTCTCAAAGGGAGAGGATTAAGGTGAGGGATTTTTCGCCACTTCATTGTAAAGAACTGTTAGGCACAGAACACCAGCCAAAATGAATTTCGCCCATAAACTGCGAAAGCTCTTTCATCCCGAGATTATCGGCAGCATGCGCGAGCACATCCATCGCGCGTTTCATCCGGTAAGCGCCCGCCGCTTACAGCGTGAGCTCGAAATGGATCCTTCGTGGGAAAAACTCCGCCGAAAATATCCGCGCGGAATAAAAGAGGTGCATCGCTTTGGCGACACCAAGTTTTGGATTAAACGCAACGTCGAACGCGCGCAGGATCTTTCCCTTGATCGCGGCCGGCGCCGTCACATTCTCGATCTCGGCTGCGGTCCCGGTTTCTTTCTTTATGTCGCCGAAAGACTCGGACACACAGGCGTTGGGTTGGACGTCGACGAACAGGCAATTTTTCGTGACACCCTGCGACTTCTTAAGGTGAAACGCGTGGTGCATTGCATTCGACCGCGCTTCCATTTGCCTGCGCCCGGAAAAAAATTCGACCTCATCACCAGTTATCTCACATGCTTCCACCGCCTCGAACGTCTCCGCGATGGAAACTGGCGCACCTGGTCAACTGCGGAATGGCAATTCTTCATCGATGATGTTCGTGCCAATCAACTAAAAAAAGGTGGAATGTTGTTGCTCGAATTTCATCCGCAAAAAAACGGCGAACTTTATCCGGCTGATGTCCGCGAATTATTCTTGAAAAATCGCGCGCGCGTTTTCCGCTCGAAGGTGTTCCTGAAATAACTTGATCTTATCCGGTTCGGGCGAACTCAAATGCAATCCCCCGTCGCAAATCGCCGCTTCAATCTCAGCGGCACCGGTTCAGTGGCGAATCTCCTACGTGCGCGCGGCACCCGAGCCACTGAGACTTTGCAGAAGCGATGGAATCAATGCAGCGAGGCCCTGCTGATGATCCGCCGCCGGGTCGACTTTGCCGGTCGGTGTTAATTTGTCCACCACCTTAGGCAAAAATTCGGCCAGGAGGTTCGATGCCTGGTCAGGATCAATCCCCATTTTTGCCGCCAGCGCTTTGACTTGGTCGGAACCCAGACATTTTTGAATTTGATCGCTGGAGACGGACTGGTTTTCGCCCATGCCGACCCAGGAGGCAAATGCGCCACCGCAGCCGCTCTGTGAGAATTTATTGGCCAGGCCCTGCAATCCCCCACTCTGCGTCAGGAGACCACCGAGAATCCCGACGAGCGAATTCGCTTCGCCCGAAGGATCAGTTTTTCCGCTAGCTGCACCGAGTATCGAGTCGAGAAGTCCCATAGTTTTATTGCTCCGTTAGTTGATTGTTGGATTTTGAACGTCTTTTACAAAACCGTATTCGAGGAACGTGCGCGGCGAAAGGGATATTTCCCGGTTAGAACGAACGCCGAGCGCCAAGTGTTGTGGTAAGACGAACAACCTTGTGCGTCGTATTATTTCAGCATCTCAGCGTCTTAGCTTTTCAGCTTTTAAAAAGCTCGCGTCTACGTCGCGAGCTAGCTGTGCTACTCTTTCGCGGCATGAACCCGGATAAGCTATTCGATTATCTCGACGGCAAACTTCCCGATCACGAACGGCGAGCGCTGGAGGAGCGACTAATGGGCGATGCGAGTGCGCGCCGTGAATTCGACGTGGCGCGGCGCATTCACGCCAGTATGCGTGAGAACGAAAGTGACCGGCCGGAAATACTCGGTGAGATGTCAGAGGAAACGGCCGCGCGCGGACGTCGCATGGCACGGCAGGTCGGGCTCGCTTTCATCGTGCTGGTAGCGATGAACGTGTTGCTTGGTCTGGTTTACATCACTCGTCACGAAAGCAATAACCCGAATCGGCAACTGCTGGATGAGCAGGCGCGGGAGCATCTCCGGCAATCCCTGGAAAAAGCAGCTGCCGCGACCCTGACACCGCCACCGCTTGGGGTTAGCGAATTGCGAATTACGACTGAACGAGGCCAGAGCGATGCGGTTGCGGATGGAATACTGACGGCTGCGAAAAAATTCCTAGGCGCGGCGACTAAAGGTGTTCCGAATAACGGAGAACTCCAAGTGCTGGTGGAGATTCCGGCGAACAAAGCGGCTGAATTTAAAAGCGCTCTCTCCCCCCTTCCAGGAGTGAAGGAAGTGAATGGCGAAGTTTCGGCGGGCAATTCCGCGGAAAAGATTTCGGTGATCATAGCGCTAACGGAAGCAAGATGATCGTCGTCACGTTCGCGCTGCCGGCAGAGAGCAGCGCGTTTATTCGCTCGCTGAAAAATGTTAAGCGCGTTGGGGCAGTGGTCCGGGGCGAACTAAAACATCGAACATCGAACATCTGCGTACTGCACACCGGCGTGGGCGCGGCGAAATGCGAGGAGCGTCTCGGCAATTTCTTGCGCAACCAAACGCCAGAATTGTTAATCGCCAGCGGATTTTGCGGTGGGACCAAGGACGAGCTGCATCCGGCTGATCTGGTGATTGCCGATAATGCATCAGAGCTGTCGAAGAAAGCGCGCGCGATTTTACCTGATGCTGTAATTGGCAAAATTCATTCTGCGGATCGGATCATTGATCCCGCGGTGGACCGATACGAGATCGGCCGTCAACACGGCGCCATCGCAATCGACATGGAAACGGAAACGATTGTGCGTCTCTGTGCGGAGAAGGCAATTCCAGTGCTGGCGTTGCGGGTGATAAGCGACTCCCCTGCTGCGCCCTTTCCAATGCCGCCAAGTGTGCTTTTTGATATTGAAAAACAGCACACCAACTTTTTCGCGTTATTCGCTTATATCATGCACAACCCAGTATCGGCAATTCATTTAGCGCAATTCTCAAAGCAAATCACACACGCTAAAACCAAGTTGGCGGACGCGCTCTGCGCGGTCCTTCGTGCGATGTAGCTGCCGCCGGCGACGGCGGCAGTCAAACTCGGCGGTCATAGACCGCCGCTACAGCTACAGATTCGCCGGCTCAATGTGCACCAGCACGTCGGCGATGCGTGGATCTGTGGCGCGAATCGCATCTTTAACCCGGTGCGCCAGCTTGTGGCCTTCGTGAACGGAAATGTTGCCATTCACGAGCACGTGCAGATCGACGTAATAAGAGACCCCCATTTTTCGGACGAAACATTTATCGAGATCGATTACGCCAGACACTGAACGTGCAGCGCGTCGAATACTCTCGCTAATTTCACCGCGCGGCGCGGTATCGAGAATTTCCCGCAACGGCGGGCCGAGTAAACGCGCCCCGGTGGTAGCGATGACGGCACAGGCAAACAGGGCAGCATAATCATCCGCCCGTTGCCATTTTTCGCCGCCAATGAGCGCAAGGGATATCCCGACGGCTGCGGCCATCGAAATAATGGCATCGGCGCGATGATGCCAGGCGTCGGTGGTGATCGCGGTGCTGTCGATGGCACGTCCGAGTCGGCTGACCGAGCGAAACAGCGATTCCTTAACAATGACGGCGATGACCAGCACGAAGAGAGTGAATGGCGCGGGCCCATGGTGCGGCAGAAAAATTTCGCGAATGCTCGCAACTGCCAGAGCAGCGGCCGCGGTAAGAACGCCAAGGGCGACGATAACAGCCGCGAGCGGTTCCGCCTTGCCGTGACCATAGGGATGGGTGGCATCGGGTGGACGCGCGGCAAATCGCAGCCCGCCCCAAATGACGATCGAGCCCGCGGCGTCAAGGGCGGATTCGATACCATCTGCGATGAGCGCGTAAGCATTTCCAAAAACGCCGGCCGCGATTTTGATGAATGCAAACGCCACATTGACCGCGAGCCCGACCAGAGCCAGTCGGGCGCCGGATTGCAGATTGCTCGCGGCAGCGGCACCGGTAGGATGAGCATTCATGCAGAAGGAAACGATTAACGTAGCGGTTTACTCCGCGCACGGAAATCCTGCGGATGTTTTGCGGGTTGAATCTCAGCCGTGGCCAACACCCGGTCCCGACGAAGTGGTGGTGGAAATGCGGGCCGCGCCAATCAATCCGGCGGATTTGAATGCAATCGAAGGGAAATATCCGGGGAAACGCGAAGTACCGGCGGTGCCCGGATTCGAGGGATCAGGAATTGTTTCGGAATTGGGAAAGAACGTTAGGAACCTAACGATCGGTTCACTTGTGATATTGCCGCACGATATTGGAACCTGGCGTGAAGCGTGCGCAGTCAAGGCAAAGCAATTAGTAGTCGTCCCCTCCGGAGTCGATCCCGTCCAAGCGGCAATGTTGAAGATCAATCCGCTGACGGCATGGCGACTACTGCACGGTTACGTGGCATTAAAGGCTGGCGATTGGGTGATTCAAAACGCCGCGAATTCGGCGGCAGGCCGCGCCGTAATTCAAATCGCGCATGCGCTTGGTTACAAAACCGTGAACGTAGTCCGGCGCGAAGAGCTGATCGAGGAATTACGCACCGAGGGTGGCGACGTTGTCCTGATCGATGGCGAAAATCTTCGCGATGAAGTGAAGGAAGCGACCGGGGACGCGCCGATTCGCTTGGGATTAAACGCGGTCAGCGGCGAAAGCGCACTGCGTCTGATGAATTGTCTGGCCGCGAGTGGCACACTCGTAACTCTCGGCGCGATGAGTTTGCAGCCGTTAAAAATTCCGAACGGGCTGCTTATTTTCAAAGATCTGCGTTTCCGCGGCATTTGGATCAACAAGTGGTACGACAGCGCAACGGCATCGGACCGAATGGCAGCGTTCAATCCGATTTTCGAAATGGCGGAGCGCGCGTTACTGCAAACGAAAGTCGAAAAATCGTATCCCCTGAGCGAAATAAAAACGGCAGTTGAACATGCCGCGCGCGCGCGGCGCGGCGGCAAAATAATTTTCGAATTTGCGCCCACTAAAGATACGCAATGACAGGAAAGGCCCGGCGGCTGATTGTTTTATTTTAGCGTCTTTCGTGTGTTCGCGGGCATGTTCTGTCTCGGATGAAGACGCAAAAGGCAATCGTCGTTGGCGCAGGGATTAATGGGGTTGTTGCTGCGATTGAATTGCGAAAACGCGGGCGCGAAGTTGTGCTGGTTGATCCGGGCCCGTTACCGCATGCCCTCGCCGCTTCTACCGATATCAGTAAGGCGGTGCGCGCAGCCTATGGCGCGGATGAAGATTATACGGCGCTAGCCGAGCAGTCACGTGAGATTTGGCGGCAGTGGAACGTGCAATTTGGCGTCGAGTTGTATCACGAGATCGGTTTCCTTTTCCTGCGCCAGCGTTCGATCCAACCGGGAGATTTCGAATACGAAAGCTTCAAATTACTCGAACGACGTGGTCATCGGATCGAGCGGATCAGTTCGAAACAGCTGCGCGAGCGTTATCCGGCCTTTAATGCGGAACGTTATCCGGATGGTTTCCTCGATTTGGAAGCCGGCTATGCCGAAAGCGGACGGGTTGTTGCCGCACTAATCCAGCGAGCGAAATCGCTCGGTGTGGAATTGCGCGAAAATGCAAAGTTCCGGGAACTGGATGAAGCGGGCGATCGCGCAAAAGGGATCCTGTTGGAAAATGGCGAAAAAATCGCAGCTGACACGGTTGTGATGGCCGTTGGGGCGTGGACCCCGTACGCGTTGCCATTCACTCGCAATTTTTTTCGCGCCAGCGGGCAACCGGTATTTCATCTCAAACCCGAAAAGCCCGAACTTTTCACGCCGGAACGTTTTCCAATTTTCGGCGCAGATATTTCGACTACCGGCTATTACGGTTTTCCACTCAATCGCGACGGCGTGGTGAAAATCGCGAATCATGGGTGCGGACGCGAGATGTCGCCGGATTCTCCCGAGCGCGCGGTGACGAAGGAGGAGGAAAACAAAATGCGCCAATTTTTGTCCGACTCATTTCCGGGGCTGGCGGATGCGCCAATCGTATTCACGCGCATCTGCTTGTATTGCGATACCCATGACGGGAATTTTTGGATTGCTCCCGATCCGGAGCGTCCCGAATTGATTATCGCGGCCGGCGATTGCGGCCATGGATTTAAGTTCGCGCCGGTGCTGGGTGAAATCATCGCCGACGCAGTCGAAGGCAAATCGAATCCGTTGCTGGAAAAATTTCGGTGGCGGCCGGAAGTGAAAGCGGGCGAGACAAAGGAAGCTGCGCGATTTCGCGGAAACCTGTAGCGGCGGTCTACGACCGCCGAGAGCTTTTCCCACTTACCGAACATCGGCGGTCATGTACGTGGTTAGGGCGCTGCCCTGATATTTCCTATTCATTAACGCCTCGCTTCAGCGAGATGCATGGCTGAGTCTACTACCACAACCGCTTTAGCGGTTTACTTGTTCACTGACAAAAAACCGCTGAAGCGGTTGGGGCGCCCTCAGGCGTTGTTAACACCCAGCTAAAGCAGTGTGTTAATGAGAGGGTCAGTCGACGCTAAACACATCGGCGGTCATAGACCGCCGCTACAGCTCGCAAGCGCCGCTACTTTACCGCTTCTTTCTTCGGCTGGCGTTTCAGGAGCGTGATTTGTTTGATCCGCGCCGAATCAGACGGACTCCAGGTCGCGACATCGGGGTCGTCTTTGAAGGCGTTGTGAACGATGCGCCGCTGATAGGAATTCATCGGCTCGAGTTGCAGCGAGCGTCCGGTGATGCGTACTCGCTCAGCCAGCTCGCGAACGCGTTGCACAATTCGATCTTCGCGCATGGAGCGATAATGCTCGCAATCGACAATGACCTTTTGGGCATCTTTGTTTTTCGCCTGCAGCAACCGATTGAGAAGAAATTGAATGGCGTCGAGCATTTCGCCGTCGCGACCAATCAGACGCCGGCTTTCCTCGGTGTAAATCTGCAGGGTCAGATTTCCGCCTTCGCTTTGCATTTCCGCGATTTCCACCACGAAACCGAGGTAGCCGAGCATGGTATCGAGTAACTCTTTAGGCGTCATTTTCGGGTTCGTTTCGGCACCGCAACTTTTTCTAAAGTCGGCATCGGTTGCTTCCGATTCTGATACAGTTGCAGGATGCTGAAAAGGTTTTGCACAGTGTAATATAGAGCGAGGGCAGCGGCAAAATTATAGCAAAAGACGATAAAAATTATGGGCATGAACATCATCATCCGCTGTTGGGTGGGATCACCACTCTTCGGAGTCAGGTGGGTCATCCAAAAACTGGTCGCCGCCATGATTAGTGGAAGGATATTGATAGGCCAGCCGACAACGGGAAGGTGTCCTACCGTATCGGGCTGCGAGAGATCGTGAATCCACAAAAAGTGAGCACCGCGCAATTCCACCGCCTGCCGTAGCATGGTGAAGAGACCAAAAAAGATCGGAATCTGGATGAGCATCGGTAAACAGCCACCCACGGGGTTGATCCCATATTCCTTGTAAAGCTTCATCGTTTCCTGATTCATCCGCGTCGGATCGTCCTTATATTTTTCGCGCAGCTCCTGGATTTTGGGCGACAGCGCCGACATCCGTCGCATCGAAGCCGTCGCTTTAGTTTGCAAAGGCCAGAGCGACAGCTTCACAATTGTGGTTAGCGCGAGAATGGCCGCGGCATAGTTGCCGAGGAAACTGTGAAGCGTGTTCAAGGCATTGAGCAACGCCTGGCAGATGATCTTGAAGATGCCGAATTCCATGACTTCGGCTTCGTTGTGCTCGAGCTGGGCGAGCCGATGATAAAGTTTCGGGCCGAGATAGAGTTGAAAGTGCGCGTTGTAAGTTTGTCCGGCCTCCACGCGGAACCCCGGTAAGTGCATCGCGCCCTCTAAACCATAAGCCTTTTGCGCCGGATCGATCTCAAAGCTCTTCCCCCAAACTGCGTCCGCCTTCGCAGTCAGGGGGACGATCAGAGAAGTGAAAAATTGATTGCTCGCCGCCACCCACTCCGCAGCATTAACGCCCTGTGTGTAATAGGGACGCGGCGGATGCTGTCCCATGCCCAAAAAGCCGCCGCCCCCAGCGAACCAACCCACATCGATGCCTTTAGTGCGGCCGCCCACCGACCAAACCAAACGGGTATAGCTCGGGTAGTCGTTGCGGTGAATCCGCGCCGCTGAGCCAATTCCAAGAAAATAACCGGGATTTGCATACGGCGCAGCGCCGTTGTTTGCAAAATCGACATCCAATTTCACAACGAAATTATCCTTTTTCTCGTTAGTAGGCGGAAAAGAAAACTTCTTTCGAATCGTTACCTGCTCTGGTGTGACATACTCGAGTGCGACGGTATCAGCCTCGCGCGCGATTTTGTATTCCGGCAAACCTGGAGCGGCGGGATCGTCGACCATCGCGCCGATGGGAATTCGTGCGGGCGAGTTCAGCGTCACGCGTTCGCTTTCTCCTACCTCGGCGGGGTAGTTGAGCAAAATTGCTTCGCTCACCCCGCCGCCGCGATTGGTCAGACGCAATTCGACATCGGAGTTGCGGAGCGTTTCGGTTTTTTCTTCAAATTGCGCTGGCGTCGCGCTCGGGGCCGCCGTCGCCGCAGTCGCCGGTGGGGGCGCCGGCGTGACAACGGCCGAGGGCGCCGACACCAAAGGAGTGCCGCTTGCTAAAGGCGCGGCCGACGAAGGCGCCGGCGCAACGGCTGGCGGTGGCAGTGGTTGCCGGGCAATCCAAATTTCCCAGGCGATAAGCCCAAGGACGCAAAGAGTGATGGCAATCCACGCGGTTCGATCCATAAATTAATCGCGCCTGCTTACTCGCAGACGCAGCTCCGCGCCAGTGAATCTGCCACCGGCACCGGATCAAATCCGCTGCCACCCCACGGATGACATCGCAGCAGGCGCTTTATTCCGAGAAAGCTCCCGCGCAAGACGCCGTGCTCTTCGATCGCTCGCAAGAAATATTCGGAGCACGTGGGCGAAAAACGGCAGCCGGAATTCGCTCCGCCGAGGAACGAAAGCACCGGTGAGATCGTTATCTGATAACCGCGAATGAGAATGCGAACGAGCGTGCGCATCAGGGGGCAAGGATAGAAGCGCACCGCGCCAGGCGCAACCACTCATCTTCCAGCGCACGGGAGGTCTCGCGCGCCGCTCGCGCCGACGCAATCGTCACGATCCAAACTCCGCTGCTGATTTCGTGTTGATGTTTGCGAAAAATCTCGCGCAAACGCCGGCGGATGCGATTGCGGACGACGGCTCTCCCTACGCGCCGGGAAGTAATGAAGCCGGCGCGCACGGGCACCTCTAATTCGGCATTTTTCAAAACTCCGAGTGTAAGCGTTCCACCGCGGACGGAGGACCCTTCTATCCGAACGCGCTGGAATTCCGAATCCAGAGTGAGTCGGCGCGACTTCGGAAAACGAAGACGTTTCTGCATCGCCGAACTGTAGTCCTCCCGAGCGGAAGTCGAGGGATCCCGTTGCGAAAGCTTAAAGGTAACTTGGCGGGATCCCTCGACTCCGCTCGGGAGGACGGCTTTATCGGTACAGCAAAAGTCTTCCCCGAATTCACCCAGGGAAGACCTCGCAAAAAACTGGCGCTAACTACGGCGTCGCTGAAGCGGACGGCGAAGACGTTGTATTAATTGTCGTGTTCGTCTCCGTCTTGTTTGTCGTGGCCGGCGAAGGATTCACGATCGCAACGACGCGGCCCCAGCGAGAGTGCAAATGTATTTCTTCATAAGGTTGTAGATGGAAAACCCAATGTGGGTCATTTCATATTCGGCGCAAACGAGTGTTTCGGCCTTACTGCGGCGGCAATGGTCACCCGCCCAGCGAACCGAGTGCATCGCTTGAGAACATGGGAGCGTAGGCCAAACCATGTGCCTCAGCGACGGCTTGAATGGTGAGTTTTCCGTCGCGCGTGTTCACACCACCAAGCAAGGCCGGTTGTTTATTGCATGCGCCTTCCAATCCGCGATCGGCCAGTAATTCGACATAGCGACTGGTAATATTCGTCAGCGCCTGGGTAGCGGTGCGTGCATAAGCAGCTGGCATGTTGGCCACGCAATAATGGGTAACGCCTTCCTCAATATAAACGGGATCGAGATGCGTCGTTGGCCGCGACGTTTCCGCGCAACCACCCTGATCGATCGCAATGTCCACCACCACGCTGCCCGGTTTCATTTTTCGCAACATTGCGCGCGTAATTAACTTCGGTGCTTTCGCTCCTGGCACCAGAACCGCGCCAATGAGCAGATCGGTCGTCGCCATCAATTCGTGGAGATGCGCTTCGCTGGAATATAGCGTGTGGGCGTTATCCATGGTGATGTCGAGAAAACGCATCCGTTCGAGATCGACTTCGAGAATCGTAACGTCGGCGCCCAGACCAGTGGCCATGCGCGCGGCATTCACGCCAGCGGTACCGCCACCAAGCACGACCACGCGCCCCGGCAAAACTCCCGGAACGCCGCCGAGCAATACACCCGTGCCGCCGTTGTGTTTCGCCAAATAATACGCGCCCATCACAACCGACATGCGGCCCGCGATTTCGCTCATTGGTTCTAAAAGCGGCAGGCGATTCCCGATTTGAATGGTCTCGTAAGCAAGACCAGTCACGCCAGAGTTGAGCAACGCTTCTGTCAAAGGCTTGCTCGCCGCCAAGTGAAGATAAGTGAAAAGAATCTGTCCTCGACGCAGCAACGGCCACTCCGCCGGCAACGGTTCCTTCACTTTTACGATCATGTCCGCGCGCTGAAAAATTTCTTTGGCCGATTCGACGATCTGCGCACCAGCTTTGACGTATTCCTCATCCGGATAACCGGAGCCGACGCCGGCGTTTTTTTGCACGAGAACGGTATGGCCATGACCAACCAGTGTTTGCGCGGCGGACGGGAGCAAACCAACGCGTTGCTCTTGTTCTTTAATTTCCTTGGGAATGCCGATGGTCATGGCAGAGAGTGAATGGTGATACGTGATTTGTGAAGAGTGTTAAAGCTCAATCTGCTGAAAACAATTCACAATTTCACTTCGGCACGCTTGCGGTATTGGTGTCCGCGCAGGCCGGCGCTCTGTCATCCCGAGCGAAGCGAGGGACCTCTCAGTTGCTCACACAAGTTAGTCGCCGCCCTACCGTAACCAGCCCTCACCTGGCGCTTCGCGTCCTCCTCTTCCTGAGGGAGAGGATTGAGGTGAGGGTGCGTTGGCAACAACTTGGTTCTGAAATAAGGCGCCTTGATTTTTATGAATGACTTAGGCTATTCAGTTTTTTCCGCCACAATTTCCACCACCAGCGGCGTAATCATCCGCGCATTCGGGTTCTCTGCCGCACTACTCAAATCAGCGCGCACGTTGTCGGCGAAGGTTTGATCGATCCGGCCCATCTCGATCAGGCGCGGAAGATAGACTTCGATGAATGTCACCGGCCACTGCCACATGTAATTAGTCGGACGCATACAAAAAATATGCGGCGTAGCCGACCGAATAATAAACCCATTTTGCGAGAGCAACGTCGGCAGTTCGGCAGCGCCATCCGGTTCTCCGCCCGACTCGCGCCAGGTCGCCATCACGTGCTCGCGAAACTTTTCCTGACTCGCGATCGGTGGAAGGAAACGCCAGGTTCCATAGTGAGCGTATTCGTGAAAGATAGAGATCCCGCCTTTTGGCATGACATCGCCGAGTTTCTTGATCAACAACCCCTGATCGCTGACAAACGATAGGACCCAACGGCACCAGGAGAAATCGTAATTGCCTTTCGGCAAATCGCCGGTCATCAGGTCCAACTCGTAAATCTTCGCGTTAGTGAGGCCGCGCCGACGAAAGGACTCACGCATCGCCGCAACGAAGTTGCCTGACCGCTCCAGCGCCACGACTTCGCCGGATGGCCCAACAATTTCGGCAAGGTCGAGGGCCGCGTAACCGGGCCCGGCCCCAAGATCGAGGATGCGCTTCCCGGCGGTAATGCCTGCCTTCTGCCAACAGTCCAAAACCACCGGGCGCCAGACCCGGTGTTGCAGTCCGAGTCTCAACAACTCCTCATCATGCGTTCCGAGAACATAGTCCTTCTCGCTCATGTCGGACCATCGCTCCACATCATGCTCTATTTCCACTCGATTCTTTTGCTGTGGCCCGTAAACCAGGAAGAGCCGCCGTCTGCCTTATCGTAAGGAGCGAGGAGCATTCACTCGCCAAAGCGATAGTTAAATGTCTCGATGTCGACCTTGAACTTCTCTTCAATGATACTTTGCGTCTCCGGGGTGTAGTATTCAGTGTAGTGCCGCGCCCGAGGGTTGGCACGGGCATGAGGAAGCACTTCGCTTACTCCAATTTTCTTCGCGACCACGGCCCAGTCTTCCTCCAAGCGCTCGAATCGGCCAATGAAGTCTGCGAGCATCTTGCCATTGGCATCGACAAACCAATCAAGTTGGTAACGATGAGGCGAGGAGTGAACGCAGGTGCTACTACTATATTGAATCCAGCGAACGAACTCCTCGAAGGTCATCTCCTGACGCATTTGCACTGCTTCATTGCGCTCATAGAGCGAGACGACACGGTCCCAGGGATTGCGAACAAATCCGAACTTAAAGTAGCTCTCGAATTGCCGCCGTCCCCGCTCTTTCCGACGCTCCGCCGGCAATGTAAGATAGAGCCATTCCAGTATCCGGTTTTTCCGTCCCCCGCGCACAACCCAGTAGCTTTCCATCAACCTCTTGATCTCACACAGGTTCAAGTGTGGCTTAATCGGTTTTCCCAACAGGTGGCGCACGCTGGTCGAACCAGTTTTGGGAACTTCCACGAAGATACACTTGTAGCGATGCGAGATCATCGTTTGTTTAGCCGAACGGAGAGAGTCAAGGTAGGCTCACTTTTTGATGAAAGCGATTGTTCTGACCTTCGATCGACATCGGGCTATTACCCAGCACCTGATGCTGCAATACCAGCGTCTTTGGCCAGATCATCCGTTCCGGTTTCGCATCCCTTATCAGCAGCTTCGCGGCCCAGACTTGGAACGCGCAGAGTACATCGAATCGCCGCTTGAAATCCCCGCAACTGTCCTGCGATTGATCGAAGACATTGAAGATGAGGAATGGGTTTACTGGTGCTCCGACGATAAGTATCCGATCCGTTTGATAGTAGAAAAAGTCAAAGAGCTTCTTAATTATGCACTGACGGCGTCCGAAATAAGCGGTCTCCTTTTCTGCCGCACTCGGGTCACCCTGGACCGCCCTGAACTGGCTTTGCATCCTAATCAACGCGTTACTCCATCTGGCGATATTCTACTTGAGCGCAAAGCGTGGTATCAAATCTGGATTCATCAGTTTCTTCGGGCAAAGGTTCTTCGCTTTCTCTTTTCTCAATTGCCCGCGCAAGTGCCATCAGCCAAAGCATTGGACGGTTTGAAAAATCGGATCGAAAAGCCCGCGGAGTATCACCTCTTTGTCACCCAACAAAACTTTGCTGTCTTCGGCGAAAGCACAAAACGGGGCGCCATCACTCGAAATTGTCTAGAAAGCATCGCCCGCACCGATATTGAGTTGCCGGAGTGGTTTCGACGCTCAAATGGGGAGCGAATCACGATAGGGCAATTACCGGGAGAGACTTACTGGCAAAGATTGCGCAGCCGCTTGTCTGGTCGCAACACGTAAAGCGGTGCCTCCCCCGGTGGGATCCTCTGAATGATGCTGGCGCGGCTCGACGGAGTCTCGCCCTACCAATGCGTTGGCGCCAAAATTTCACTGGTAGGGCGACGCTCTGCGGAGCCGGTTTGAAACTCGCACTTTCGCCACGATTAAATTTTCAGACGATCTTCGGTCATTTCCTGCCAGCGATGAATCTCATCTCTTCCGCGCGCGATCACCGCGTCATACTTGCCTGTGTAATATAGATTATGCGCTTCAATTGGATCAACCTTTAAGTTGTATAGTTCATTCAAATCGTGATCTCTTAGGCAAAGCTTCCAGCCATCGCTGGTAACTACAGCGCGCGTCGATTCCTCCATCGCTCGTTTAGCTTGCCGCCGGGTTGCCAGCGAACTTCGTTTCACCGTTTTTGCCCGGTTGGGCGACCATTCCATAAAGATGCTTTGTGGCGGCATCGATCCCCCTTTGAGCAGTGCAACACGACTTTGCCCCGGACAATGAGGTGGTTTGGTCTGACCAAGCAGCTCCAGCAAGGTTGGCAAGAAATCGATGTGACTGATTGGCTGATTGATTCTCACGCTGCGACCCTGCCCAGGCATCCGAATTAGATAAGGCACTCGTGCCGCCTCTTCGAACATCACTTCCTTGCCAAAAAGTTGGTGTGCGCCCAGGCAGTCACCATGGTCACTCGTGTGCACGATAATCGTCTCGTCCAGTAGGCCGAACTGTGCCAGACAACCAAGGATAGCGCCGATACTTCGATCAACCAGCGTTACCAGGCCAAGGTATCGCTGTTTGATCCCGCGGTATTCTTCCGGAGTGATACCGGCATAGTAAAGTTGCGGCAGGCGCGCTCGATCGAGTATCGCGTGTGCGTGTTGTCGCTCGCGGATCAGACGGTACCGCAAGGGAACTCATCCGTTGGAGGAGCCAGTGCAGTTTCATCCAAGTCCACTTCAGCAGCCGAATGCTCCTCATTGAACGGTCCGTTGTAGGGTGTGTGCGGTTCGACAAAAGCGACAAAAAGAACAAATAGATCACGCCGATGCTGCTTGATAAACTGGCAGGCGTGGTCTTGCAAAAATTTTGGCTTCGATAGCTCGAGGGAAAGCGTGCTAATGAAAGGGCGCGAGAACGCGTTATTCTCACGATCGGGAGCGATCCCATGGCTGATAAGAAAACGGCTGTAGTCGCTCACATCTTCGGTAGAAACCCAATCGCGGAAGCCGCGTTGGGCGGAGGCATCTCCGCCTAGATGCCACTTGCCCATGTAAGCGCAGTGATAGTCTCTATTCTCTACTAGTTCGGCAAAGGTAGGAAAGCGCTGCTCCAGTGGAACGCTGTTTCTGGTGTAACCAGTAGTATGTGGCCACAAACCGCTGAACAAAGACGCGCGCGAAGGCGTGCAAATAGGCTGGGTCACATAGGCGCGTTCGAAGATGACCGACTCGGAAGCCAGTTTGTTCAGGGCCGGGGCGTGAACCTTTGTTCCTCCATAGCAGGCCATGGTATCGGTTCGTTGCTGATCCGGAAGAAAAACGAGCAGGTTAGGCTGGCGCATCAATTCTTTCGGCTAATCAAACATAGTTCATCAGGTTCGCTAGCCAGCAAAAGCTCATCCAACTGCTCCTCTGCTTCGGCCTATGGCAGGTCAGGAACCAGATTTAATTCAGGACGAATTAGCCCCTCGAATATGCCAACGGTCGGATCAAGCAATATACCGCCACGAAGTTGATTAACCCGCGCGGATTCAACAAAGGTTTTTGTTACGAAGACAGTGCCAACGTCTTGAGGAATTTTAAAAATGGAAACGCCCGAAGGAATCATCTCATTGCGCAAGTGATACCGGCGAATACTCAGGATGTAGCCTGGGTCGTCAATTGCATAGCAAATATCTGATTTTTCTTCGTCTAGACAGTTAACCGTGGTCAGTACATTGACGGCGTAGTACAGCTTTCGCCGTAGTTCAATAAGCGGAAGAATCTCGCAATGCCCGGAAAATAGGTGTTCGAGGGCGCCCCCCCGCCCTTTCGGAAATAACCGGTGCTGACATCATCCAAGAGACAAAATCGCGAACCGGCAGACTCTTGTTAAGAACTCTTATTGGTGGCGGATTCCAGTGATTCGCCAGAGGTTTCGCAACGAAATGGTCCTGAAAATATTCGATGTCGGTTCGTATCGCCAGGCGGTGATTAGCGTCAGCTTTGAATATCCAGATATTCATTGTCTGCGTCATTTATTAATCGTTTGGCGTACCGCTTGCAAAGATCGATCACGCCTTCCGCGGCTGCCCTTGCAGTTGTAGTAACAAAGCAAAATAGAGGATACGGCTCATGGAGGGCGGAGCTCCTGCGACGCCGCTGGAGAGCGCCGGGTTCGCGGGAGCTCGCCCCGCCCTCACTCAAGCTTTAAGATAATGTCCTCGTTCCCCTGTGATGACCCTGGGGAAGATGATAGGCTTCGACTATCGCAATCGCCCAGCCGTCGCTCCATTCGTCAATCACCCCTCGCTATTCTTTTCAACCGGCGCAATCTTTCCCAAGATGAAGATCTGGCAACTGTGCATTGGCGTGATTGTCGCGCTAGGGTTCGCGCAAGTTATGGCCGAAAGCCCTTCGCCCAGCAGGCGTGATATCAATGCGGTGCTGGCTGCGCACGATAGGCAATTGCTTGAGTTGCCTGATGTTGTTGGCCTTTACGTCGGTGTTCTGGCGGATGGCAAAACGCCCTGCCTGAAAGTGATGCTGGCGCGACCCACCTCGGAGACCGAACGCAAGCTCCCGCGCCAAATCGAAGGTTATCCGGTGGTCACAGAAATTTCTGGCGAAATTCGCCCGCTTCGTCCCTGAAACGATCAGCGGCGCAGCACGGAATTTTGAGCGGCGGATGCGAGCGAGAGAGGCACGATCGACGGTTTGCGATCGCCGACGCGATGGTCTTGTAATGCCGCATTTTTTTTCTCACCGTTTGATTTGAACGTTCCATTTTGGGGAACGGCCGGTGCGCTCACTGGTCTTTGCGGCGCCGCTAACGCAGGCGAGCTATATGATTTCCGTGGCCAGTAAGGTGGCCGCAGGAAGTCATCGCCGCCATCAACCAAAAACATTGAACAAATTAGACCGCCGCAGGCGAAGAGACCGATGACGAGCGCGAGTTGCGTGGAGTGACAACGCTCCGGGCGATACCGCGAACCAACATAGGTGGCTGATGGCAAAGTAGGATCCGGCACCTTGAGCGGTTCCTGCTGAACGCGAACCAGATCGATATCGCCAGAAAAACTCTTGTCGGGGGGCGTCATGCAAACATCAGCCGCTATCAACTTTGAGCAGGTCTTGTTCCGTTTCGGGCGTAATTGCTTGACCCGTTCGGAGCAATTCGCTGGAAACGTCAACTTCTTGCGTTTACGGAAACCGCCGGCGACCGAACTGCTCTAACTGGGATTGTGCAAGCGAGAATTTAACGAGTCGACGATAAATTGCATCGACGCCAACGCGGAAGGAATTTCAGCATCGCAGCATGGCCAGTAGAGATCCGCGAATAGATGCTTACATCGCTAGGGCGGCGCCATTCGCGAGGCCGGTCTTGCGGCATGTTCGGAAAGCTTCCAAGCCTGACTCTCGCCCCGCCCACCGGCGAAGCATACACACCTACGGTCATTGGACCCGACGGCGCGGTTTACGCCGTCAATAACGCCCAGCTTTTCTCTTGCGGAGCTTTCGGTGGCCTCGCCTTAAGTTCAGAAGAGCCGTAGCTCGGCCGAATCATTGATAAGGCTCGCGCGCTCACGCTCGATGTGGGAAATTTAACGCCCCTAACGGATCGTGCCCGATTCCTTGCCGATTTACGCTCGATCGCGCTCTCAACATACTCGGGACAGATTTAAAGCCCAAGTAGTTCCGCATAGTTCAGTTCGATTTCGTCGTAGAGCGTACTTGCTTCGAAGCTACATCCCTTGTTCCCCCCAATCTGCGGGCGAGTTCGGATTTGTTTTCCGTCCAGCGATAATCCGGATCCATGCCGACGTGTGCCCAAACGAGACTTCCCGAGTAACGCCAGAGGTCGAGCAGAATGCCCTCTCCGAATGCTTGGCCTCTGGCCGTAACTACGATGACGTTATGCTCGGCACCGGTGTTGGCACCCGACTCGGCCCAGTGGAGCTCGAGCGTTTGCAGCTTCAGTGCATCCAATCGGACGAGAAGCTCCGTTGCCCACTGAAAACAGAGTCCCCCTTTTCTCGCTCCCATATTGACGAGGAAGTTCTGAATGCCGGGTAGCCACGCCACACGCCACTCGCGGTGTAGTTCCCGTCCGGTCATATATGTAGTGTATGCGACTCGCCGAGCCTCATCCGGACTGACGGTCGGGGAGAGCGCCGCGATTTGCGTTCTCAAGGAAGGGTCATCCGAGGACCACATAACGAACAGTTCTGCTCGTCGTCCCCTCCCCCAGGGTGAAGAAAGCGCGAGTACGAGCAGCGGCACTACCGCGAATGTCCTAACCTCTAAAAGGAGAGAGCGATGGAAAAACATTTTGAGATCCCATACTTAACGCCCTGAGTAGCGCAATCGATTTATTAGACTTCCTCCGCGCGGAAAATAGAACTGGGATTTAGGCTCGCTTGCGCAGTGTGCCTGGCATCGGAGCGACCTTGGCGGCGGTGATCGCATGCGAGATTAATGTGATTGAGCGCTTTGGGAGTGCCGAGAAACTTTGCGCCTATGCCAAAGTAGTTCCTACTACCTACGCCAGCGGAGGCAAGGTAGCGCACGGCCGGCTCTTACCTTCTTGCAACAAGTGGCTGCATTGGGCCCTGATCGAAGCGAGCTGGGTCGCGATTGGATATTCGGCTTACTTTGGTGCCTTTTACCAACAACGTCGCGCTCGCGGCAAGAAGCCTAACACCGCCGTTACCATCGTGGCTCGGCGAATGTGCTGCATCCTTTATCAACTACTGCAAGAAAAACGCGACTTTGAAAAACAGCCGCAAAGAGCGCATACTCAAAGCTATCCCCGGTCGCTCCGCGTGAAGACTGACGGCACCACAACGGCCTGCTGTTAAAGCCAGGTTGTTAAAAATGCGCGTCTTGGGTCAGGATTGAGAACTGGGGATCTGATTATTATCATGCGAGCTTTAGCTCATCGCGTCGCTGAGAGAAGTATGATATCGCTTCTCGCTTTCCTACCCACTCTGCTTCAACCGCCTTTAATCCAATTACTTTCACCAATCTTTACTGGACATCTCCTTCAGAGAAGTCCTCACTTTTTGCACTTTTTTTCGCTGCACCAGGGCCAAGCCGAGAAGTGCCAAGCCGAATGACACCAGGGGTGAGCCGCTCTCCGGCACCGAATTGCCAGGCGTACGACGAACTACGGGGAAACTCGTCAGATGACCCGTCGCGAAATCTGACTCTGATCCACCCGAAGCGAGGTCTACATTAAAGTAATTTTCTCTCAGTTGATCGAATGGTGGTATTACGCCACCAACGGCTGGATCGTATATCACGATGTTGGTATCGCTGAAACCGTAGGGAGCTGGGACTTCACGGGCAATCGCGTGGAATACCTGATAAAGTAGATTGCTCTCACTCACATCGAGGCAAAGAGCCAATCCGCCTACAGCCCTGCCTCCGCCGAACGCTGTAATGGAAAAGTCACCAAGCGACACTTGGAATGACCGGATCGCTCGGTTGTTACACTCAGATGGATCGGGTTGACCTGCGAAGAAGAAGGTCGCGGAAAATGGGTCTCCGACGGTGAACGGCGCCGCGTTCCCGGAAAAGCGAACCTCATCAATTACTCCGGTAAAAATTATCAGCCCTGCCGGAGCTTTGTCTGCGAATGCAAATAGCGCAGCGCCCAACGCTGCCGCAATAAGGCGGGCCTTCATCATGCAAGATGTCTCTACGCTCAGCGGAATTGACGGTGCTCGTTTGAAGCGATCCGTCAATCCGCTATTTGTAGCTGGTCACTAGCCAGTGTGATCTATCGGATGTCTTCGACGTAGCTGGCGATTCGATAATCGTTCGGTGGCAGCATATTGGCGAGAGCTTTGTCGTAATGGAAATAGCAATCGCCATTTTCGTAGAAGCTTTTGCAAACCACAACACCGTACATCATAATGTTGCCTTTGCTGATGAAATCAGCACCGGGAACATACCAGAGCGCCTCGATGGTGGGCTTGCCATTGGCATCGAGATTTATCGTTTGGGTAGCTGGAGCGGTTGGACTAACGCCGTAAAACTGCACGTGCGCGGAGGCGCTATGATTAGTGGAAGTGGTCCCGTCGATGTTAAGAAGAGCTGATCCGTCTACGTTGCCGTTACTAAAGTTGGACACCTTAATATCTGCATTTCCAGTGAAGTAGATCCTGACGTTCGCCCCTTTATTAATTGTGAGGTTAGTCTTGATGTCGCCGTTGACCACAATATTGACATAGGTCTCGCGAGGCGTGGAATTTACTGTGACTGGGTTAATCGTGACGTCCTTAAGTTGACTATAAAGATACCAGGGCGCATTTGCCCACGAATCCGGTGAATTCCCGCCGCAATTAGGATTATTCAGCGGTGGAGTAATGGTCGCAGGTGAGCTCGCCTCATATACCCTCGAGGGCGGAGGAGTGACGGCCGGTTGCGGCGATACGATAACCGGAACGTTGTTGTCGACGGTACCGTAGATGTATCTGGTGGTGCGAAGAGTTGCTCCGTCCGTAGTGACGTTACCATAAATTTCGCCAGTAAGACTCGTAAAGCTTGAACTGCCGCAGATAACGTTTCCGTCGCGCGAATCCGAATAGAACTGCGGCAACGGATTTCCACCTAGTGCCACGTTTGGATTGTAAGGGCCGTTGTTCGAGTT
>QHRA01000211.1:14748-15620 GCA_003221295.1 Verrucomicrobiota bacterium | reverse complement strand
GGATTGGACCATGGGTTCCTTCATTGACCACGCCTGTGAAAGAGTGCGCGCCCAGGTCGGTGACAACAAAGTAGTTCTCGGCCTCAGTGGCGGTGTTGATTCCTCGGTTGTGGCTGCGCTGCTACATAAGGCAATTGGCGACCAACTTACCTGTATCTTCGTCAATAACGGTTTGTTGCGCGCGCGCGAGGAAGAAATCGTTCAGCGTGTTTTCGCCGAAAACTTTCATATTGAACTTAAGTATGTCGATGCATCCGATCGGTTCCTTAGCCTGTTAAAGGGTGTCACCGATCCGGAGCAGAAGCGAAAGATCATCGGGAACGAATTCATAAAGGTTTTTCACGCCGCGACTGAAGAGCTACTGGCCGAGGACAAAAAGAACGGCGCGGACGAGCACAGCGGCTATAAGTTTCTGGCGCAAGGGACGCTCTACCCTGATGTCATCGAAAGCGTCGCCATTGGCGGCAATCCTGCGCACGTAATCAAGAGCCATCATAATGTCGGCGGATTACCCGAAAAGATGCACTTCGAGCTAGTCGAACCCGTGCGTCAGCTATTCAAGGATGAAGTTCGGCAGGCCGGACTTCAACTCGGACTACCCAAAGAAATAGTTTATCGCCAACCTTTCCCCGGACCTGGGCTTGCCGTGCGTATTTTAGGCGAAGTAACACCGGAACGGCTTCGCATTTTGCGCGATGCCGATACCATTGTGCACAGTGAAATGGAAGCGAGCGATTGGTATTATCGGGTCTGGCAATCCTTCGCCGTTCTCCTGCCCGTGCAAACCGTCGGAGTGATGGGTGACCAGCGCACCTACGATTACACCATCGCATTGCGCATCGTCGAAAGTCAAGATGGCATGACCGCCGATT